>JAVBML010000053.1:0-17140 GCA_031552655.1 Gammaproteobacteria bacterium
TGCCCAGGATTTTAGCATGTTCTAGTAGACGTAATTTACGTTTGATATCACTTAGTTCTTTTTGTTTCATAAGTAGCCTCGGTTTATGTTTAACTACGCAAAATTATACTACTTTGTCAACCGAAGTCTTAATTTCCATAATAATCTACCTAAAAAATTCATTTTATTAATAATATATCTATATTAGTAGCTCTTTTTGCAGATTATCTAGGTAAACATATACACTACCCTTCCAATAAAATCTTTAAACCCTCTACCACGCATTAGTTACCTTGGAATTTATCAGCTAACTTTTATAACAATGTTAAAAGACAATACATTAGCAGATAAAAACCTTTTGCTTGGTACTAATAAACCATTCTCCATTGCCTTGAAAAGCGTTTATTTTATAGACCCTATGCATCCACCACTAGCCACAGTTATAAAATTCACTTTCTCGATAACTTCCAGGGAACACGAAACTAAATGCTATGTATAAATATAAAACTTCCATTTTTCAATTAATTTCATGTTTTGAAAAACTATTTTTGACATCAAATTATCTGCCATTTAACATAGCAATGTATATGTAAATCAAAAATTAATTAAACCATATACTATTTAGATCTATGGCTTAGAAACAATACAATGGAGCATAAATGATTCGAAACTTACTAGCCACCCTGGGAAAGATTTTACATAAAAATGTCAGCACCAAGCTCTATGCCCAGGTTTATGAGCATATTGCTCCCCACTACGATCAATGTGTTACTCGTCAAAGCTTGGCAAAGGAAACTGCGGAGGTTATTGATAAATTAGAACTAAAACCGACCATGCGCTGCCTGGATCTTGGCTGTGGTACCGGCCATGCCACTAAACTCATAGATAATAAAGTAGCGCCCAGTGGTAATGTAGTGGCCTGCGACATAGCCAAATCAATGCTAGCCCTCGCCCGGGAAAAAAATCCTGAATTACAGGTAACCACATTCGTAGAGAAAGAGATGCTAGCAATGCTCCGGGAACAGAGAGATGCTTCCCTGGATTTAGTTACCTCCTTCTGGGCCATAGATTATAATAGCGAAATAGGCAAAACCCTGGAAGAAATAAAGAGAGTTTTAGCGCCCAACGGTCAAGTGGCAATTTTAGTTAACACCCAGGAATCGCTATCGGAACTGCAAAAAATTATCACCAAGATATTTCTCAAAAATATCTTCGCATTGCGAACCATTCCTCCCGTATGGGTTCCTAGAAATTTAAACAAATTTAAACAATGGGTGGAGAAAGCATCGTTAGAAATTTTGGAACTCAGGGAACAATCCTTGGGATATAAATTTTCCTCCGGAGAACAATTGGTAGCGTGGCTAAAAACCGGCGGTCCCAGTGCCGGCTTTAAATATTTTCTCAAGAAGAAATATGAAGATTTAATCTTTAAAAAAATTAAAGAAGAGATTGACCAAAGGAAGGGTATTACCATAACATTTAAATTTATTCGCTTCATTGGTATAAAGAGATAATCATCCATGATGCTAGCTAATCTACCTATTATTCTACGTCTATTGTGTGACGGAAGTATCTACCGCTTTATTGCTAGATTATATAAATTGAGGAAAAAATCCCGAAGCATCATGGCTTACTTAAAGTACCTAGCTAAATTCTGTGCCGGCGAAAAAATAGTCTATGGCAATGGAAAATATGTTATCAACTCTCTCATCCCTCCCATTCCATCCCAAGCATTTTTTAATTTTCTCCATGCTCTAAATGGCAAAGGAGATATTCTCACCGCCTTTGCCCAGGGAGATATCCAGGCCCCAATCTCCACCTATCTAAAAATTACCAATAACTGTGATTGTAGCTGTTTTTACTGTAGTGCCCATGGTAATGTAGATAATCAACGGCAACTATCCTATGAAGATTGGAAAAGGGTAATCGCTGAACTTCAAGACCTTGGTGTATCCTACATTGGATTTACCGGCGGTGAACCCTTACTTTATCCAGAAATTGAAAAGCTCCTAGCTACCGTCGACCAACGATCCGCGAGTATACTTTTCACCAATGGCATTCATCTAACCTATGAAAAGGCCAAAATTCTAAAAGATGCAGGATTATTTGCCATCTCCATCAGCCTAGATTCCGCCGACAAACAAAAGCATAATCAAACCCGAGGTAATCCTTTGGCTTTCGACCTAGCTCTACGCGCCATAGCTAATGCTAGAAAAGCGGGACTCTACACCATTGTGCAACCGGTTCTTTGTAAAACTGAACTAACCTGGAGTAAATTTTCCCAACTAGTGAACTTAGTTAAGCGCAGGGGAGCCCACGAGATTAGAATTCACAAACCAGCTCCGGCGGGAAGAATTTCTAACATAGAGGGAAATGATCAAATCATCTACAGTGATACTGACTGCGGTAAATTATATGCATTACAGCTTAAAGCTAATCGTAAACTATCCATGCCTAAGGTCAGCTCTTTTCCCTACACCGAAGGACCCGAACGCTTTGGTTGCAATGCTGGGATTTTTCATTCATACATTAGTTCCACGGGAGAATTAACCCCCTGTGACTTTATTCCCCTAACCTTTGGCAATGTCCTTAATAATAAAATTAGTGATCTCTACGAAACCATGAAAAAAACTTTGGGCAAAAGAAAAATCAGCTGCATGGCAGCGCAAGTATCGGCAACTCTCTGCCAACGTAATAGTCATTCCCATTCTCTCCGGGAGTCCCAGGAAATATGCCAAGAAATAGAGTCAAAAATCGAAGCAATACCTAAGTTTTTTCGAGAGACGTCAGGGTTACTGTAGCGTCGGCAATTTTTTCTCCCGCGGGAGTAACTACTTCCGATTCAAACAGATAAACATCACCACAACATTCCAGTGACCTCGCCAAAAATATTAATTTTGTTCCCGCAAAGGCAAAATTATGTGCCCTAAGCACACCACTATTAAATAGGTACGGGGTATCCGATAGCCCAGTAAGCTGATCCAGTAAAAGTGAAATAGCTTTACTTTGATAGTAACCAAGAACAGCTAGAGGCAATACGGGATAATCGGGAAAATGACCGCAGCAATATTCCGGCCGAACTACTCCCAGAGAAAAACTCACTTTTTCCCTGGTTAAAGATATATCATATAAAGGAAAAACTTCGCCATAGGGATTAGCGATACTCGCCGTTGAAACCGAAGGATTTTCTTGTCTAAAATCAAAATATTTTCTAGCAAATATCCTTTGAGGTATAATATAAAAATCAACTTCAGTTTCATAGAGCAGCTCATCATTAGCCGCAAGAAACAATCTAGTATAAGCCTTTGCTCGACGCTTATCAATTACTTCACCCCGAGCGATCCCATAGAGATTACCACTATCCCCCATACTTTTTTCAGTGCAAAGCTTCTGACGTCCCTCTAGAGCAATATAGAGGCAAGACTCATCACCCTCTTTATCTAGCGTAACCGCACAGGAGCCTAAAATTGCCAGATGCCGTGCCGACTCAGCGAAGGTTATTACTCCTCTTTCATTTCCCCGAGGCTGCTCAACGGGAATGGTTGCCCTTACCTCATTGCCAATTTTAACTAATTCTCGTAGCGCATAGTAGGGAGGTCTGATCAAATTTTTTCTGAAAATTTGCTCATCACTAATATTGGTAATCATAGCTCACTATCTCCCAATGATTAAAAAAACGTAGGCATACAATCGGCGATTTTATCCGCGACTACCTGTCCATGGTAGGGACCTAGGCAGCGACAATCTTTAGTAAGATAACTGCCAAATAAAAGTTTATTACCCGCTCGGCAACCACCACCGCATAAATGTTTATGGCTACAGGCCTTGCAATTTTGAGGAAGAGCGGTAAATTCTTGAAATAGTTTTGAATCGTGACGTCGGGCAAAAATATCCCATAGATTACTCTGATAAACATTGCCTAAAACTAAATCATGAATAAAGGGACATGGAGTAATATCACCATTTAATTTAATTGACAGCGCATATTTTCCTCCTAGACATACACTATGACAGCAACTAATAATTCTTTTAAAATAGGAAGCGTGGTCCGGAGAATATTGATACAGCACTTTGTGCTTACACTGATGCCATTCTTTAGCAGAAGGTAGCAAAGAATCATCTATTTTCTGGGGAATATATTGATAAAATAGTGGCTTTACCCCCAGCGCGGTAGCAAATTTATAAATTTGCTCAATGTTACCAATGTTTTCACTGTGTAGCGCCGTAAAGGTATAGGTTTTAATTCCAGCTTTCACTAGATTTTTAATTCCCACTAAAGTTCTCTGCCAAGCCCCAACATTACCAACAAAGTTATCGTGTATCTCCCGATCATGGGAAATCAATGAAACAATGGCATTATCTAAACCAGCGGCGTGCAATTTAGAAACCACATCTTCGCTAGCCAGAGTACCATTGGTATACAACGTTACCTCCCTAATTTTTGCCCGCCCCTTGGCATGGCCAACTATTTCACTAAGATCATCACGCATTAGCGGCTCCCCTCCCAGTAAATCCAAGCGCAGGGGAACATTTTTAAGTTGGTCTAGGAATGCCAAGATCTTCTCCAACGGTGTAGCACGGCTCTTGGAAGCATAGCACATCTTACAAGCTAGATTACAATCCTCTACCACATCTAATTTAATCACATAGGGATAGGCACCGATCATGGATACCAATTTAGGAGCCAAGGATCCCAGATGATTCAAGATAAAATTCTGCATTCTCGTAGCAATCTTGGTCTTTAAACGCACTACTTTACCTGCATAGCTAAGCTTCATTTTTTTTCCATCTCTGTGAAATTGCTATAACTTATTCCACTTTCAATAAATAAAAACTATCTATCATTAACTTTTTACCGACCCATTAAAATTTTTATATCATTTTTAAAAACCAAATTTTGACCAGTATTCATCCAGATATGCTCTAAATTCATTTCCCCAGGCTAAATCCACGGGAGTAAGTAAAGATTCATGGGATGGTGGTCGTCTACCATTTAATTCGGCTAAAAACTGCTCCTTAATTTTTAAAATCGTTGGATGAATCTCCGCTGCAAATATTGTATCCACTATCTCTCCCTCACCAAAATTTGGCGATGGTTTCACAATATCCACTTTACCCACGGGAGTTATCTTCACCGCATTACCCACAAATGCTAAGCCAATGACCTCCCCGGCAGCTATGGCAGCCAAGGTAATATCTTGCTCTCGCACTTTCAACCCCAGAGCCGGCGCTAAATAACTTATCAAATAATCCAGCACAGTACCACCAAGACGATTCACTCTCATGGGAGGATAAATCAAAGTCTCTCCGTCGGCTAGTAGAGCCACAATTTCCTCCCCCGGCCCATCGGCCAGGGCACCATAGCTTCTCAGCTCATCAAAGGAGCGTAAATTGTAATCAATGTTGCCATGGTGAACACCGTAGGGGGCTAAATAGAGCAGTTCATCGTAACCTAACCTTCGAACCAAACTACCATCTGCGGAAGCGGCACCATAATTGGAAGCATGCTTTCCCAGAATGGGAAACATTCTTTGGCTGCCGGTGATTGCCACTCTAACACCGTGGCTATTAATTCTATCAAGATCAGAAAAGTAGCTACTCCAGCGAAAAACTAATATGCTACTTTCAATGAAATAATTGGGACCCAGGGAAACTCCCCAGGGACCAACGCCACTGCCAACCGATGGGCGAATATACGCCCTTCCAGGAATACCATCGGACGCAAGTAAAACATCTTTACCATGGATCGCCACGGCATCTAAAATTAATTGACCAAATTTCTCCAGGGACATGGCGGGTTGATAGCCTCGAGCTTGTAAAGAGCGTGCAAATCTAGCCAAACGTTGACGATGCAAAATAACATTCACACCGATAATTTTATTATCACCATCCAAAAGAGGTTCCGCACTGGATCCCTCCCAAACCCCCGTAGCATAATCAGCTCGATGTTGTTGATTGGGAGCAAAATTCAGTAAGGAGTGGGCGGGGCATATTACCGCTTGGTCGGGAGCGAAAGGTAAATTGCGTACTATATATCTATTCTTCGGCCAACTATGCTCTATGACACTGGCAAAATGATATTGCACCGCCTGGGAATATTCTTGCCAATTTGCCAAGGAATCATAGTATTCTTTTCTCAGCGCACTTAAATCGAAATTATTCCCCATGGATATCCTCAATTATATTTAGCTTCGAACATGATATTACCTTAATAACCATTTTGTTGCCACTTCATTAATTTACCTAGAATAAAAATACTTTCACCACTTTCTGCCCTCAGATAAAAACCATGGTATCCAAATCTAACAAGCTATTTTTACGGTATTGTTCAAAATCTATTCTTCAACTAAATAAAATTATCAGCGAACAATAATATGCAAATTATCTCTAAATTACATTCTTGGTTATACAAAGAACAAAGCCTTCTTGGCATAGACGTGGGGAAAAATTTTATCAGGATAGTTGAACTATCCAAAAATGATAACACATTGTGCCTCGTAAATTGTGCTAAAATTCCCATCGAAGGAAAAATCACCGATAGTCACACCGTAGCCACTATTAGAACATGGCTAGACCACAATGCCAAATCTAAAAATACAGCCACCGCCGTAGCAGCAATCCATGCTCTCTTTAAAAAACAACATCTTGCCAATCATCTCACTTCCCGGGAGCTAAAAAACTTTATTTCATTTAATCTAAGTCAAGCCATGAACCTACTACCCAGGCAAATCAGCTATGACTATAAAATGGATATTGATAACCAGGGTGCACTTTCCCTGGCCACGGTGGCTCTGGAAAAAAAACACATCGATTTCTTTCTGGCCCTAGGTAACTCCCTTAACCTTCGCATAAAAATTGTTGACTTAGATATTTATGCCCTAGCCCGTGCCATTTGTTACAATTATGCGGGACAACAACCAATGCTAGTTGTAAATATCGAAGAACACCGCATTCTATATATTGTCTTAGATGATAGTCAAATTCTTCTCTGGGCCGAGGAAACTATAGACATGAACAATTTAACCTCAGATTTTTTCATGCCACTAATCATTGCCAAAATTAAAGAGTGGCGATCCAAAATAGCAATTAACCAATTAATTCTCGGAGGCAATTATCAAGCTATCAGCGCAATAGCTAAATTAATTGAAGCATGGCAAGGTACCATAGTTGAAGACTGGCGTCCCCTATCTCTAGCCATCGCCAATCCACTGGGAACTTTAAATCACGGCACTACCATGGATAAAAATTGTAAAACAAACATCTTTTCGGAAATGCTGATTGCCTTTGGTTTGGCCCTTAGGGTAAATGGATGAGGGTTAATTTTATTTCTCCGTACCAACGATTATTTCGCAGTGAACTGGTAAATTTTACCTTGCCGCCATTGCTGGGAATTATTCTCGGCGCCCTAGTCCTAGGAATCTGGCAGCTTAGACTAAACTATGCCATCCATTGCGGCATTCAAAAATTAGAACAGCTTCACAGAACTCTGATTACCCTGGATTCCCAAAAGCAACGCATCAAAAACAGTGCCAAACAATCACCTCCTGTTAACCCTAGGGCACTTCACATCATAAAAAATAGAATTCAAATTGTGGAAATCTTTACTCTATTTCAACAAAACTTAGGAGAAAATTTAGATATTAAAAAACTGGAGATTAGCGATGATAGAGTAATAATTTCTGGCTACTCTAGTTCCCTAGAAAGATTAGCCAATACCATCACTGCCCTAAATCAAAATAATCCAAAGTCAAATTATTACTTAGAAAAATTAGACAAGAGAGAAATTAACTATGAATTTTCAATGGTTGGAAAATTTAACTCGAAATAAATCAGTACTTTCCATGGGGAAATTTTTTATTTTAGCAATATCCATAATATTTATTGGCTATGGTACTAAAATTATCTCCCTGCAAAAAACCATGCGGACACTTAGCACTAGACAACAAAAATTGGAACAAAGAATAAAAGCTAAAAAACTAGGATTGCAAACCCAACGAACATTCTCACTTTCAAAAATACCCCAAAAAATAACCGCAAATTTTAATTTCCTAGAAGAGATAGCGCTCCTGGATCAATGCGCCAACCAAAACCGAGTAACCATCGATGTCCTCAAACAGCTATCATCTGCCAATAATCAAAATCAAAGCAACCACCAGCTGCAACTAAGTTGCCGGGGAAACTACGAAAATCTAATTACCCTGCTAAACACCGTGCTATTTACCTCCCAAACATTATCTCTGGATAAATTAGCTATGGAAAAGCAAAGTGATAATCTGCTCGCCATGCACTTATCCCTTACCGGTCATCTCCATGGTATCGATATTCTGAAAAATATTGCCCTAAAAAAAATAGATAGCAACCAAGGTAATCCATTCGATACTCAAAAATATGGAGTAAATCTAGCTCATTGGAATCTAGATGAACTTAGATTGCTAGGAACCATTAGTGATGGCAACCAATGCCATGGCATCATTGCCGATCCTTTCAATAATATATACCAAGTTAAAATTAATGATCCCATTGGCATAAAGCAAAATATCATCAAAACCATCACCAACAGTGTAATCACCACCTCCGATTCCCGGGAACAAATTCGAGACAAGATATGCAAATAAAATATCACGCCATGGCACTAACTCTAGGCACCATGCTCATAGTTCAGAGTCAAGGTAATATGTTACTAAATTTAGATATTCATGACATTAAAATTCGGGAACTAATCAATCTCATTTCCCAGCGAGCCAATAAAAATATTGTCACCAGTGATAAGGTCAATGGTAGCACCTCCCTCAAGCTAACTAACATTCCATGGCGCAGTGCCCTGGACACGATAGTAAAAATGCATGGACTAACTAAACATGAGAGAGAAGATACGATTATCATCGGTACTAAAGAGGAGATGACTCGGGAAGAGGATCAATTATTAAAAAGTAGGGTATTTGATATTCGCAATGTACCCGTTGAAAATCTCGCTAAACTGCTGGGATCGGCGGGTATCCTATCATCAAAGGGAAAAATAAGTACCGATATGTTATCTAATACTCTGGTAGCTACGGACAATGAAGATCATCTTAATAATTTAGCTAAGCTAGTTAAACAAATAGATCAACCGATCCAACAGATATTAATCGAAGCACGCATTGTCAGCGTTGATGACCTATTCATGCATGAACTGGGATTAGAACTTCATGGTAAAAAGAACCTAGGCAGTGGATCCAAAAATAGTATTAACCTAGCCCTCGCTGCACCGCAAGGATCACTGAATCTTACCATGGCAAAGCTTAAAAATACCGAACTATTAGACCTCCAATTGACCGCCCTGGAAAAAAATGGACGAGGTCAAGTTATTTCCAAACCTAAACTGCTAACTGCCGATCGCCAAGTGGCCTACATAGAAGCGGGAGCAGAAATTCCCTACCAGGAAAAGACGAAAAAAGGGGGCACCGGCATAGCCTTTAAAAAAGCTGTCCTCAGCCTTAAAGTTACTCCCGAAATCTTAGCAAAAAACGAAATAAACCTAATTCTAGAAATAAGCCAAGATAAAGTAGGTCAAATGCTGATCAATGGTGTACCAACCATCGAAACTAGAAAGATTCAAACCCAAACCCTAGCGAAAAACAACGAAACCATCGTTCTCGGAGGTATCTACGAATGGAGTAAAACAAGCACTACTGCTGGCATTCCCATTCTCAAAGAACTTCCCCTAATAAAATTACTCTGCGGCAAAAAAATTACCACCTGGGAACGCAAAGAACTACTCATTTTCGTCACGCCGCAAATTATCTCCTAGTAATCTATAGCTTGCCTAGATTATTTTTTTTGAGTAGCATTACCATAGTATATTTTTTGGGAAATCATATGCTAATTAGCATTGACCAGGGCAAACATAAAATAATAACTTCCGACCCATGATAAAGCGAAAATATCTAAAGCTACTGAAAAAATATTGGTATAAACCCCTAGCAGTGAGCTGCGCTATTATCATCCTACAGCTAGGGCCGGTGTTCATTCCCTATTTAAAAAACTCCCCGACCTATAGCCACATTTTAATGATTATTACCATTATTATCCTAACGTGGATTGTCATTCAGTTTACAAAAACCATCGGTGACATAATTATTAACAAGGGATTTAAACACTCTCGTAATAACCTCGACGCTCAACGTATCAATACCCAAATGGGTATTTTAGTAAACATAACTACCATAGTGTTGGCAATCATTGGCATATCTTTGGTACTCATGACCTTTTCCCAAATACGCAAAATAGGCATCAGCATTCTGGCATCCGCCGGTATTGCTGGTATCATATTGGGAATGGCTGCCCAAAAAATATTGGGAAAAATCCTTGCCGGCATACAAATTGCCTTTACGCAACCAATTAAAATAGGAGATAACATTGTCGTAGCGGGCGAGTTGGGAACGGTAGAAAAAATTAATCTTACCTATGCCACCATGACCACTCCTGATAGACGTCAATTTGTAATTCCCATTAATTATTTCATTGAAAACATTTTTCAAAATTGGACGATAAACTCTTCGGATTCCCTGGGAGTTATCTATATTGAAGTAGATTACATAGCACCCATTCAAATGATTCGCGAGGCCCTGAATAATATCTTGGAAAACAATGATCTCTGGGATAAAAAATTTAAAAAATTACAGGTGGTGGAAACTAAATCCCAAACCATAGTGCTACGTATCCTAGCCTCCACCTCGGATCCCAGCAATGCCCAAAGCTTGCAGTGCGACATCAGGGAACAACTCATTGAATTTCTTCAAAAAAACTATCCCGAATGTCTGCCCCAGGTGAGATTAAAACTCACTACCAGTGGTGCCACCTTTAACTTTGATCACCCTAGAATAAATGTATAGAGATATTTATCCTATATTTTAGAATATCTTTTATTTTCAGACAGTAATTACCTATAACCCCAGCTAGGTTTTTTTCGTTAATTAAACCGCCATTGAAATTATGCAACGACATATAGGGATCTGAAAATCACGGGAGTATTATCATAAATTTAATTAGACAGAGAATAAAAATAAGCAGGTAACAAAACTATGTAAATCAACATTGTAACATATCATGACTAATCGCTGCTTCTAAAAACTAGCAAAATGGGTGTTTTTCATACCATTTAAAACTAAAGAGCATATTTTTATAGATTTTGATAGCTCTAGTCCAAAGCCTGTAAAGCTTCCCTAAGATTTTTAACCGTAATAATCTCAATACCTTCCAGAGGCACTTTAGGTTTATTCGCCTGGGGAATAATTGCCTTTTTAAAACCATGCTTTAGTGCCGCCTTGAGACGTTCCTGGCCACTTTGTACCGGACGAATTTCACCGGCCAAACCAACTTCACCAAAAACAACTAGGTCACGACTAAGCGGACGATTGCGAATGCTAGACAGAATGGCTGCCAGCACCGCTAGGTCCACCGCTGTTTCCATAATCTTCACACCGCCCACAATGTTAATAAAGACATCCTGATTATGGGTTGCCACTCCTCCGTGTCGATGTAGAACGGCCAGCAAAATTGATAACCTGTTGGGTTCAAATCCCACAGTAACTCGGCGTGGATTAGCTAAATAACTCTCATCCACCAGAGCCTGCACTTCAATGAGTAAAGGACGACTACCCTCCCAGGTAACCATAATGGAACTACCGGCAATGACTCCTTCATGGTTAGCAAGAAAGATTGCCGAGGGATTGTTAACCTCCTTTAAACCCCGGTCGGTCATAGCAAATATGCCTAATTCATTGATGGCACCGAAGCGGTTTTTTGTAGCTCGAATTATTCTAAATCTACTATCTCGATCCCCTTCAAAATACAAAACGCAATCTACCATGTGCTCCAAAACCTTGGGACCAGCAATCGTTCCCTCCTTGGTAACATGGCCAACCACAAATAGCGCAATTTTAGATTGCTTAGCATAGCGCATTAGCTGCGCGGTGCATTCCCTAATCTGACTTGCTCCCCCGGGTGCCGAAGGTATTCCCTCCGTGTATATCGTCTGAATGGAATCGATGGCAATGATCACCGGTTTTTCTCGCTGGGCCATGGAGATAATCTTTTCCACTTGGGTTTCCGCAGCTAGTAATAGCTTATCTTCCGGCAACTCCAAGCGTCGAGCACGCATAGCAATCTGCTGCAATGACTCTTCCCCCGTTACATAGAGTACACGATGATCTTCACCAAAACCACAAAGAGCTTGCAACAACAATGTGGACTTACCAATGCCAGGATCCCCTCCAATCAAAACCGTGGATCCCACCACTAACCCTCCTCCCAGTACGCGATCCAATTCTTCAATGGTTGTAGATAAACGTGTTCTGCTAGCAGTATCCACCGTGGACAGCAGCACTATACCCTCACCACTGTCACCGGCATAGCCAGAAAATCGAGCGGCACTTTTAGTAACTATCTCTTCTATCAAACTGTTCCAATTGCCACATTCACCGCAATAACCATTCCACTTGGGATATTGAGTCCCGCATTTTTGACAAACGTAGACAACTTTTGCTTTGCTACTCATGGTAATTATTTTCCCCTAAAGATTTCAAAATATATCCATTTGCTCAATGGGTACATCTTCTCCAAAAAACATCCGTGCTCTTTGAATAAAATTTGGTGTATTATCGGAGAGATAAAATCTATGGTGACCGCCGCTAGAGGAAATTAGGTCATGATTTTCAAGCATCTCTTTTAAGGTAATCGCCGTAATGACCGAAGCGTCTAAAACATCTACACTACCGCTGTAGAACTTCTCTATTTTGTTGCGTATTATGGGATAGTGAGTGCAACCCAAAACCAAGGCACGAATTGATTGTAAAATCGGATGAGATAAATACTCTTCGAGGATAATATCCAATACCAGATGCTCACTAAATCCCTCCTCAATAATGGGAACCAGCAGCGGCGTCGCCAAGGATTTTATTTCCACTGCGACCCCATGGCACCTAATTCTATGGCCATATATTTTAGATGCCACGGTAAGCTTAGTGCCAATCAACCCAATGGAACTATCATGATATTTAGCAGCCAAAACTTTCACCATGGGATCAACAACATTAACTAATAGAACCCTATCTCCTAAATATTGCTGCAACTTTTCGTAGACAACCGCCGCTGAATTACATGCCACCAAAATTAACTTAACACCACAGCTAAGTAAAAAATCAGCAATTCTTACTACGTAACTTTCCAAAATCTGGGGAGATTTATCACCGTAGGGTAAATGGGCAGTATCGCCAAAATAGATTAACGATTCTTGCGGCAAAAGATCAGTCACTGCCCTAGCAATGGTCAATCCTCCAACTCCGCTATCAAAAATACCGATGGGAAAATTTTTTTTCAAAGCTTATATCCAATTAGCAAGAAACTAAACCACAATGCCAATGAGGATAAAAAATATCGCTCCAAGCCAAATTATTATAACGCGATCAATCATATCCAAAGCTGCGTGACTCTCTTCAACACCGTAATCATCAACGGGATCTATGTCCAATGCCGCCATTCCTGATTCCACAACAAATTTTCTAACATTTGCCATACTATCCCAGAAATTGTCTAAGCAATAGCGCACTCCCCGGCTAAACCTACCCGCCAGAGCAAAGCTAAATCCAACCAATCGCGCAGGCAACCATTCAAAAATATTCTGCAATTTATCGGCAAAGTCGGCCATGGCAACATAGCTAGAATTAATCTTAGTAATATTCTGATTAATTAACTTAACTAAAGTATAGGCACTGACGCCATAGACCCCAAAAAATAGAAACCAAAAGAGTCCCACAAAAATATTCCCAAAGGAATGTAATAGAATCGCTTTGCTAACAGCTCTCTCAAGCTCCGTGGTATTGCCAATGAAGGAGGTATCAATAAAATCAGCAACCATATCCATGGCCCTCTGCATATTAGATTCCTGGAGCGCAGAAAAATATGGTCGCAGTTTATCTTTAAGATCCCGAGCATCTATGGAAAAAAACAGTACCGCGGTAGCTAGGAAGAGAGTAAATATATCATAGAAGTGCCATTTTCTAAGCACTAAATACAGTACCAAAAACACTAGCCAAAGGGGAGCTATTAGTAACACCATGGCAAGCCGCTCATTAACTTTAGCTAGCCAGCGATCCAGGAATTTTACGTATAAACTAAACCATACGAAATTATCCCGAAAAGAAATGTTAACATATCTTTGTACAGCCAGACATAATAAAATAGAGATGAATATTACTAACATCTTTTTTACTCCATATTACTTTTGCTTTACTTTTTGCTTATAATTGATGACTAAATATACTCAATAAGTTTGAACCATTTCGCTACTAATTGCCTATGTGGTATTTATACACATAACAATCAAAATTTGACTAATACCACAACACGGCCACGGAGTAGATCACCATTTTGTACTGGATCTGCTAACGGTACTTTCTGTGACAGAATCACCTTCTTCTAACTAAAATTCTTAGAGTCGATTATGATAATAACCGTACTTATTGTCAAGCCAGAGTTAAGTCTTTTACTCCTAGAATCAGGCTCCTAAAAATATTCCTACTACTTCTATTTTTTCAAATTCATGGCCTCAATAATGCGCCGTGAAATTTCTTCGATGGCACCAATGCCACTGATACGTAGATAGCGAAGACCACCATTTTTTTTCGCCATCTCCCGGTAATAAGTTACCAACGGTTCCGTTTTTTCATGGTAAACGCGCAATCTATTTTTAATAGTTTCCTCCCGGTCATCGTCACGCTGCACCAAAGCCTCGCCCGTTATATCATCCACCAGGGGAAGTCGCGGTGGATTGTGTATCAGATGATAGATACGTCCCGAACCCGGATGAGTTAATCTACCACTGAGGCGAGCTATCACATCTTCATCAGCAACGTGAATTTCAATGACATAATCCATGGATACACCAGATTTATTTAAAATATCTGCCTGAGCAATGGTTCTGGGAAAACCATCTAGCAAATAACCCGTTTGACAATCGGCTTTGCCAATGCGTTGCTTTACTAAGTCCACGATAATATCATCGGGAACTAGAACTCCTCGTTCCATAATAGTTTTTACCTTAGCTCCCAGTGTAGAACCATCACTAACCGCCGCTCGCAGCATATCACCGGTGGAAATCAGGGGTATATTAAAATACTTAGATAAATTTACTGCCTGGGTACCCTTACCAGCCCCAGGACTTCCCAGTAAAATTATGCGCATCTACAAACCTCTATTTGCCGTTATAAAATTAGGCTAAGTATAGGATATTTTATTTAAAAATTACAATTAATTTTATTTCCCTGGGCATCCACCGTTGCCAAACGAATCCTGCCAACCTTATTGAAAATAATGGCCACGGCATGGTCACTGCGTCCCCGAGGACAATAAAAAAAACTACCATTGTGTCCATCGAGTACCCCCCGAGGCAAGAAAACTAAATTACGACCACTGCCAGTGCCGCTTATCTTGAAAAGGAGTCTATCTCCGGAGAAAATACGGGGCAAAACTCGTAATATTTTTCCCGATTCCGTAATAACCATGGGCACCCCTGGTTTAACATTTTTACAAATGGAAGTATCGCTGCCATGGCAAAAAATTACCCTTTGGCCATGCACCACAGCACTCATACGTGCAAAAGCTATGGCATCTCTAATGGTATTTGCGTAGAAAAAAGTACGGTTTTTTCTAACTAGGCTATCACCAAATTCCATACTAAAAAGTGTGACCAAGGCACCAATGAATAAAACCATCAATAACTCAAATAGAGAAAAGCCTCCGGAATTCTTGATTAGCAAAATATTTCTCGATCATTCAATGAATTAGATAATTTATGGTTTTTTTGTTCGGAGCAATACTGCACTATTCCCTAAACTAACCTCTGGAAAGATTTCAGCAGCTAGTATATATTAAATGGATATTAATTTATTGATTATTTTACAAAGAAGGAAAAATTATGTTTAGCAACCTATCTAACCATTTAACTAATATTGTTAAGAATCTTACGGGAAAAGCGCGTTTAAGCGAGGACAACATTAAGGAAACAATTAGTAAAATTAGGGTGTCCATGCTGGAAGCCGATGTACCACTAACCATAGTCACTAAATTTCTAGAAAACATCCAAAGTAAAGCCCTGGGTACAGAGGTACTTACCAGCCTCAAACCCGGTGAAATGCTAGTAAAAATAGTACATGACGAACTCATCGCCACCTTGGGTACATCCTCTCCCCTAAATTTACAAACCCAGCCACCGGTAGTGTTCATGGTAGTTGGACTCCAGGGTTCCGGTAAAACCACTACCATTGCTAAACTAGCCCATTGGCTAAAAAACACCCAAAAGAAATCCATACTACTAGCCAGTGCCGATGTGTACCGACCGGCAGCCATGGAGCAGTTACAGGTATTGGCCTCCCAGGTAGATGCTGCCTATTTTACCCCTACCTCCATGGATAATCCACTGTCCATTGCGAGATCCGCAGTAAGCCACGCAATCAATAGTCTACGGGATGTGGTAATTATAGATACTGCCGGTAGACTACACTTGGATAGTGAAATGATGGCGGAGATAAAAAAAATCAGCGATGCCATTAAACCAACGGAGACTCTTTTGGTCGTAGATAGCATGACAGGACAGGATGCTCTAAACATTGCCCAAGCTTTCTCAGATACCCTTCCCATCAGCGGGGTAATACTTACCAAAACCGATGGCGATGCCCGCGGTGGTGCTGCCCTAGCCATGCGCTTGGTTACAAACAAACCCATAAAATTCATAGGTACCGGAGAAAAAATTGGCGACCTAGAGCCATTTTATCCTGATCGCATTGCATCCAGAATTTTGGGAATGGGAGATATTCTATCCCTGGTTGAAGATGTATATCAAAAAGTCGACCATGAAAAAGCTAAAAAACTGGCAACAAAATTTCAGAAGGGTAAGGCATTTGATCTCGAAGATTTCCGCATTCAACTGCAGCAAATGCGTAATCTTGGAGGTATCAGCGGCCTCATGAATAAGCTACCTAAAATCGGCAATCTAGCCACAGCCAACAGTTCCATCAACGATGGTTCCCTAGTTAAAATGGAGGTCATTATTAATTCCATGACGAAAAAAGAGAGATATTTCCCAGCTTTTATTAAAAGTTCTCATAAAAAAAGAATCGCTCTT
>JAVBML010000026.1:0-28573 GCA_031552655.1 Gammaproteobacteria bacterium
GGCCAGCGTTTATTAAGCTCAATAAATGCTGCTTCGCCAGCTCGAGCCATTAAAGTGTCACTATCCAACCCTCCATCGCGAGCAAAACTTTCGAGCTTCCTAATTTCCACCGTACTATATAGCGACATTCCTATCTTCTCCATAGCAAACCTCTTAAATACAACATACAAATGGTAACTATCATCTTTACCACCCCCATTGCAATAAATTATTTAGCACCTGAGGTAGCCAAACGGTATATTTCTCAGGATGTTCCCCAAGATCCCGCAATAAATACTCTAAATTAACCCAGCGATACTCCTGTACCTCCAGGGGATTATAGGTGAAATAATCCTCCCCACTAAATCCAATCAATAGATGATCTATCTCGTTTTCAATTAATTTAACATCGGAAAATTCGCTACGATAGTGGAATTGACCTATTCTCCTTAGAGGCACCTGAAAACCCATCTCCTCTACCAATCTTCTTTCACCGGCACTCACAACATCTTCTCCCGGCGAGGGATGGCCACAGCATGCATTGGACCACAGGTTTGCGCTATGATACTTATTACTACTACGCCTTTGCAGCAATATCTCCGTGGCCTCATTGCCACGTAAAATCACCACGGAAAATGCGCGATGTAAATCCCCCCGAATATGGGTAGTCATTTTATCGCCAACGCCTAGCATACCATCATTACCATCAACTAATACCAATGGTCTTAGCTCAGCATCACCGAAGGGCGCAATAATTTCAATGGTAGGAAAACAGTTAAGAATATATTGCTTCCATGGAGCTAAAAATAAAAATTGAACATTGGGACCAGCATCCTGGGTAAAATATATTGGTACACCGGATGCCCGCAATTCGCCCATGGATGCGATTGCGCGTAGTGTACCCTGAGTAGAATAGTCAATGGTTGGTACACTGCTCTTCATGAGCTCGTGCATGGCAATGGCATTATTTTCTGCAACTTCTCCCAGGAGAGTAAAATCTTTCGTACTCATAGCTGTTTTAATATACGCCAAATCCAAGGTAACTTGTTCCGGCCAGCGAGCATAGAGAGGTGAAGTATTAACTGCTAATTTCATGGCATCCCTAGATGGCAACGGCTTTTCTTCCCGGGACACGGTTAGCAGCCCAATGCTTAGTTCGGGCCAAGAATAATCCAATTTTTCAGCGTAGCTATCCATGCCATCACAATGTATTCCACGGTGCCATTCCACAAAACCATCAGCTATGGATCTACAGGCACTACCACTACCGAGACGCGCCAAAATAGACAACTCTTTTTTATCTAATCCCCAATTGTAGAGCTGGTCCAGCGCCATGGTCAAAGCGGCAAAACCACAGGCTGAGGAGGCAAATCCAGCCGCAATGGGAATATTAACGTTAGTTTCCACTGTATAGTAAATCCCATCTCGTCGATAAAGATCTAAAAATTCTTTCAAGCGCCTAGCAAAAATTGATTCCTGAGCCACTACCTTTCCATTAACTAGGTAGCGTTCTCCACCATGGTTCTCGCTCACCCTAGTACAGGCACCTAATTTTCCTAGGGAAACGGATAGGCTAGAAGTCATGGGCAGGTTAAGCTCCTCATCGCGTTTCCCCCAATATTTGCACAGCGCAACATTACTAGAAGCCCAGGCAATCCCTTTGTTTTTAGTACGGTAATCCGGGCTGCCATGGCGTAAGATATACTTCACCACATCTATTTTTTTCATTATTTAATCTTTAACTTAAATAGCTGATACCAACACTGCTAACTTTGGCTCTAATCTCTCGGACACCGCTATCATCACCATGGAATACATTTTCTTCAATTTTTCCCATACCAATTACACAATCACCGAGTCCCGAGCCCGAAATTTTAGCTCCCCGAATACCAGGGCTAGCTCGCAAAGCAAAGATAATATTGGCTAAATTGCCATTGCTAACTCCCAGTGCATCCTGTAAACCCTGGTGAATATTCATCAAAGTACCTAATTTACCGTAATGCCGTTCAGCTATGGCATTTTTTGCTACCCGGGAACAATGATCCATGGCTGCATAAATTTTAGCAAAAATTTCGGGATATCTTTTTTGTTCCCGGGCAACCTTAGCAACCACTTTAAATGTAGGAACCTTGGAACCAGAATATATAATCGATAGAGGTAAAACGGTTCCCAATTGTTCCACAATTAAAGGCTTAGCATTATATGCCAAAATACCGCCAAATATACTTGCCGCAACATCAGCACCGGAACCAATTTTTTTTACATCCTGGATAACCTCCAGGGCTTTTCTATAAAGTGATCTAGCACTTTCAGGTTTACCCCGAAGCCACCAAGTCAAAATACCCAACACAGCGACGGTAATCGCCGCCGAAGACCCCAAACCAATGTTACTGGAAAAGTCAGAGACAATATTTAGATCAAAGCCAACCCTAAGACGTTTGGCATGTTTTAAAATCGCAGTTAAAACATAGTCATAGGGAAGTTGAGATTTAATTTTACCAAGATGGGTGCCATGGTGACCAAATTCATCACTATCAATATTGATGCGAGCATCACTGCGAGGAATAAGAGTAACCTCCACATACTTATCCATGGCAGCAACAATTGCCATGGCACCATGCAAAACCGCATGTTCCCCAAATAACATTAAGCTACCCGGTACTTTTACTTTATACAAGGATCGCTCCATAGTTACAGCTCCTGATATCTAGGATTTCATAGCCATACTCAGAAACTAACTCTTTAAAATCCAAACCATCACCAACTGCTAGCACAATACCACATTCATCACTGCCAATGGAACCAGCCCCACTAATCTTTGCTGCTCCACCTAAATACTCAATGTCATCAATAAATCGAGCAACTTTAGCTGATACAACTTCAAGTTCACATAAAATTCGGTGATTTATACGCAGAAGTTTTTTAAGCAGAAAATTATTACCCATCTCTATGGCTCTATCCATGGCTTTAACCGTTTCCTCACAGGTATGCAAAAGATCTTTTTTTGTACCTAGCAATTCGGTGGTTTTTTTTACACATTCACTGGTAGATAAGCGTGGACCTCCAGTATTAATGGCAACCATAGACAAATTTGGTAGGAAACGTCTCTGGGCAATGCCACCGATAAAAAAATGGTAGCCACCAAACAGTGAAATGAACAAATCTATGCCACTGGATATGCCATGCTGCATTTTTTCAATTTCTCTTCCCCAAAGAAAGTAGGATTTTTTCATTGGAGGAAGAACAAAATAATTAGTAACGGCATGGATTAGCGCCATGGTAACAGCGGCAGAAGATCCCATGCCGCAGCTCATGGGTAATGTGGAATCAATTATGATGCGTAAACCACCATCTATCTTGATATCAAAGTGATTTACTAAATAGATAAAAGCATACATTGCTAAATCCCAGGAATTTTCCAAAACGTTACCGAGATCTAATTTCTGCACTACGAAATCAGCATAGCGCTGGTCAAGCTCACTTTTATAGATATGCAAATTTGCCAAAGTCATGCTTCGCTGTAATTTCAAAGATATAAATTCAAAACAAATCTCATCGACATCGACACTGCAAATGGTAACGGTGGCGAAGCGATCGATGGCCAATGCCAAGGCAGGGCTGCCATGAACCATAGAATGCTCACCGGAAAGTATTACTTTCCCTGGAGCACGCACCGTAATAGATCTATGACTCACTTTAAATTTTACTCCAATTTCTCATAGATTCTCCTATGCCCTCGTATCTCCTTCAGGCAGAATTTACCCGTATGCCATACCGTGGGAAGTTTAAATATCTCTCCGGTTTGAGGAAATTTAAATTGATACAATTTTTCATAGTCACTAAAAGAAAGTTCCTGTCTCTGATCTAATATATTTTTAACAGGTTGCCTAGGCAAATAGTTTTCATAGCCGGGAACTACCTGGGCCGCGAAAAATTCAGCAACACTTCCCGAGCCATAGCTATATAGTCCAATTAAGCTCCCCGATAAATCCACGGCACTATTTTCCAAAAGAGATAATATTCCCAGGTACAAAGAAGCGGTGTAGCAATTGCCAACTTCCCGGGCATATATTAACCCTTCATGAATTTGTTCGCTAAGTAACTCCGGAGTTAAGGATAATCCATTTACCTTGGCTAATCTTCCATGGGTTCTCTCCACTAACTTCGCCAAGGGCACATGGTAACAAAAACGCCGGTGATCACTAAAACTACGATTGCTCAGTGCTGCATATTGTGCAAAACTTTCCTCCGCAAGACGCATATAGGTATCGCAGGATAATCTACCATCCACCAAAGCATGCGCTAAATAATTTGGTCTCCAGAAGTCCATGGTCTCCTTGGTACAGAAGCCTGCGTAGTCATCAATGGCAAGCAATTTAGGATTGGCGCTCAGTAACATGGCGATGGCTCCTCCACCCTGGGATGATTCCGCCACACTGTGTAAATCATAGCGAGCAATATCCGCGGCGATAAGCAGCACTTTGCTATTTTCATTTCTTTGTAACCATGGTAAAGCCATCTGCAAACCAAAAGTTGCTCCGTAGCAAGCCTGCTTTATTTCAACTACGCGGCAACGTCGAGGTAAGTTAAATAGTTTATGGATGTGAGTGGCTGCTGCCTTGGAAGTATCTATGCCAGTTTCCGTAGCAAAAATAACTAATTCTATGCAACTAGTATCCACGCCGGCAAGCAATTCATCAACGCCGTTAGCTGCCATAGTTACTATATCTTCATTGGGAGGAGCAATGGACATTCTATGTTGTCCCAAATCATCAATAAATTTAACCGAACTTTTTCCCCGTCCCGCAGCAAAGGTTTTCAAATCCAAATAATAATTGGAAGTATAAAAACTAATGGCATCGATACCAAAATGCATAGGGAATTGAATAATTAATAGTGAGCCGATTATATATTACCTTTTACCATCTTTCCACCTGCAAATTACCGAGAATAAATATAGCAAATAATGGCAATAGCAAAGATTTTTCCCATGATTTTCTTTTTTCCAATCACATTAAAATTGCATTTATGAAGAAACTATGTTACTTACTAAAGCAAGACTATGAAGATAAAATTATGGCACAAAGTTTTACTTGGTATGTTTTTGGGTATAATATGTGGGTATTTCTGTAGAGAGTACTACCAACTATTTAAACCATTCGCTACGATTTACATTAATTTAGTCAAAATGATCGTAGTCCCCACAGTATTCTTTGCCATAATTTATGGCATTACCAATATTAGTGACATAGGAACCATAGGGCGCATCGGCCTTAAATCATCTCTAATTTATACCGTAGCAACAGTGGTGGCAGTTTTAATTGGTATTTTCATAGCTAACCATCTACAGCCTGGCATAGACATAAATCTATTAGTTGAAGTAACTAACCATGGTATACCCTCTTCTGCCACGCCAAACATTACCCTAGAAGAGATCTTTACCAATATATTTCCATCCAATCCCATTGCCGCCATGGCCAATGGCAATACATTGCAAGTAGTTTGCTTTGCCATAATTTTTGGTCTATCCCTAGTGCTAGCAGGTGAAAAAGCTAGAGCCGCAAGGGAAACACTTAGTTCCATTACCAGTGCCATATTTAAAATGGTAGATTTAGTGGTGCAAATCACTCCCTACGGAGCTTTTGCTACCATGGCTTGGATCGTAGGAGAACATGGTTTTTCCCTGATTTTAAGCTTAGGTAAATTAGCGGCAACGATTCTTTTTGCATTTACCATGCAATACCTTCTATTCGGCATCATGTTGCTACTATTCAAGCTAAATCCCATTAGATTTTATCAAAAAACGTTTAATATCCAATCCATTGCCTTTGCAACCTCCAGCAGTAAAGCCACCATTGTACCAGCCATGGGTGAGTTGCAAAATAAACTTGGAGTCTCAAAGAGAGTAGCTAGTTTCGTATTACCTCTAGGAGCAACTATAAACATGACTGGTTCGGCAATTTACATAGCAATCTGTGCCATTTTCTTTGCCCAATTATATGGCATAACTCTAACCTCCCATCAGTATTTAATACTTGCCATTACCTCAACCATTGGATCCATAGGAGCAGCCGGTTATCCCAGTGGAGCCGTCATCATGCTCAGCATGGTGCTACCTACCATCGGTCTTCCCATTGACAATATTCCTCTAATCATGGGGATAGATAGATTGCTAGATATGTTTAGAACCGTAATTAATGTTACGGGAGACTGCGCTACAACCGTAGCCATAGACAGACTAGAGGGCACCCTAAGTATAGATAAATATAATGAGGTCTAGAATATAGCTTAGATCTCTTTCATACTTAATCGTACCTTACCCATGCGGTCAATTTCAATGACTTTTACGCGCACATCTTGTCCTTCCTGTAGATGATCCTTAACACTTTTCACTCTTTCTGTGGAAATTTGCGATATATGCACTAGACCATCCTTATTCTGTAAAAAGCTAACAACGGCGCCAAAGTCCATAATTTTAGTGACCCTACCTTCGTAAATTTTTCCCACCTCTGCCTCTGCGGTGATCATTTCAATGCGACGCATAGCTTCAGCTGCTGCGGTTTTATCTGCCGTAGCTATGGTAACAACTCCATTATCCTTAATATCAATCTGTGCCCCCGTTTCTTCAACCAAACTACGAATCACGGAACCTCCTTTACCGATAACATCCCTGATTTTCTCAGGATTGATCTGCATGGTGGTAATTCTCGGAGCAAAATCTGAAATCTGTTCCCGCGGAGTTGCAATTTTCTCATACATCAAATTGAATATGTGCAATCTTGCATCTCTGGCTTGCGCAAGGGCAATTTTCATAATGTCTTCCGTAATGCCATCAATCTTAATATCCATTTGCAAAGCGGTAATTCCCTGAGATGTACCGGCAACTTTAAAATCCATGTCACCTAAATGATCTTCATCTCCTAGAATATCTGTAAGTACTGCAAATTTCTCATGTTCCTTGATTAACCCCATGGCAATGCCCGCAACGGGAGCTTTTACCGGAATTCCAGCATCCATTAGTGCTAGGCTACCACCACAAACACTAGCCATGGAACTCGATCCATTGGATTCAGTTATTTCAGAAACCAGCCTAACAACATAGGGAAATTTATCTTTAGGGGGCATCACTGCCTGCAATGCTCTCTTTGCCAAATTACCATGGCCAATCTCCCTGCGTCGAGGACTACCCATATTTCCAACCTCTCCGGTGCAGTAGGGAGGGAAATTATAGTGCAACATAAATCTTTCACTACCTTCCCCTGCGGGAGCATCGATAATCTGCGCATCACTTTCGGTACCAAGGGTAGCCGTTACCAGCGCCTGGGTTTCTCCTCGTGTAAAGATAGCGGACCCATGGGCTCTGGGTAACAATCCCAATTTTATATCTATTGGTCTAACGGAAACTCTATCCCGACCATCAATGCGTAGTAGATTATCTAAAATACGTTCCCTTACTATCTGCCGCTCTAAGGAAAATACTATATTCGCAATTCTCTCACTGGTAATTAATTCATCATCGCTGGAAAATTTTTCCACCAAAGCACTGTTAATTTCCTTTAGTCTCTCATTCCTTTGTTGCCTATCTATAATCTCATAGGCCTTGACCAAATCTATTTTAGCAATAGCTTCAATGCGCTCTATTAGTGCCCTATCCTCTCCCTGGGGAATAAAATTCCACTTCGGTTTACCTGCTTCCTGGGCAAACTCTCTTATTGCCTGCAGAGCTCCTTGCATCTGCTGATAACCAAACATCACCGCCCCAAGCATGGTGACTTCATCAAGTTCCCGAGCCTCGGACTCAACCATTAAAATGGCCTTTTCCGTACCGGCCACCACCAAATCTAAATCTGAATCTTCCAGTTGCTTTGCCGTGGGATTAAGAAGAAAAGTTCCATTTCCATAGCCAACTCTGGCACCAGCTAAAGGTCCCTGGAAAGGGATACCGGAAATCTCCAAAGCGGCTGCTGCTCCCAATAGCGCAGGAATATCTGGCAATATATTAGGATCCAATGAAATTAGCGTAGCAACTACCTGCACCTCGTTCGTAAAACCATCGGGGAAAAGTGGCCGCAGCGATCGATCAATGAGACGGGAAATTAATGTCTCCTGGGTACTAGGCCTGCTCTCCCTTTTAATAAATCCTCCGGGAAGCTTACCATTTGCATAGTAGCGCTCTTGATAGTTAACAGTCAGAGGAAAAAAATCTCGCGCTTCCTTGGTATCCCTCTCCCCCACGGCGGTAACTAGAAGCACCGTATCACCAATAGTAACCATTACCGATCCCGTAGCCTGCCTAGCTACAGCCCCACTCTCTAGGGTGACTAAATGATCGCCGTACTGAAAAGATTTTTTTACATGTTTCATTATGAAGTTATTTCCCAATTAATTAAATATCGTTAGCAATTGCTAAATTTCACCGTATACACCCAAGGCAGCGCTAGCCACGCAAATTTAAACGCCCAATAATTGTCCTATATCTATCGGTACTAATTTTCTTTAGATAGCCCAAAAGACTTCTGCGTAGATTGACTTTTCTAATCAAGCCACTGCGAGAATGATGATCCTTTGCATGAAACTTGAAATGTTCTGTAAGCTTACTAATGTCTGCACTTAGTAAAGCTATCTGCACTTCGACGGAACCTGTATCCGCATTAGATAAACCAAAATCTTTAACAATCTTAGCCTTCTCAGCCGTAGATAATGACATAACTCTTCTCCCAGTAATTAATTAAAAATGAAACCGCTGTCATTCGCAGTATACATATCTATAAAGAAAATACTCTAGCAAACAATAACTATCCTAGTCTAGAGAAAACATCGAATAAATTTAACCATCATTACCAATGGCTTCCACGGGACAATCAAAAAGAGCTTTTTCACACAGAGCAACGCCTTCATCGGATGTAGGTTGGACCTTGACATAGAATCCACCGCTGGTATTTTCAGTAAAAAAATCACCAGCTATGTCAGCGCACTGTGCACAACCAATGCAATTTGTATCCACATAGTATTTACCAGCTACATTACTCTCAGCTTTTGAAGCTTTATTTGCCATAACTACCTCTACAATTATATTTATAATCTATTATACTAGATTTTTTCCTGAACCCATAGTCTTTATTTATAACATCAAGAATATAAATTTTGCAAGAATGAGCAACCCATCAGCGACACATTTTTCTAGGTACCATCTTACCATCGGGTAAAATTTCACCTATCCCACAAAAGCGATCACCACCATGATAGATCCTAACCAAACCTGAAGTGGGAGCCTGGGGAACCAGGAGAGCATTACCAAGGCGCGCATAGTATAACATATCCGCGGTTAAATTAACGGCCGGCATGGTGGTAACCATGGAATCCATAGGTAATAACAGCTGCTCCAACCGATGCATGTTATTTTCTCCCATGAGCTCCTCTAGGTGTTCTAAACTAAGCATTTGAGCCTCCTGATACTGCCCAACACTTAGCCGCCTCAGTGCCACAACGTGGGCACCGCAACCTAGAAACTCTCCAATGTCAGCAATCAGTGTACGCACATAGGTTCCCTTGCTGCAGAGCACATGAAGAGATAAAAAATTATCCCTTAATTCCACCAACTCCAAGCTAAATATGGTCACTTCCCTCGGTGATCTAGTTACCTCAATACCTTGCCTAGCGAGCCTATATAAAGGTTGTCCTTGATATTTTAAAGCAGAATACATGGGGGGAGTTTGCACTATTTTTCCTCGAAATTTAGCTAAAACTTCATGCACCCTAGCTAAATCAATACCATCCACCTTTCCCGTGGCAATGACAGGAGTTTCACTATCTCCACTGGCGGTACTCTCTCCCAATTTGCCAGTTACCACGTAGCGCTTATCAGCTTCCAGTAAAAATCGAGTAAATTTAGTTGCCTCGCCAAAGCAGATAGGTAACATACCGCTGGCCTTGGGGTCAAGGCTGCCTGTATGTCCCGCCCTGGAGGCTCTAAATAGGTGCTTAACTTTTTGCAACGCCTCATTAGAGGAGGGACCAATGGGTTTATCTAGAAGCAACACGCCACTAATATTTCTTTTCATAAATAATTTACTGATGCCTTGAAAATATCCGAAAAATAAGCTTCGAACTACCTACAAATGTTTTGTAAAACTGCTAGTTACTATCTCCCAAAGCTTTATCTATTAAATCTATAATTTTTCTCCCCCGCGCGAGGGAATCGTCGTAGACAAAAATCAACCGCGGAGTACTACGCAAATTTAAAGTATGGGCTAGCAATTTTCTTAAAAATTTAGCTTCACGCTGCAAAGCTTCAGTGGTATTTTTAATATCTAATCCATCAAAAAGACTAAAAAACACCCTGGCCACGGCAAGGTCCGGTGAAATCTCCACGGCAACTATGGTTACTTTGTCAAAAATTACTTTCTGGGAATTTTTTAATAAAATCAATCCCAATTCCCTTAGAATAGCTTCTTCGATGCGTTTTTTGCGTCTCTGATCCATGCTATGAAACGCTCCGGAAGGCATTGGCAATAAAATTTCTACTAACAAACTCCCAATTAACTAACTGCCAAAAAGCTTCCATATAGTTACTACGCACATTGCGGTAATCTATATAGTAGGCATGCTCCCAAATGTCGCAAGTTAAGAGAGGTATGCTATCCACCGAAGCTATCGGAGTAGCAGCATTGCTCGTAGTAACAATACTTAAATCCATGGTCCCATTTTTTTTAACTAACCATACCCATCCGGAACCAAAGAGACCCAAAGCGGCCTTGGTAAAAAGATCCTTGAAGGCTTCCAAACCACCAAATGATTGCTCCATGGCTATTGTTAGTTCCTTCATGGGCTCTCCACTATCCCGAGCAGCTATTAAACAATCCCAATAGAAATCATGATTCCAAACTTGGGCGGCATTATTAAAAGTAGTACTCTCGGCGCTACGAATAATTTCCACCAATGATTTTCGTTCAAAGTCCGTACCCGCCACTAACCCATTGAGATTTTTAACATAGGTACTGTGGTGCTTACCATGGTGATAATCTATGGTTTCCTCGGAAATATAGGGGATCAAACTGTCCCTAGCAAAAGGTAAAGATTTAAGTGTAAATGGCATCTAATCCTCCTCTTCTATGTTTAAATAAAAAACACCGCCACTAATCTACGAAAAATGCACTAACGGACCCTTTATTGTTAACTATTTTAATTGTTTCAGCCAAAACCGAGCCAATGCTAAGTTGCCTAATTTTTTTGCAATTGATTGCCTCGAGACTTAGGGGAATGGTATCTGTTACCACCACTTCCGATATGTGTGAATTTTCGATATTTTCTATGGCGCCCTTTGACAGTACGGGATGAATACCATATACCGTTACGGAGCATGCTCCCTTTTGTTTTAGCGCATTGGCAGCCTGGCAGATAGTACCAGCCGTATCAATGATATCATCCACAATGATACAATCTTGATCCTCCACGTCGCCAATAATGTGCATAACTTCCACCTGGTTTTTTTTCTGCCTTCTTTTATCTATAATGGCCAAATCCATCCCTCCCATTTTTTTCGCCACGGCCCTAGCTCTAACAACGCCACCAACATCGGGAGATACGATTACCTTATTCTTAAATTTCTTCCTATTTATATCTTCATACATGGCCGACGTACCATAGACATTATCCACGGGAATGTAAAAAAATCCCTGAATTTGATCCGCGTGTAAATCGATGGTAATGACCCTGGTAATCCCAGCGGCTTCCATAATATCCGCTGCAACCTTTGCACTGATGGGAACTCGAGCAGAACGGACCCGCCTATCTTGCCTAGCGTAGCCAAAATAGGGTACCACCGCCGTAATACTGTTTGCCGACGAACGACGCAGCGCATCAGCCATGATAACTAATTCCATAAGATGCTCATTTACTGGAGCGGAAGTTGGCTGCATGATAAATACATCTTCCCCGCGCACACTTTCCATAATTTCAACCATGGTTTCCCCATCACTAAACCTGCCAACATTAGCTGCACCAAGCTTAATTTGTAGATGTTCTGCCACCCTATTGGCCAGAGGAACATTAGCATTACCAGTAAATAGTTTCACAATCCTTCCTCATTTTATGTTTAGTTGAGAGTATAAATGGCTGGGGCGCTAGGATTCGAACCTAGGTATCCTGGAATCAAAATCCAGTGCCTTACCACTTGGCGACGCCCCAAAATATAACCTAGAACAAATAATAAATGAAAATCTTCGGTGGTCAAGCTATATTAGACGAAGGAAGTGAAGCTAAAAAAACGCCGCGATTCAGCGGCGTTTTTGGAAAAATTTAATTGACGAAAACTAAAAATATACACCCAGCTGGGTAGTAAATATATTTTGATGTCTACGATCAACTTTGTATGTATCCACTCTAGTTTTTGCCACCTCTTTAGCACCATAGTTAATATCATGGCGATATTCAAACCCTAAAATTGTATTTTTGAGCAATGAAATATTATAGGCAGCGAAAAAATTATGCTTCGGCAATTTCAAAGCCAATGCCTGCCACGTCCTACCATAGCCAAGGGCGAAGGTATTGGGTTTATTAAACAACTTAAATTCCATGGCACCCTCAAGATTTAAAGCCTGGGGCTTTGCTTCATGGTTGTTAAAACTCATATCTTTACTATCAAAATGCTTACCAGCGCCTACATATTCAGCGCGAAGATTAAACATACCATAGTCTATCTTGGCTCGAGCACTTAAACCATAAACCTGGCGACTAATATTCTTATTATTGAGAACAACACTACTGAATATACCATCGGATTCCATAATATTACCCACAACGCTACCACCCAGGGTAAACTTAAATTTATCTCGAGCATAGCCGTAGTTAACATTGAATCCGCCGTGGCTAAGCAGCTCATGGCCACCGGCACTCTTTTTTGTATCTCCCGCGAAACCATATGCCTGGACATCAACGTCACCCCAAATACCATGGCCATGGTAACCTAAAAGAGCAATGCGATCTTTGATCCGACCTAAAACTTTAGTTGAGGGATCCGTAATCATATAGCTGCTATAACTACCAAAGGGAGCGAAAACCTGACCCATGGTAAAATAGAGAGGGAATTTAGCTAACTGGCCAATGGTTAGAAAACCACGATCCAATTTAAATCTAGAGTTATCTATGCGACTTCTATAGTTACTATTAGAATCTTCGTAAACAATATTTATTGCCGCCGTAGCCCAGGGGCTAGCTTCGCCAATGATATCCAATTCCGCCTTGGAAAAGTTAATATCCACTTTCTTGCTGCCGTCATAGTTTTTCCTATGGCTATAATCAATTTGACCCTCGACACCACCACTCAAAGCTATGATGGGACGCTCCAATAGAGGTAGCCCCTGTTCCAAGGAGTAATTGTCCATTTTCTGACGTAATTTCAGCAAAACTAAATCTTCATTCATCGAGGATAAATTAATCATTAAATCTGAAGCATCATCGGCGGAACGTCGAATACCCAGAGCGGGAGAGGTAACAACGGCGGGACCATGGGCATACATCTCTACCATGAGATCTAAATTATTCGCCACATAGCTACTATCCTGCTTAATAGCCTTTACCTCTTTTTGCAATTCCTTAATCTGCTTTTCCAGAGCAGCGGTACGTGAAGTTAAAGTATTCGCTCTTAACTTTTCATTGCCACTGCCAACGATGCCACGTGCACACACAGTACCAAAACTAAACATCAATGCAGCGGCCACAGCCATGGTAAATCTATTTATCATAAACACCCTCCCTCGGGAACAAATTAAAAGTATTCATAGTATAACTAGGAAAATATAAAAATAAAGTCCCGCCCTTGCCACTAAAGTAAATTATTAACTACCCCCCGGACAATTATTTTCCCATCCCTTGTTCCCAAAGGGCAACCATTGTATTATTTTATTTTCAGTAAAATAAGTCCTGGACAATGCAATACCAACCACAAAATAACCAACTTCTCCGTAATCATCGACTACGGGAATACACTACCTGGAAAATTGGTGGAGTGGCTGAATATTTTTATCACCCAAGCAGTTTAAATGATCTAATTAATTTACTTTCTCACTGGGGAGAAAGTGAGATAACTCTCCTCGGTGGCGGCAGTAATATCCTCATTAGAGATGGGGGAATTCGTGGCTTGGTTATCCACTTAATCAATGGTATAAACAGTATAGCCATGGAAGATAATATCATAATCGCCGAAGCTGGAGCCGGACTACGACAACTGGTGGCTCAATGCATAAACCACGGCATGGTGGATGCTGCCTTCATGGTCGGCATTCCAGGAAGCCTGGGAGGAGCGCTCAAAATGAACGCTGGCGCCTACGGTGATTGCATTTGGAACCACATCAAAGTCGTAACTACCATTAACCACCGAGGAGAAATAAAAACCAGGGCTGCCTGCGAATTTACCAGTGGCTATAGAAAAATTCAGGGGCTAGAAAAAAACGAATGGTTTATCGCAGCGGTACTGGAGTTTAGCCCGGGAAATCGAAATGTTGCGCGATCGCTGGCACAGAAAAATATGCAAAAACGCAGACTATCACAACCCCAAAATCTTCCCAGCTGTGGCTCCGTATTTCGCAACCCCGAGGGAGACTACGCAGCTAGGTTAATTGAAATAAGTGGGCTCAAAGGCAAAACCCTGGGAGGAGCTAGGGTCTCTGAAAAACATGCTAATTTCATAGCAAACTTCGATCATGCGACCTCCCAGGATGTGGAAAATTTAATGGAAGAGATAATTGAACGCGTAAATAAGATCACGGGCATTGTGCTGGTACCGGAAGTACATATTATAGGCGAAGCTGCTCGATAATAACCACGACTCCAGAAAAGCTCAAATGGCACGCACACAGAAACAAGGCAATCTCAAAGGAACTATTCTCCGAACTATACCACTACTCGCTTTGCCTCTTATGCTATGGCACTACACTAGACCAAGCAACTTTCCTCTCAAGAAAGTAAAGATATTCGCGACCTATGAACATGTTAATCATCAGCTACTACAAGCTACCATAGCCAACCACCTAAACCAAGGTTTTTTTCGCATCAACGTATTTACCATAAAGCAACATTTATTGCGTATACCCTGGATCTATGACGTTTCCATAAAAAAACGGTGGCCCGACACAATCATAATTCACGTCGCTGAGCAAACCGCTGCTATGCGATGGGGCACCGAAGCTCTCGTAAATATTCATGGTAAAATATTTACCACCGACCGCAAACACCTAGCTGCAAATCTTCCCGTCATTTTCGGCCCCGCCGACCATGCCCAAGAAATTTTCAATGCCTGTAAAAAGATAATAACACTGCTGGAACCCTTGGATTTAACCGTTAAAAAATTGACTCTCACTCCCCATCGTCACTGGGAAATTTTACTGAATAATAATACCATTGTGTACCTGGGAGAAACGGAACCAATGAAACAGATTGAATCATTGGTAAATCTATACAGAAAAATAACTGCGAATCACAGTGGCGAACCAAAATCCATTGACCTACGCTACCGCAACGGTTTAGCTGTTAGGTGGTAAATTCAAAATCAATCTCGAAAATTTTCAAATTGTAGAGGAATAGTCAACGTTTCTCCCTGCAATGCGGCTATGACTGCTTGGAGATCATCTTTCTTTTTGCCCGTAACTCTAACATGGTCTCCCATGAGGCTAACCTGAACCTTAGGGTGTCGCTCCTTAACCAATTTGGTAATGGTTTTACCTATTTCATGGTCAATGCCAAACTTAATGGTCACCTTTTGTCTAGCCTCGTGTAAATTTTCCTGGACCACCCCTCTTTCTAAACAATCTAAGCTAATTCCTCGCTTAACTAATTTTGGTTCCATTATTTGCTGCAATTGCTGTAGCTGAAACTTACTTTGTGCTACTAGAGTAATAACATTTTCCGCCAATTCAAAATGGGCACCGGTGTCCTTAAAATCAAAGCGATTTCTAACTTCTCGATTAGCTTGATCAATGGCATTGGTTACTTCATGTTTATCAATTTTAGATACAATATCAAAGGATGGCATGCTTAGAATTCCCATTTATTAAATAGGTTCCCATAGTACCATGGAACTAATGTCATGCATAATAGTAATTTATGGCACTTATTATTAAGGTAATTCATCTTGATCCACCAATTGTAGTAATTCTAAAGTAATGGTGATAATTAAAAGGATTGCAAAAATTAACTTTACTTTAGAAATTCTCTACCTAGATCATCAAAGACAACGGGGATCTCCTGGACAAATCCTCGCAGACAGCTTTGCATAAGATTCACCATCTGGGGATGGGAAGTTACAGCACAGCGTAGTTTAAAAATATGCCTCCATTCTCGCAGGTTAGCTGTCACTATCACCTCGGTTTTTACAGCATGAGGTAAAAAATCCCGGGCCTGTTCAGGACGATCTCCCAGGGTTAGAGCCGTAGCATAGGCAGCTTCAGCTTGCTGCATTGATAGTTCCCAATGTTTTCTCTGGGATTCACTATATTCAGGCCACCATACGGGCCTAATGAAAGTAACTTGATCTCTGTAGCGAACATAGCGCGTACTTTCCTGGGCATAGCTAGCTAAACGGTGGCGAACCAGTTCATGGCTAATCCCACGATTAGTAATGAAACGCACCGAAGCACTTACATGCTCAATAATAGCACCGTGACCACGATCCAAAATTAGCTTAACAAATTTTGCCGCTGAACCATCGCCAATGCGTCCTTCAGATTTGTAGCATACCCTTCCCGCCAGCTCCATGGTCTCCAAGGCATGGAGAGGTTTGTGAAGCCACTCCCAAGATTGCTCAATAACTCTCATAATCCTCCATCAAAAAACTTTATGACCTAGGCAACGTAACTCCTCGCTGGCCCTGGTATTTTCCTTGGCGATCACCATAGGAAACCCGACACTCTTCCTGGGACTCCAAAAACACCAGCTGTGCCGCTCCCTCTCCGGCATATAATTTAGCTGGTAAATTGGTAGTATTGGAAAATTCCAACGTAATATGTCCCTCCCATTCCGGCTCCAAGGGAGTTACATTAACAATTATACCACACCTTGCGTAGGTAGACTTACCCAAACAAATAACCAATACATTTCTAGGAATTTTAAAATATTCAACGGTTCTACCCAGTACAAATGCATTGGGAGGGATCATGCACACATCGGCCTCTAAATCAACAAAACTATCATAACTAAAATTTTTAGGATCCACGATGGTGGATTTAATATTAGTAAAAATTTTAAATTCCCGGGCCAGGCGCACATCATAGCCATAGCTAGATAATCCATAAGAAATCAATGGATTACCATCGAATTTCCTCACCTGCTCATTAATAAAAGGATCGATCATCTGGCACTCTAAGCTCATTTTTTCTATCCATCTATCTGATTTTAAAGACACGGCACCCTCACATTTTAATATATAACAGCATGGCACTTTTCACATTTACTGTGTTCCACAGCGCGGAAAACATTCGGACCAATCTACCAGCAATTTTTCCACAATTATTCTCTGATTAAAATTAAATTTAGCAACTAAATATTTTTTTTAAATTCACCCTTGCGGCTAAATCTCGTAGTCTTACCAATTCATCTTCGTTCGTAAGATAGTTGGAAATAGAAAATTTTAATTTAATTAAATCAAATGCCATGTGCATCAACAGTAGTATAAGCTCATCCAAGGCAAAAAACAAAGCCGTCATAAGTGTATTTTCCCAACACAGATTATCCAAAACCAATTCATAGAGCCCCTGAAAGAGAGCTTTTCTGTGCGCAAGAAACTCCCCACTACCCCATGCTAGAGCACGTAGTGGTGCTCGATCTGCCAGGGTAAATAAAAGCTTGGTTTCTAGATTAGGTAATTTGCTCCGTAGCCACGGTGCAAGCTCACCATAAACTGGAAGGCTCATGGTCAATATTTGACAGCGACTACGAACCGTAGCTGGTATTAGTCTAGAATGGCTCGTTGTTAAAACAATGAGAACATTGGCAACGGGTTCCTCCAAAGTTTTTAATAAAGCATTGGCTGCTGCTCCATTTAACAGATCGGCATTTTCAATAATTACAATGCGCCACCCTCCACGGTGCGCTGTATTATTTAACAAACCAACCATTTCCCTAATTTGCTCAATTTTAATCACCCTGCTAGATTCCTCCGTCGTCACCATTAATAAATCGGGGTGATTTCCCGCAACTAGCAATAGACAGTCTCCACATTTACCGCAGGGATAACCTGCTAAATTCCTCCGGGAACACAGCAGCATAGCTGCTAAATTCTCTGCCAACTCTCGATGCCCTAAACCCTGGACACCGGTAATTAAAAAAGCATGGGGCAAACGATTATTTTTAAATAGCTCTACCAAGTGGTGCCAATTTTCAGTGTGCCAAGGTAAAATATTAAACATATCCCTACTGCGTCCGCTGTAGCCACGAAGTAATAATTGGCTGCAATGCCCCGTCAATTTGCTTGGCCACTTGGGTGATGTCCTGCGATGCATCCACTACCACAAAACGCTGAGGTTCTCGCTGTGCCATGGCAAGATAGCAGCTTCGCACCTTTTCGAAAAAATATTTATCCTCCTCCTCAATTCTATCAAGATACCTATTGTGCCTAATCCGCGCCAAACCAATTTCCACTGCTAGATCCAGAAGAAAAGTATAGTTAGGCCTAAGATCTCCCTGTACCCAGGTCTCCAAAATTGCAATTTTTTCCCGATCTAATCCACGGCCCTCTCCTTGATAGGCATAGGTAGCATCCGTAAAGCGATCACATAGCACCCACTTGCCATCTTCTAGAGCTGGAATAATTACTTGATTTAAATGTTGAGCTCTTCCTGCAAAGTATAGCAACATTTCGGTATCGGGATGCATTGTTTCCCGATAGTGAGATAAAATAGTAGACCGTATGCGCTCAGCAATTTCCGTACCACCGGGCTCCCGGGTTAAAATAAAATCGATGTTTTTCTCTTTCAACCTCGTGGTTAAAAAATTAATGGCTGTACTTTTGCCAGCCCCTTCAATACCCTCTAGAGTTATAAAAATACCCTTCTTCATATATTTTCACTAATCGTCACATTGAATTTTGTGGAACCAGTATATACCAATTGCAAAATAATCGTAGCTCTTTAGCTATTTCTGTGCAGTAGATATTTTCTAATGGCGCGGCTCTGTTCCCCCAGGGAGGTAGAAAATTGATGCGTACCATCCCCCTTGGAAACATAATATAAATAGGGAGTTATGGACGGATGAAGAGCTGCCCTCATGGAATCAACGCCGGGCATGCATATGGGAGTTGGTGGTAATCCCTTGCGCAAATAGGTATTATATTTTCCCCGATGAGCTAGATCTTTTTTACGCAGTTTACCACTAAACTTAGCTCCCAAGCCATAGATTACGCTAGGATCTATTTGTAGAAGCATATTTTTATTAAGGCGATTTAAAATAACACCGGATACCATAAAACGTTCTTCGAAAACAGATGTCTCCTTCTCGATTAAAGAAGCAACAATTAATGCCTCATAGGGACAGACATAGGGAAGATTAGCTGCCCGAGTAGGCCAAAATTCCCCCAATCTACGTTGCATTAAATTATAAGCATTAGCTAATATAACAATGTCCTCCAGCTCACCACTGAACAAATAGGTATCGGGAGCAAATTTACCCTCCGGATACTCTCCTCCATGGCCAATTCTTTTCATAATCTCTTCTGACGTTAAACCATTGATGCTATGCCTAAGGTAAGGATGCTCTCCCAGCGCTTTTACTATTTGAGCAAAGTTCCAACCCTCGATGATGGTAAAAGAATGGCGCACAGCCTCTCCCTTTACCATTTTTCTAATTAATTGTGGTAAAGTAATACCGGTCTCCACTAGATACTCTCCTGCTTTCAGATTATGCTCAACTCCACTCAAATGCACAAACAGCATAAATAGTATCGGATCCTTTAGGAGATTTTCTCTAAGTAGATTGTCTGCCAAACCTCTTGCCGAAGAACCGGGAAGCAAAAAAATTTTCCTAGACTCATCCCCTACAGCAATCAGGGGCTTATTGAAAAACCCATGCACCCTATTACCTAACCAAAATAGGATCACCAGTAGCAATAAATACAAAAATAGCGGGGAATTTTTTTTAAGCCATTGGGCCATGAAAACATCTACCAAAAAATAATTTTTTGCTAAGGAACAACTTTAAAATAGAATATTTTAACTACAAATTTTTATTGAAAACTAAACAGGTATTTGTGCCACCAAAACCAAAGGAATTAGAAATGGCCACATGAAATTCATGATCCCTTGCCACGTGGGGTACAAAATCAAGATCACAGCCATCATCGGGGTCATCTAGATTAACCGTGGGGGGCACAACTTGATTAACCAAAGATAATACACTAATAATAGCTTCAACGGAACCCGCAGCACCTAGTAAGTGTCCCATCATGGATTTGGTGGAACTTATGGGAATATTGTATGCATGGTTCCCCAGAGCTCTCTTAATTGCCACAACTTCAGCGATATCGCCTAGAGGTGTAGAAGTAGCATGGGCATTAACATAGCCTATTTCATTTGCATTTAACTGAGCATCCTCCATAGCATTTAACATTGCCAATGAAGAACCTGCGCCATCTTGGTCAGGCAGAGTAATATGGGAAGCATCGCTGCTAGCTCCATAGCCAGCTAACTCAGCATAAATTTTAGCTCCACGGCGCTTTGCAAATTCATATTCCTCTAGCACCATAACTCCGGCTCCTTCACCTAAAACAAAACCATCACGCCCCCTATCCCAGGGACGACAAGCTTTTGTGGGCTCATCATTGCGCCGAGAGAGAGCACGAATTGCTGCAAAACCACCAATGCCCAGGGTAGTAGTGGCCATTTCACAGCCACCGGCAATCATCACATCCGCATCACCATAGCTAATTAAGCGGGCGGCATTACCAATGTTATGGGCCCCGGTACTACAGGCACTAACTATGGATAAATTTGGGCCACGGCATCCATATTTAATGGCAACTATACCCGGCACCATATTAATTATGGCATAGGGAATAAAAGTGGGAGATATTTTTCTCGCACCTCCGCCCAGGTAACTGTCGTGATTTTTTTGAATCGAATAGAGACCGCCAATGCCAGATCCAATGGATACTCCGGCACGCACCGCCAATTTTTCATCCACAACCAATCCCGAATCCTCCATGGCCTGGGTTGCCGCGGCAACACCATACTTAATAAATACTTCGGTTTTTCTCGCTTCCTTGGGATCAAAGTAACTTAGGGATTCAAAATCCCTAACGGCGGCGCATATCCTAACGGGAAATTGCGAAGCATCGAATGTGGCAATCTCACCTATGCCACTTTTACCAGCTAAAATACCACACCAAGTATCAGCAACCCTGAGACCTAAGGGGGTAACCATCCCCAAACCGGTAATAACAACTCTTCGTTTTCGCAATGTAGCTCCTCCCCCCCTTAATTCGATTCTATCACCTATTCTTCTTTTGCGTGGGTTTTAATATAGTCCACAGCCTGCTGTACCGTGGTAATCTTTTCCGCTTCATCATCGGGAATCTCCGTACCAAAATCCTCTTCCAAGGCCATAACTAATTCTACGGTATCCAGCGAATCGGCGCCGAGATCATCAACAAAGGATGATTCATTGGTAATTTCAGATTCATTAACTCCCAATTGCTCAGCTATTATTTTCTTAACGCGCTCTTCTATAGTTGCCATACTTATATTCCTCTACTTAAAAAATTAATAATAAATTTTCATATCAAGAATAACCTTGGATATTAACTGAGACTATATACTACAGGTAAATTGTATACGTCAAGTCTTCCAAAAATTACTCTTCCCCTAGATAATAGAACATCGTATCTACGAAAAACCCTTTAGATCATGTACATGCCACCATTCACATGCATGGTCATCCCCGTGACATAGGATGCCTTTTCGCTGGCCAAAAATTCCACGGCATTTGCTACATCGTCAATGGATCCCATGCGTTTCATCGGAACCGTGGTAAGTAGCTGGCTACGTTGTTCCTCACTCAGCTGTTCGGTCATCGCGGTCTCAATGAACCCCGGTGCCACACAATTTACGGTAATGCCACGGGATGCCACTTCCATAGCTAAACTTTTACTAAAACCTATAATACCAGCTTTGCTAGCGGCATAATTAGTTTGGCCCGCATTACCAGCGCAACCCACCACCGAAGTAATATTTATAATTCTTCCCCAGCGAGCCTTTACCATGTCACGAATGCAAGCCCGACTCACATTAAAAACGGAGGTTAAATTTGTTGCCAGCACCTGATCCCACTCCGTCGAAGACATGCGCATAAATAAATTGTCCTTCGTAATACCAGCATTATTAACTAAAATGGAAACGGCACCATATTTTTTATAAATTTCTTCCATTACTTCAGCGATGGAAGAGGGCTGGGTAACGTCCATGGTAAAACCCTCACCTAAACATCCCCGTTCTTTTAAAAAATCATTGATTGCCTGGACACCCTCTTTGTTGTAGTCTACGCCAATGGCTATGGCACCAGGTTTAGCTAGCTTCAACAAAATAGCTTTGCCAATACCACGGCCAGCACCGGTAACTAAAACAACCGCCTTTTCTTGTGTCATAGAAGACCTCACTGTTTACGTAAATAGCTATCTAAATGCTCTTTATTTCCAATAAAATCAACGGCAATTGTTCCATCAATTCTTTTATTTAAATTAGTCAATACTTTACCTGGACCACATTCCAAAATACTTTGAACACCCTGGGAAATAATCAACCTAACCGTATCAACCCACCTTACAGGGCTACATAGCTGTTCAACTAGGGCATCCCTAATACCCTTGCCATCACTGTGCATGGCCACATCGACATTTTGAATTACGGGAATCTTAGGTTTATTAATTTTAACATCACCTAGCAATTTTGCTAATTCCTGGGCCGCCGGCTTCATCAAACAACAATGGGAAGGAACGCTTACGGGTAAAATTTTAGCAATTTTAGCACCCCGCGCCTTTGCTAAATCTTCGGCTCGACGAGCGGCCACCAGTTCCCCAGCGAGCACCACTTGCCCCACGGTATTGTAGTTAGCTATCTCCAGAACTCCCAGAGTGCTAGCTTCCTCACAAATCTTTTTTACACTATCATCATCAAGGCCAACTATGGCCACCATGGCACCATCACTACAAGCCTCCTGCATCAAACGACCTCGGGCTGCAACTAACCTGATCGCATCTTTAAAATCCAGAGATGCAGCGCACACTAAAGCCGCATATTCTCCCAGGCTATGTCCCGCTAATACTAAAGGATCCACGGAATTGCCATGGGCTTGCCAAACTTTCCACAGAGCAATGCTAGCAGCTAGCAACGCCGGCTGCGTAAATTCTGTGCTATTCAGTTGCTCACCGGGACCATGTTGCACCAAATGCCAAAGGTCATAGCCTAGCACCAATGAAGCTTCACCAAAAACTTCCCTAATTTCCAAATATTCATCCGCTAAATCACCTAGCATACCAATCGTCTGCGATCCTTGCCCGGGAAAAACCATGGCATAATTTCTTTGCATATTACTAGTACCTAACCAATGATGATCCCCAGCAAAATCCAGCACTAAAAGCTTCCAGCATAATTAAATTACCTCGCCTAACTCTACCATCTCTAACACCAATATCCAGGGCCAATGGCACCGAAGCTGCCGAAGTATTGCCTTGGTCTTCAACGGTTAAAATAACCCGCTCCATTGGTAACTCTAAGCGCCTCGCTGTGGCCTCAATTATTCTCAAATTAGCTTGATGGGGAATAAGCCAATCTATTTCACTCTTATCAATATTGTTATGCGCCAATGCCTCTTCCACCACTTCATCTAACTTAGTAACTGCCACCTTAAATACTGCATTACCCTGCATTTTAATATGTAACTGTGATCGCGGTTCATAGAGATTACCATCGAGATATAAAAGATCACCATAGTTACCATCGGTGTGGAGATGGGTAGAATAAACCCCGGGCTGATTATCTGCCTTCAAAACGGCAGCCCCTGCTCCATCGGAAAACAAAACACAGGTGGCACGATCTGTCCAATCAACTAATTTAGTTAGGGAATCAACGCCTACTATCAAAGCACTCTCTATTGCTCCCGATTTTATATATTGATCGGCAATGCTCAACGCATAAATAAAACCACTGCAGGCTACATTAATATCAAATGCAGGACACACCGTAACATTAATTCCCAGCGATTTTTGTAAAGTAGCTGCTACGCTGGGAAAAAGCCTATGGGGAGTACAGGTAGCCACGATGATCATTTGAATGCTATTATTATTCACGCCAGCTGCCTCCATGGCTCTTCGCGACGCCAACTCGGCCATGGTTATGCTACTCTCTTCGGCGGCGATGATATGTCTACGTCTAATACCAGTACGTTCCCTAATCCATTCATCGGAAGTATCAACTATTTTTGACAAATCATCATTGGTTAAAATCTTTTCCGGCAAATAGCCTCCGGTACCAATAATACGTGTATATTTCATCAAATTTGCTCTTTAGTTTTCAAGAATTTTTGCCAATTCATCGCTAATTTTCTGTGGCACATCCCGCACAACCTCAACCATGGCTTTTTCCAAGGCACTGACAAATGCCGCCACACTGGCTCCTCCGTGACTTTTAACCACAATGCCTCGTAAACCAACTAAAGTAGCCCCATTGTATTTTTCGGGATCAACTTCCCTTTGCAACCTCAGAAGCAATGGCAATGCCAAAATCGCCGTTAATTTAGTAAACCAACTGCGAACTATATTTTTTTTGACGTGAAATTTAACCAAATTAAGAGCTCCCTCTATGGTTTTTAGAACAACATTTCCTATGAAACCATCGCAAACTATGACATCCACATTGCCCTTAAAAATATCACTCCCTTCCACAAAACCAACATAGTTAATATGTTTACTATTTGCTAGTACCTGGGCCGCTTTTTTTATCTGCCCATTTCCCTTAATCTCTTCGGAACCAATATTTAAAAGAGCTACTCTAGGTTTAGCTATGTTATCAATGGCCGAAGCAAGTACGGTACCCATGACCGCCAACTGAAACAAATATCCCTCTTCGGAATCAACGCTGGCACCCAAATCCAAAATAAGAGTATTTTTATTGGGAACCATGGTAGGAAATGGAGTGGTAATAGCCGGCCGAGAGATTCCCGGCAATGTCTTTAGTACAAAGCGGGCCGTGGCAACCAGTGCTCCGGTATTGCCAGCACTAACGCAGGCATGGGCACTACCCTCCTTAACTAAATTAATGGCGACTCTCATCGAAGAGCCCTTTTTACTACGTAGCGCCTTCGAGGGTGATTCATCCATATACACCTCTTCACTGGCATGTTTTATGATAATTCTTTTAGATAAAACGGTATTATTTTGATCCACAATGGCTTTACGTAGCACCGCCTCGTCTCCAACCAAGACAATCTCCACGTTGTCATGCTTGGCCAATAGGTGAAAAGCTGCAGGCACCGTAACTACGTGTCCATGGTCACCACCCATGGCATCAACGGATATGACAATTTTATTCAAGAATCCTACTCTTCAGCATCTTGGGAAATTTTAACAGGTCTAGGTGCTATAACTTGGCGACCACGATAGTAGCCATCCTTAGTCATATGATGGCGTAAATGAATCTCCCCACTGGTTTTATCATTAGAAAGCGCGGGGGGGGTCAAAGCGCTGTGGGCACGACGCATGCCACGCCTAGATCTCGTTACCCTACTCTTTTGTACTGCCATTTTCTACTCTCCAACAATATAAATACTGCACATGATACTAACCTTTACCATGAATCCTGTCAAAGACTAAAATATCCTCCTAGGCAATCAATGGTATATCTCAATGTGATTAAATAACCTATTATGAAGTCTAGAAAGTTTTATTCCGGGCCATGAAAACCAAACTTAGCTTTTACCAGGGATGCCATTTTTTCATCCAGAGGTACTTTAAAGCTAGCTTTTTCTCCATCTTCCCAGCTAAAATTCATGGAATGAGCGTGTAAACAAAGGCGCTGCAAATTCCACTGCTTCACCTCTTCCCCAGCCTCCCGGGGCCCATACTTTAAATCTCCCACGATGGGATATCCCAGAGAAGATGCGTGCACCCTGATTTGGTGGGTACGCCCCGTCTTCAGTTCAGCCTCTAGGAAAGAGAGAGTGGGAGTAACCCCCAGGGGCCTAAAAATCGTTAGCGCATCTTTTCCCCTGGCAAAATCCACTGCCACCATGCGTTCACCGGACTGCAAATGATTTTTTACCAGGGGTAAATCTACTTGCCGTTTCCCTCCTCGCCACGCACCAACAACTAAAAGCAAATATTTCTTATGCATTGCCCGGGCCACCATTAGGCGATGCAATTCTCTGAGATAGCTATTTCTCTTTGCTAAAATAAGACAGCCCGATGTGTCGCGATCTAAGCGATGAACCAATGTTAAATTTTTCAAATCTTCCCGAGCGGATCTTAGGATCTCAATGGCACCGAAGTTAATGCCACTACCGCCATGGGAAGCAATACCCACGGGCTTATTAATGACCAGAATTTTTCTATCCTCAAAAACAATACTTTCCAGCAGCAGTTGCATCAATCTTTGACCCGGCTTTCTGGTCACCTCTTGGGCATAGCTAAGCGGTGGAATTCTAATGGTATCCCCCAGCTTCAATTTATAAAATTGTTTAACTCTCCCCCCCTTGACCCTAAGTTCTCCCCTGCGAATCATACCGTAGATGCGACTCCGAGGAACCATGTGGAATTTACTAAATAAAAAATTATCTATGCGCTGCGTAACGGCATCTTCTTCCACCATTATTTGGTGACTGCGATGTCTCTCTTCGATACGGAATTTACCTCCTAATTTTTTGTTCATAGTAATCTACTTTTATTTAGAAACTGGCTAGCAATTAAAATTACGCCACTTTCATGCATGACCATGGAATATACAGATATCTTTCAATGCACAAATATTGCACCGTGGTTTTCGCGCGAGACAAACGTGGCGACCATGTAACAGCAATAGCATGCCTGCAGTTCTAGCAAATTTTTTTGGTACAATCTTTAGCAAATCTTGCTCCACCATCTCCGGTGTTTTTCTCGCCGTCAATGCTAAGCGATGAGCCACACGAAATACATGGGTATCAACGGCAATCGTTGGCATGGCAAAGGCCACATTTAATATTACATTAGCCGTCTTACGACCCACCCCTGGAAGCATCGCCAAATATTCTCTCTCCCCGGGAACTATGCCATTAAAACGTTCCAAAAGTATTTTGCAGGTAGCTAAAATATGGCGGGCCTTGCTGCGGTAAAATCCAGAACTTTTGATGTACAGTTCCAACTGTGTCGTTTCTAATTCCAAAATAGCCGCCGGCGTAGCAGCAATGGCAAATAGCTTTTTCGTCACTCTATTAACTATGGCATCCGTGGTACGCGCAGATAGAATAACGGCAATCAACAATTCAAAATTGGAACCATAAATTAGCTCCGTTCCAGGCTCCCTAAATCTTTGTGCTAACCTTAGCAGCACCTCATGAATTAACTTTTTATTATTTACCATAGATGGTGCAAATTGCTATTCACTGGGAGTAAGTAATTGAGCCACTTTCTGGGGATCAACTCTCCCCAGCAGAGGATCAAATTTATTAATCGCATGCCGCAGCAATGGCACCGCACAGTCCTGCCAAACGAGCGGCTCAATGTTTAAAAATTTCTCTGAATTTTTAGCTAGCCGTGGCAAAATTGGTTTTAAAAATATCACTATTAGTCTATATAGATTTAACCCCATGGTAGCAATCTCCTGAATCCTAGGATTTTTAGAATCGGCTTTTGCCAGCACCCAAGGTTTTTGCTCATCAATATATTGATTAGTGATAGCCGCAATGTCCATAATTAACCGCACTGCCTGGCTAAAATTCCTTGTAACATAGGCCTGGGCAATTTCCGACGCCTTTCCAGCGGTTTGGTTAAATAATTCCGGGGCCACGAGATCTTCGGCTAATCTACCCTGGAAATTTTCACCGATAAATTTTGCCGAGCGACTTGCAATGTTCACCACTTTACCCACTAAATCACTGTTATTTTTTCTAATAAAATCATCGAAATTTAAATCTATGTCACCGACACCGGCATTCAATTTGGAGGCTAGGTAGTAGCGCAGATATTCGGGATCCAGATGTTTCAGATAGTCCCGAGCTAAAATAAAAGTGCCTCGGGATTTCGACATCTTCTGTCCATTAACGGTTAAATAGCCATGGACAAATACCTCCGTGGGTTTTCTATAGTTAGCACTCTCTAAAATAGCTGGCCAAAATAGGGCATGGAAATAGGCAATGTCCTTGCCAATAAAGTGATAGAGTTCCACCAAAGAATCAGGCTTCACATATTCCTCGAAATCCAACTCACTGCGATCACTTAAATTTTTTAAACTTGCGAAGTAACCAATGGGAGCATCGAGCCACACGTAAAAATATTTATTTGCACTGTCGGGAATGGGAAAACCGAAGTAGGGGGCATCCCGGGATATGTCCCAAGATTTTAACCCCACCATGAGCCATTCATTTAGCT
>JAVBML010000038.1:0-16437 GCA_031552655.1 Gammaproteobacteria bacterium
CAGTAAGATGTTCACGGTGGGCCAGCCATCGGATTCAGCTAAAAAATTAATTAAAATTACTCAGGAATGCCTATTTCTAGGTATCAATGAGGTAAGACCAGGGGTAAGACTTGGAAACATAGGAACCGTTATTCAAAAACATGCCGAAGCAAATAATTTCTCCATCGTTAGAGAATATTGCGGCCATGGCATTGGCAAGGAATTCCATGAACCTCCAGCAATTTTACACTATGGCGAACCTAACGTAGGTCCCATTTTACAGCGGGGGATGATTTTTACCATTGAGCCCATGATTAATGTAGGCACTAGGCATATCCAATTGCTGAAAGATGGTTGGACTGTTATAACTAAAGACCATCAACTATCTGCACAATTTGAACATACCATTTTAGTTACCGAAAATGGCCATGAGATTCTAACCATACGAAATGAAGAAGTGGGTAATTTTCGTTAATGCACTCAAACATTAAAATTAAGCCATGGAAGGAAAAATAGCTGTCATGTTCTAGGTCAAAAAACTATAAACGATAAGCTAGATGATCTGAAATGCCGTACCGTGATCCAAGGGTTCCATTCCAAAATAGTTAGCTAAGCTCTGGCCAATGTCAGCAAAGGTTTTCCTTATTCCTAGGTATCCACCAGACCTCACTCCAGGACCAAATACTAAAATGGGAATTTGTTCCCGCGTATGATCCGTCCCCTTAAAAGTAGGATCACATCCGTGGTCAGCGGTAATAATTACAATATCCTCCTTGCCAAGTAAACGCTCTAGCTCTGGAATCCACGAATCAAATTCTTCCAATGCCTGTGCATAGCCCACAACATCACGCCGATGACCATATTTCATATCAAAATCTACGAAATTAGCAAAGATTAAAGAATCGCTTGGGGCATTGGGTAGTGTAGATAAAATAGCATCGAATATTTCATGGTTACCATGGGCATTAATGTGCTTACTAATACCACTATTGGCAAAGATATCTGCTATCTTACCAATGGCAATTACGGATTTATTAGCCGCAACCATCTTATCCAATAAAGTTGGAGCTGGAGGAGGTATGGAGAAATCACGTCGATTGTCAGTGCGCTCATAGTGCCCCCCTACTCCTAAAAAAGGTCGAGCTATAACCCTACCAATTTTATAGGGTTTAACCAAATTATAGGCAACTTTACAAACACCATAGAGTTTATCTAAACCAAAACTTTTCTCATGGGCAGCAATCTGAAAAACACTGTCAGCGGAGGTGTAGCAAATGGGTTTTCCTGTTCTAACATGTTCCTCACCATATTTAGCTATGATCTCCGTACCCGAAGCATGGCAATTTCCCAGTATCCCGGGAATACCCGTTTCTTTTATAAGAGAATTCAGCAATAAAGCTGGAAAACTTGAGCTAGGAGAGGAAAAGTATCCCCAATCAAACAAAACCGGTACTCCCATCATCTCCCAGTGTCCACTGGAAGTATCCTTGCCAAAGCTTTTTTCTCGAGCAGAGCCATATAAGCCAACGCTTTTAAACTTCCTCTGACGCTTAGCTGCCGCAATTAATCCAAGGTTAGTCAAATGAGGAATGACTAGCGCTCCCTGGCGCACACCTAAGCTATTAGCTCTTCCTAGGTTACAATACTCAACAATATGTCCTAGAGTGTTGGCACCCTCATCATTAAATTTATTGGCATCCTCGAGAGCACCAATGCCAAAGGAATCCATAAGAAGAATAAATGCTCTTTTCATAGCTATTTAATAAAATACCGAGGGTCGGAATCGAACCGACACGGTGTTACCACCACCAAATTTTGAGTCTGGCGCGTCTACCAATTCCGCCACCCCGGCATAAATAATGTCAAATAAAAGATAACAGAAAATCATACAATAGCAAATCGTCCATGATTTACTTTAGGATAATTGGTGAATTGTTATCTCGACTCTACGATTACGGGCTTGTCCTTCCACGGTAGCATTTGTTGCCACGGGAAAACGTGCGCCATAGCCTACGCTCATGGTACGATTACTATGTACACCCTGGGCTACCAAATAGTTAGCAACGGCCTGGGCTCGCCTTTCGGATAGTTCCTGATTGTACATCGCGGATCCTGTATTCGAAGCATAGCCTGCCACCTTCACGGTGGTTTTATTAAATTTTTTCAACACCAGACCCACTGAATTTAATGTGTCATAAAAATTTGACCTAATGTCCGCTCTGTCATTTTCAAAGGTTATATCACCGGGCATAATTAATCTAATGTCTTTGCCAACGCGAACGATTTGAACTCCCGTCCCCTGCAATTGATCTCTTAATTCTGCATCCTGACGATCCATGTAATTTCCCGTTACACCACCAACAGCAGCTCCTAAACCAGCACCAATTAGAGTGCTCTTGGTATCACCGCCAATCAATTGACCAGCCAGAGCACCACTTAAGGCTCCCACACCGCTACCAATGGCAGTTTTACTAATCTCCTGCTCCCCCGTATAGGGATTGGTGGTTGTGCAACCGCCCACAATAAAAGTACTAGCCAACACAAACGGCAATATAAATCTAAACTTATTCATCATTATCACCTAGCAATATATAATTAAAAATCTTCTTTTCCCGATAGCAAAAACCAAACTTCGCAGTTGCCATGTAAAAGTTTATTTCATGTTCCATATAAATTTATCAAAATCCCCAATTAATTCACTGAACAATCCATTGAAAATTCTATCAAAATAATGTGCTTCTTAAAATAGTTTTTTTAAATTTAGTGGTGGCAGCTTGAATTTTAGTTCATATTCATTTATTAATCTACGAACTAGGAGAGATGGCTGAGTGGTTGAAAGCGGCGGTCTTGAAAACCGTTGAGGACGTAAGTCCTCCGTGAGTTCGAATCTCACTCTCTCCGCCACTTTAGACCAATCTAAACCTATCTATGATTTTTATAATGCTAAGGAGATTTGGGACAGGGTTGCTTCCTAGTAACTTGTAACTTAGCAACCTTACGCTTTCCTACCTGGTATATATTCTCTGTGTTTTCGCTAATTTGTCTATCATAACTCACAAGCTTCTGCCCATTAACCTTTACTGCTCCCTGTTTAATCAATCTAATGGCTTCGGATGTGCTTTGTACCATACCAGCCATCCTAAGAAGAGAAGCAATGCCAATGCTACTTTGGTCAATTTCTAAATGGATGATTTCCACATCGGTAAGAATTTTCCGTTGGAAGCGAGTGATGAAGTCATGATGAGCCTCATTGGCCAATGTCTCCCCATGAAAACGGGCTACAATTTCCAGAGCTAATTTCACCTTGAGATCGCGGGGGTTAATTCTATTGCTGAGAACCTCCTCTTTCCAATGGTCAATTTCCGCCGTAGATCTAAAACTGAGAAGCTCAAAATAGCGCCACATTAGCGCATCGGAAATAGACATCAATTTCCCAAAAATCTCCTTCGCTGGCTCATCGATGCCAATGTAATTACCTAAAGACTTTGACATCTTTTGCTTTCCATCCAATCCTTCTAATAGCGGAGTCATTACCACGGTCTGGGGAAGCTGGCCAAAATGTTTTTGCAATTCCCTTCCCATGAGAAGGTTAAATTTTTGATCAGTACCGCCCCATTCCATATCAGCTTTAACTTCAACGGAATCATACCCTTGGAGCAGGGGATATAAAAATTCATGAATTGCAATGGGTCGGTTTTCACGAAATCTTTTGCTAAAATCTTCCCTTTCCAACATACGAGCCACGGTATAGGTGGATGCTAATTTAATTAAATCTTCGGGAGCAAGTTGCTGCAACCAAGATGAATTAAAAAGCACCGTGGTTTTTTGGGGAAGTAATACTTTAAATGCTTGCCGTTTATAGGTCTCGGCATTGGTTAAAATAGTTTCCCTAGCTAGCGGGGGACGAGTAATATTTCTGCCCGTAGGATCACCGATGGCAGCGGTAAAATCTCCAATAATAAACAGCACTTCATGCCCCAACTCTTGCAATTGCCGTAGCTTATTTAGCAACACCGTATGCCCAAGATGAATATCGGGAGCCGTGGGATCAAAACCAGCTTTTATTTTTAATTTTACATTACCTCTTAATTTTTCATCAAACTCAGCGGGTAATAAAATTTCAGCAATGCCACGCTTTACGGCTAAAATTTTTTCCTCTTTTTCTCCTAATTTCATATCTCTTTACAGCTCTTCTTAATCAATTGTAATTCAAAAAATACTGAGCTAAGCAGGCCAACCTTCACTCAGTATTTTTCAGTATTAAATAAATATAATCACTACCCTTGGCTAAGTCCTGGCAAAAGATTAAATATGCACATTATGGAAAACACCATGGCCATGGCGCCGACAAACATAATTAGCCATAGCAATCCATTGCCTCCCTTCACTCTGTAGGGTGAAGATAGAGCTGTACTTTTACGGAATTTATATGCCATTAGTGCTGGAAATATCACGCATAGCATAGCCACCGGTATTGCAATGTAGTTAATGGCCTTAATAAACCCATCGGGGAAAAAAATGGCAAACAATAGAGGTGGAATAAAAGTAACCAAAGCGACCTGAAAGCGTCCAGATCTAGAATTCTGTCGCTTCATTGCATCGGCTAGAAAATCAAATAACCCTAGAGAAACTCCTATAAAAGAGGTAGTCATGGCAATAATAGTAAACCCATTGATGGCACCGGCAACCCATTTGCTATTAACAATGGCTATTATCAATTGCACAAACATACCAACGGATGCTCCCTTAGTTTGAGATAGTGCCGTAACACTATTCTCTCCCTGCAGAGGAACCACACCCAAAATTGAAGCTAGCCACCAGAGATAAATCAACATGGCAATTGTGCTACCAATGATTATAATCAACCTAAGCTGCTTTGGATTATCACCAACATACATTCTCAAACTTGGTATTACAAATTGATAGCAATAGCAACTTAGAAAAGCGGGTACAGCGATCCATAAATACTTAACCTGAGCTAAACCACCATGGGTAGTCAACTTTGCAAGATCAATATGGGGAACTAATAATATCAAAGTAACAATTAATAATAACCCCTTAACACTCATTAATCCTCGGTTAACATAATCTGCCGCTGCGGTACTCCAAAAAACGGCAATACCCAATATTACAGTAAAAGACGTAGCCACCCAGATATTGGAAATATTAATGTTAAAGGCGGAATTGAAATAATTAACCATAATATCTGATTCCCCTATAATATATGCCACTAACATGGAATATAAAAAACAGAGAGTACATATCCAGGTAATTATTTTTCCAATCGTTCCAAAAGTTGCTTCACTCATGGAACTAAACGATGAATGCTGGCTGGGTAAAGATAAATTAACTTCGACTATTAATAATCCCGTTACGATGGCTACCAACCACATGGCTATCAATAAAATCGAAGACCAAAAAAAGCCCGCCGAAGCACTTACCATTGGTAGTGCTAACATACCGGCACCTACCATGGTACCAATGACCAACAACGTACTGCCAATAAATTTACTGGTATTCATTATTTCACCCAATTAATTAAGTGGCTACATTTTAAGTTATTCCCAAACAATTAACAACTACTATTAATATCCGGTAGCCATGAAATAAACAATGCAATATAATTATAGATTATGAATATTAAATTGAAGCAGAAATTTTCCCAAACCTAGAAATAAATTTACCATGGCTAAAGCTCTTGTCCTAATTTCCGGCGGCTTGGACTCCCTCCTCGCCGCTAAACTAATCATGGAACAAAATGTATCCATCGAAGGAATCAATTTTTTCACTGGTTTCAGCGGAGACCATGACTATCAATTTAGAGATGCCGATGCAAAAGCAGACAGTGCGAGGTACACCGCTAGCCAATTGGGCATAAAATTACACCTAGTCAATGTAATTGAAGAATTTAAGCCCATTCTATTGCATCCTAAATATGGCTACGGAGCCCACCTCAATCCCTGCTTAGACTGTAAATTATTCATGATTCAATGTGCCAAACATTGGCAAGAAAAACATGGTTTTGACTTCTTGGTAACCGGTGAAGTGCTGGGACAGCGTCCAAAATCGCAGAGACGAGATACCCTTCCCATTGCTACCAAAATGACCAATAATCTCCTAGTTAGGCCCCTATCGGCAAAATTATTACCGCCCACTCTTCCCGAACAAAATGGCTGGGTAAAGCGAGAATTATTCCATGATATCAGTGGCAGAGGCCGGGGAAAACAATTAAATCTAGCTAGACAATATGGATTTACAACTTTTTCTCAGCCCAGTGGAGGATGTTGCCTAGCTGACAAAAATTTTTGTAGTCGCCTCAGCGATCTACTAAAAAATAGACCCCAGGGTAACTACACCGCCAATGATATTCTATTACTTAGAGTCGGAAGACACTGGCGAATTAAAGCTGATTTAAAAGTAATAATTGGGCGCGATGCCATGGAAAATCAATTTATTCAATGCCACAGTGCCAACCATCTACTGATGCAAACTCTGGATTACCCCGGTGCCAAAATATTGTTAGATGGCCCAGAAAATTCGGAAAATATTCAATTAGCTGCAGCCATAGCTGCTTACTTCAGCAAGGGTAAAAATGAAAACATGATTACCGTTTCACTTAAAAAAACCAACGGTCTAGATGCAACCCTCAACGCCACCCCTTTGAGTGCCAATGAAATATCACCGACTTGGTACCTCTAATGTCTATTAGGAAGAAAATTTCATTGGCTGCTCTTTTGGTAATTTTGGGCATAGCCATTTGGTGTTGGCTTAACACTCTTTGGGGACTCAAGGCAACCGTGGAAGCGATAAAATTATTCTGTCCCAGCGAAATATCCGTGGAACATATAGGGGGCAAAGTTAGTGGTACCATGGTTCTGGAAAATATTCACTTTGAAGATAGCAATTTAGCACTAACCATAAAACAGCTAGAGATAAAAATTTCGCCCCATAAATTATTGATTGGAAAAACTCCCATTCGTACTATAAATATAAACAATTTAGAAATCATTGATAAAACAACGGGGCAATTAGAGAGCACTTTCACTTTTGGTAAAATCATTGCCAGTGTGCCATCACTTTTAATTCGCCTAGCACTCACCGAAACTCTAGCTATCAAAAATTTAATCCTGAAAAATTCACAACGCCAACCAAAAATCATCGAACAAATATATCTGCAAGTTAAAGTAAAAAATAAAAAAATTGAACTACTAAAAATAGAACTAGGTACCGGTGATACTAAAATTGATATCCAGGGAACCAAAAATACATTGCGTTGGCAAGTAAATATCCCTGCCATTGATCTTTTCTTGCCAAAAACCATGGGAGCATTGCATAGCCAAGGTAATATTATTTATAACGATAAGATATTAGAAACCAAAGCCGCCATGGATTTAGTTAATTTTGCTCATGGTGAAATCTATCTTAGTAAAATTACTTCCCAGATGGAAATCGAGGATACACAAAATAGAAAAATAAACCTAGATATCCACGTGGATAATCTTAAAAATCATGGGCTGATTCTGGATAAAATTTCACTCCATGCTCAAGGACAAACCACCGTAAAAAACAAAAATGAATTAAAATTTAACATCGCCACTACTAAAAGTAATCTATTGTTACCTGAGGATTCCAGCAAGAAATCAATAACCTTAAATGGCATAGCCATCGATGGCTTAATAAATAAAAAAGGATTAGCAGCGAAGCTGCATACCATGATCAACGCTGAAGAACCATTAATTATGGCAATAAAGCTACCAAAATTTCGTCTCCCCTTGGCTAAGGCGGGGAAGCAACCACTACTGGGTGAATTACATTGGCATAGCGTAAATCTAAATTTCTTGCAAACCATTTTCCCCCAGGTAGCTGATATTCGGGGGGCGCTAGAGACTAATTTATTTTTTACAGGAAATCTCGATGAACCTAATGTACGTGGCACCATTAATCTCCGCAATATCCACCTAAAAATTCCTAGCTTAAATATAGAACCAGCGGCAATTAATCTAGATATTCACATGCAAAATAATGGTAATATTATTTGCCATGGTAGCCTAGGTAATTCCCAAGAATATCTAAATTTAGCTGGCGATGCCTCTTTCACATCTAATTCACTAAGGGGTAATCTATCTTTGGAAGGCAAAAACTTTCCCCTGGCTAACACCAAGGAATACAAAATTATTTGCTCCCCAAAATTATCACTAAAATTTGCTAATAACCAATTAGTACTAGCGGGAGATATACTACTAAACAGCGCTACAATTAAACCAATGGATTTCAGTACCTACGATTTCTTACCCCATGAATTAACCTATAAGACTTCAAAAAAAACCGCCCCCAAAGTGATGACTAGGAGTCATATCACCCTTGATCTCGGTGAACAAACCTACATAGATATCATGGGCCTAAACAGTAAAATTAAGGGATTTTTAGAAATAAGCGATGATCCTCAAAAAACCACCCTTGCCAATGGAAAAATCACAGCTCACAATGGGTTCTATCAAATTTATAAGCAAAAATTGAAGATTCTTAAAGGAGAATTAATATTTCTAAATAGTCCCCTAGGGAATCCCAAAATAGATATAGTAGCGGCAAAGGAGTTCCTCAATGCTAATCAATTCTCTTTTTTTAATAATAAAAACCAAGGATTACAAGTAGGAGCAAAAATTTGTGGCACCCTCGCTCATCCCGAAACCATCCTATTTTCTAATCCCCCGGGTCTAAGTCATGCAGATATATTATCGTACTTAGTCACGGGCCAACCCCTAGAAAATATATCAGAAAATAGTGGGAAATTACTTTTACAGTTTGCCACTACCATGAATATTAGAGATACCAACGACGATTGGCTTAACAAATTCAAAAAAAAATTCAACTTTAGTGAATTTGGTTTAGTTGAAGAGATTGCAAAGGTGGAATCCGAATTAAAAGACGAAAAATCCAAAAAGGAAAATAATTCATCAAAGAATTCTTCATTTTTAACCAACACCGCATTTGTTTTGGGAAAATATCTAACACCCAAAATCTGGGTAGGCTATAGCATTGGCTTAGCAAACCAAACTAGTATTTTTCGTATTAAATACTACTTTGGAAAATATTTTGCCCTGCGCAGCGAAAACAACAGCGGGGGCAGTAGTGCCGTGGACCTTATCTATACCATAGAACGCTAGAGCAAATAAACTGACTATTTTGCATTAGAATTATTCATCAAATCAGCATAGTCAATGGTACGATCAATGACTTTCATAGTGGAAGCTAAGTGATCAATGGTTTTTTCTTCCAGTAGTTCTGATTTAACCAAATCTAGTTGCCTATTATCCGCCATAATATTTTTAATCATTGCTTCACGGCGATCATGATTTGGTACCAAATCATCTATCCTTTTGCGCACTTCCACCAGCTCCACTTTTAATTCATACTCCCTAGCAATCTCAGCTAATAATAAACCTAGGGATACATTGCGCTTAGCATTTTCAATGAAATCATTTTTAGGAAATGCGGGGATAGCTCTATCACCCCCCCTAGACCCATGGTGCCTCTGCCAAGCTTTCTCCTGGCGTCCCAATTCCCGTTCTACCAATTTCTTGGGTACATCCACATTATGTACTTCCAATAGCTTAGCCATAATTTCATTTTTAAATCTTCCCCTAAGAATTCTAGCCAACTCACGCTCCAATTGTATTCTAATTTCGGTTCTTAGCTTTTCCATGCCACCGCTAACTCTAAGTTTAGATGCAAATTCATCATTCAAAGCAGGTAGTATGGGGCGGCTAATTTTATTAACTTTAACTGTAAAATTAGCCCTGCGATCTGCTAAATTCTTATCCTCATGGGTGCTGGGCATCTGCAATGCATATTGCTTTTCACTGCCCACTTTCAAACCATGAAGATGCTGCTCAAAAGCAGACCACGTAGCTCCGTCACCTAGAACAACTTTGACTCCTTCTCCATGCCTAGATTCAGTTTCACCTGCCTCATTTGGATCGGAAACCATGGTAAAATCAATTTCTAAGCGATCACCAAGCTGAGCTTCGTAGGCATTATCATCTATATCTTGCCATTCTCCATAGCTTTTACGTAAATCTTCCAAAACTCGATCCACGTTAATATCTTCTACCTTAGAGTTATCTCTCGTAACTTCTACCTCTTTCATATCCTGAAGTTTAATTTCGGGATAGATCTCCAGAGTAGCGCTAAAGTCACAATCTCCATCGGTGGTACTAGATTTAATTTCTATAGTTGGTTGATCCACGGGATGCAAATTATGCCGCTCAATTGCTTCCAAATAACTGTCGCGAATTGCATCCTGCATAGCCTGGATCCTAGCTGTTCCATGGTATCGCTTTCTAATTACTTCCGAAGGAATCTTTCCAATGCGGAATCCTGGAATCTTCACCTGGGATGAAATCTTGCGTAGTTGTTCATTAACTTTGCTGTCTATATCAGCTGTAGGGATTATTATATCTAATCTACGTTCAAGACCGGGTAAGTTTATTAGAGTAATTTGCATAGTGTCACCAAAATTAAAAAATGCGAGAGGAGAGACTCGAACTCTCACAGGCTTACCCATTGGAACCTAAATCCAACGCGTCTACCAATTCCGCCACTCTCGCTTAAACCCAAATTAGGTCGTAATCCTAACACTAAAAAATAAAAAAATCCAAAAATAATAAGTGAATAAATAATTCTAAATTCGAGATAAAAATTAAAGCTGGCTTCCTAAGATTATTTCTAGATTCCTTGCTCATTCATCCAGGCTTCTAAAATAATCCTCGCTGCAACGCTATCAACGGATTCACTTTGCAAAGCTCTATAGCCTCCTCGCTTAAATATCTCTGCCCTTGCAGATTTCGTGGTTAACATCTCCTCTATCCCGTGTACCAATAGCCCGTAGCGATCTTCCAATTGGCTAATAAATCTTTCCGCTAGCATGGTAATTTTTAAATCCCCTCCCTGAATTCTGTGAGGCACCCCAACAATCAAAGCTTCCGGCTTCCAATTCTTTACTAGACGATCCACGGCATTCCATGGAAATACATTATTATTGCATACGAGAGGAGGTAACGCTGTGGCGCTATTGGTGATTCTCTGGCCAACAGCTACACCAATATTCCTGGTACCATAGTCAAATGCTAAAAAAATAGCATCAGTGCCCATGGCTACGGAACAAAAAAACAATAAATAAATTTAAAGTTACTTTTACAAATAACCTCCTAGGTTTCATCAAACGACCTACAATGGGTTTCCCTAATTAAACTGGCAACTATGAATGCACAAACTACACCGATCAATATAATACAATTAGCACTTAAAAAAGCACTGGCACTGTGGATATGAGTTGTAATGTCGACGCTCGCATCGATTCTATCTAGTAGCCATCCATACACGGGAACCAACGCACCTGCAGCCACTATGAGAGTAGAAGCTATGCTCGTTGCCGTTGCTGAAACTGCCTTGGGATTATTTTCAGAAATTACGGGGTAGCCAATAACTTGCGCGCTGCAGCAAAAGCCCATTAGAAGGTATAGAATCATTTCAACAGCCCGAGGTAATATAGGAGCAAATACAGATATGGCAATCACAATAATGCATAGAATGGCGCCCATAATCATGGGAAGCTTTCTTAGTTTAAGACGATCGGAGATCCAGCCAGCGGTGGGAGAACCGATAATCATACCAACAAATATCATGCTAATTATATTGGTAGCATCTATTTTATCAAATCGATGTACTTGCATTAAATATTGGGTACCCCAGGCACCGCCCAAGATTAGCACCGGTATATTAGTCAAACAAGTATAGAGACCCGCTAGCCAATTTTGCCGATTGGCTAATACTAAACCCAATGATCCAAAAAAGTTTCGATCGTTTTTTGGAGAAGTTTTTAAATCATTTTTACTTCTCCCGGATACATCACGTAGCACAGCAATTTGAAGTAAAACAATGGCCAACCCCAAGGCAGATACTAGCTGTACCGCGTGGCGCCACCCAAATCTTGCCGTCAGCATAGCCAAGGGAGTTTGAGCTATTAATCCACCAATCATTCCAATGGTGGCGATCATTCCCGATGCCAGTGCCATTTGCTTTGGCGTAAACCACTGGGAAGCCATTTTAAGTGCCGATAGAAAAGAAAAAGCGGCCATTACACCAATAATAAACCTATAAACATTCATCATGGCATAGGACGTGGAAATGGAAAATAAATAGCTAGCAATAACAGCTATGGAAAAAACGGTAACTATAATATTTCTAGTAGAGAATTTATCCAAAAGTAAACCCGCAGGAAATAAAAATAAAAGATTGCCGTAGGTAAAAGAAGCAAAAACTTGACTAATATGTTGAGCGCTAAGATTAAATTCCCTTACCAACTCATCACCTATGGCATTCAACATGTTCATTTGAATAAAAATATAGGCAAAAAATAAAGAAGAAATTATTACCATTACCCAAGAAAGTAATAGATTCTGCGGCGTAGTACTAGCGTTGATTGTTGACATGCTAACTCTCCTCTATGTTTCTTTGTGGACCTCACAAAGGGTACCAGCACCTTAGCACAGATTAAAAAAAATTAAAACATGGCATTGACAAAATATTTTTCCTAAAAAATTCCATAAAAACACTCAGATACTCCTAGCTAAGGTTATAATTACGGAAAAAATATTTACTAAAAATAAATAATTGATACCATGACTCTGTCAACTAAAGTAATTTAATATCTTAAATACCGAAATACCGCAGAGAAAAATTAAATGGTAAAATATAAATTATCATCATTGGCTGAAAATTTAACTTCCTTGGCCATTAGCAACCTATCGGAAAAAATTGAAGCAAAAAAATCAAAGGATGGCTATCTATTTAATTTTACCGTTGGGGATTTTTCCCCCCGATACTTTCCCATACCCCGAGAATTGGAAGAGGAGATAGTAAAAGCCTATGGTGAAAAACACACCAACTACTCCTATGTGGGTGGTACGAAAGAGCTACGCGATGCTATCGCAAAGCATCTCAAGCTGCGTGGACAGTTCGAGTATAATGCAAATGAAATAATAGTTGCCAGCGGTGCAAGACCTCTAATTTATCTATTATTTAAAGTCCTAGTGGATCCCGGAGAAAAGGTTGTATACACAATACCCTCCTGGAATACCCAGCAATTTATATACCTAAGCAATGCCGTGCCGATTACCATAACTGCGCGAGCGGAAAATAATTTTCTCATTACCGCCGATGACCTGAAGCCTCATCTTAAAAAAGCAGTATTAGTGAATATAAATTCTCCTCTTAACCCAGCGGGAACCATTTTTAATCGAAAGCAGCTTGGAGAAATATTGGATCTCATTGTGGAGGAAAACCAAAATAGAATAAACAACAACCGGAAACCCATCTATATCTTTTTTGATATAGTCTATTGGCTATTGGTTTACCACCACTCTTCGGAACTTAATCCCATGGAAATTAATCCTCGAATAAAAGAGTATGCTATCTTCGTCGACGGCATTTCCAAATGCTTTGCCGCCACGGGGATAAGAGTAGGTTGGGCATTTGGCCCCCAACCTATCATAGAGAAAATGCGATCCATGTTAGCTCACCTAGGTGCCTGGGCACCGAAACCGGAACAAATTGCCATCATGCGCTATCTGGAACAATCGCACCAAGTGGATATCTATCTAAATAATATAAAATCCTCCCTATTGAAAAGACTAAATATTTTCTATGATATGATTCAAAATCTCAAAAACTTGGGATACAGTGTGGATGCCATAAAACCCCAGGGTGCGATCTACTTAGCCATTAAAATAGATTCCATTGGCGATGCAGTAAAAACTAATTTCCCCATGAAAAATGCCGATGATATTATGAACTATCTCATGAAAAAAGCCCACTTGGCAATGGTACCTTTTCACTACTTTGGCATGGAAAAATCTCTGCCCTGGTTTAGATTATCCGTGGGAACCTGCAGCATAGATGAAACAAAGTCCGCTGCCGCCGCACTCAAACAAGCTATCATCAACCTCCATTAAACACTTAAATAAAAACCTTTTTCACGCTATGATTTAATTTCCTTTCAAAGGCAATAAATCACCTTGAGTAACCCAGCAAAATATAGTATCCTCTTATGCTTGCGGAAGCTAAGGAGAGGTGGCCGAGAGGCCGAAGGCGCTCCCCTGCTAAGGGAGTATGGGCCAAAAGCCCATCGTGGGTTCAAATCCCACCCTCTCCGCCATATGAAAACAATCACTTTATTACCATCGAAATTCACCTAAATTCAGACTACGATGGCAATAAGAAAAGTGGTATAAAAACCAAAGGGACCATGGATATTTCAATTGCTATCTAGAGTAATACCGATATCAACATTGCTAACCTGCAAGCAGGAGCCTAGAAGCTTCTTTAAAGTAAAAATAGTAAACGATCAAAAAGTATGGTTAAATATTTCCCAAAAATTGAGCCCTGGAAGAATAAAATGACAAAAAAAATACTGGTAATATCGGCAAGCCCCCGTAGAGGTGGTAATTCAGATACACTCTGTGACCTATTTATCAGGGGTGCCATGGAATCTGGGCATCAAGTGGAAAAAATTTTCATCGCTGATAAACAAATAGCCTATTGCAGAGGCTGTGGAAAATGCAATGATGGCAGTGGATGTGTCATAAAAGATGACATGGAGGAAATTCTAATTAAATTGGTAGTAGCAGATACTATCGTCATGGCTACGCCGGTCTATTTCTATTCCATGAATGCCCAGCTAAAAACCCTAATAGATAGAACGGTACCTAGCTATGAAAAAATTAGCAACAAGGAGTTTTACTTTATTATCACCGCCGCCGACGGTAATAAAAATATGATGAAAAGAACCTTGGAAAGTCTCCGTGGCTTCACCGAAGATTGCCTGGAGGGAGCAAAAGAAAAAGATATTATCTATGGCCTTGGTACCTGGAAAATGGGTGAAATCGTGAGTAATCCCGTAGCACAGGAAGCATACGAAATGGGAAAAAGCCTCTAAATGAAAAGAAAATAGCAATGGATAGAATCTTCCTATCATACAAGCTAAAAGCTTACAACTGCACCACAGCAATCACTACATTAGATCTACATAGGGTCAGTTCAAATAAACGATGGGGCAAAATATAAGTTGGCAGAAAACACCAAGAGGGGAGGTTTAAAATCCCCGAGAATATTGGGAATGGTGTCAAAAAAATAGTTTTTATTACCTAAGTTGTTTAACCATTCTTGCAATTAATTATAATAATTATGATAGCAGTACTTAAAAAATATAGCTCCTCCCTAATTATATTTAGCGTTATTTCTTCCTTAATTTTAGGGATATATACTCCGCATATATTTTTCAAAATAAAATTTCTCGGAGAGATCTTTATTAATCTTCTAAAATTATTTGCCCTTCCCCTAATATCTTCCACACTGATTGTTACCCTGGGAAAAATGAATAAAACCCTGGGGAACATAAAAATACTTATGCGCGGCGTTACTGGCTACATATTGCTCAGCGAAATTGCGGCTGTAACCATCGCTCTGGTACTATTTAACCTTTTTACGGTGGGCAAAGGAGTAGATCCCAATTTAATTCTCCAGGGAGAGGAGCAAATACTAAATAATATGCCGAAATTACATTTTACAAATTTTCTCCTGGCAATATTTCCTCAAAATATATTTGAATCTCTAGCAAAATTCGATCTTCTACCCGTGGTGATTTTTTCCACTATGTTTGGCGCAGGGTGTGCCCTGGTGGGAGAATCTGCCCAGACCATTGTTAATCTAAGTGGTGCCATTCGAGATGTAGCAAATAAATGTCTCCAAGGAGTCATGCTCTTTTCTCCCCTGGGAATTTTTGTTTTAATTGGTTCCGGTGTGGCAACATCCAGTACCCAGGGTAGCTTAAATAGTAGTATGACTGCACTGCTAGCTTTTGTAGCGGTATTAACCATTGGTTTGCTAATTCACGGTCTATGGCAAATGTTTTTTGCCATCATAACCACTAAACAATCGGTGGGATATATTCTGAAAAACAGCCTCGCCGTATTCTCAACGGCATTTGCCACTTCAAGTTCCGTTGCTACACTTCCCGTAGCCATAGCATCCGTAGAAAAACTACACGCAAATCCCACAGTTACTAGACTTATGCTACCACTCTGTGCCTCCATAAATGTGGGCGGTATGATGATCTACGAAGTAGCCGCCGCACTGTTTTTTTCCCAGGTACTGGGCTATGATATTTCTTTCTCCCAGCAAATATTAATTGCATTGGCGAGTATTTTAGGGGGCATGGCCGAAGGAGGTATACCGGAAACTAGTTTAGTCAGCCTAGTGGTAGTTTTTAGAATTGTTAATATTCCCCTGGGCGCGCTATCCATGCTATTACCCTTGGATAGAATTATCGATAGATTTAGAACCATGGTAAATATATTTGGCAACATGTGTGGTGTGCTGGTGGTAAGTCCTTTCATAAGT
>JAVBML010000060.1:0-32786 GCA_031552655.1 Gammaproteobacteria bacterium
CTTGGTGGGTTTAAATGGCAGTGGAAAATCTAGCTTATTTGGTCTCCTTTTGGGAAAAATAGCCATTGATAGTGGGGAGTGCTATGTGTCAAAGCACATTAAGATCTCTCACCTAGCCCAGGAGGTTCCATATACATCCGCCACGGTGTTGCAATATGCCATGGAAGGTGATCGCGAATTAGCTACACTATATGAAAAATTAAAGATCGCCGAAGCTAAGCAAGATAATCATGCGGTGATGCAAATTTATAACCATATCTATGAACTCCATGGCTACGATCTAGAGGCACGGGCAGCTAAAATTCTTTTAGGACTAGGCTTTGCTTCAGCTGTTCACGGGCGGGAAGTTAATAAATTTTCCGGTGGTTGGAAAATGCGTTTGAATTTAGCACAGGTTCTGCTGAGCCGTGCAGATTTACTTTTGCTGGATGAACCTACTAACTATTTGGATTTAGATGCTATTTTATGGCTAGAGGATTGGTTAAAAAATTACCATGGTACTTTTCTCATAATATCCCATGACCGTGATTTTTTAGATAATACGGTAACTGATATTTTCCACATTAGTGACAAGGGAATCAATGTCTACAACGGTAACTATTCGAGTTTCGAACAACAGCGCGCTGCTAGACTGCTTGTTCAACGTAGTCTCCATGAGAAACAGGTAGCTAGGATAGAGCATCTCACTAGGTACATTGATCGTTTTCGGGCAAAAGCCACCAAGGCGCGTCAAGCGCAAAGCAGAATGAAAATTTTGGAGAAAATGAAATTAGTTACTTTAGCTCACTCTGATTCTCCATTTTCTTTTAAATTTGCCAATACTAAACTCCGTGGTTCTTCACTAATTGCCATGAGCGATGCTACCATATCCCATGGAACAGTGAATATTCTAGATGGAGTGAATTTCAATATAAATTTTGGCGATGCCATTGGTATTCTCGGTGCCAATGGAGCTGGTAAATCGACTTTTCTTAAGGTGCTAGCGGGTGTTTTAAAAGTAAAATCGGGAAGCATAGTTTCTAACCCAAACATAAAGATTGGATATTTTGCTCAGCACCAAGTGGAACAACTTGATATGCAGGCTTCACCCATGGAAATATTGCGCAGCGTAGATCCCCGTGCTCAGGAGCAGCAACTTCGTACTTTTTTAGGAAGCTTTGGATTCCAAAGCGATAGTGCATATCAAATTACAGCTAGTTTTTCCGGTGGGGAAAAAGCACGCTTGGCATTGGCTATTTTGGTTTGGCAAAAACCTAATCTTTTACTTTTAGATGAACCTACGAATCACCTAGATTTGGAAATGCGTATGGCTCTGGCTCAGGCTTTGCAAAGCTATGAAGGAGCTTTGGTTTTAGTTGCCCATGATAGATATCTTTTGAGTTCTAGTGTCAATGAGTTCTATGTGGTGGCAGATCGAAAAATTTCGAAATTTGATGGCGCTTTGACTGACTATCAGCCATGGCTTGTGACAAAATCACCTACGAAATCGATTAAATGTTCCGGTGCCGCTGGCTCTTCCCGGGAATTTTCCGTGGAGAAAAAAGAGTCAAAAATTATGATTAGTACTAGAAGTAAGCGCCTAGCTTTTTTAGAACGGGAAATTACTAAGATCTATGCTGCTAAGAAATTGCTTGAAGAAGAAATAGCGGACTTCTATGCTTGTCTTCCCTATCAGGACGAGGTGATGCAGGATTTGCTGAAAAAAAAGGCCCAGCTAGAAAAAAGCATAGCTGGCTATGAAATGGAGTGGATGAAATTGCAAGAGTAAAAAAGTTAAAAATACGGTATATGTTTAAGTTTATTTCTTTTATAATATATATGTTAATTAATAATAATTACGATGTAAAGATTATGATTGCTGATATATATAGGGAGGTGTGTATATATGGATATGTATAGAGTATTAAAGTCTGAAATGTTAGTTGCTTTGGGATGCACGGAACCAGCGGCTGTAGCTTTAGCAGGTGCTAAAGCTAGGGAGATACTGGGTACCATGCCGGAGAAAATGATAGTAAAATGCAGTGCTAATATAGTCAAGAATGTACATGGAGTGGTGGTGCCAAAAAGTGGATGTTTGAAGGGAATAGCAGTGGCATCCATTCTTGGATGCATTGCTGGTAAATCGTTTTATGGTTTAGAAGTATTAAAGAATGTTAAGAAGTCTGATCTTTATCTTCTTAAAAAAGCACTAAAAGATAAGATTTGCCAGGTTGCTCCTCTTAATTCCGGGGATAATTTACATATTATCTGTTTTGTTCAAAGTGGTGAATGTACAGTGGAAGTGGAGATTCTACATTCCCACGATAATATAGCTACCATCAAGAAAAATGGGGATGTTATTTTTAATAGCGTTCCCAAGCAAATTTGTCTCGGTAATTTTGATATCGCTAAGTTGAGTTTTCGGGAAGTCCATCATTTTGCTAAGACATGTAAATTAGAAAAAATTGAATCTATACTAGCCATGGCAATTAAATACAACAATGCCATTGCTAAAGAAGGTTTGTTACATAGCTATGGAGCTCAGGTTGGTAAGACCATTTTGCATCATGCCAAGAATAGCATTAAGGAAAAGATCAAAGCCTATGCTGCGGCGGGATCGGATGCGCGGATGAATGGTTGCAGCATGCCCGTGGTAATTAATTCTGGTAGTGGTAACCAGGGCATGCTTATTTTATCTACGGTATATGGCTACGCAAAGCACTTAAAAATAGGGCGAGAAGCTCTCTATCGCGCTCTTGTTTTGGCTAATCTTTTGGGTATTTGGCAGAAATGCTACATTGGTAAACTGTCATCTTTTTGTGGAGCAATCAATGCCGCTGCGGCGTCGGGGGCAGCTATTACTTATATGCGTGGGGGAACTAAGAAACAAATTGTTGATACGCTAACGAATGTACTCGCTTCCGCTGGAGGAATGTGGTGCGATGGTGCCAAGGCTTCCTGTGCATTAAAAATTGCCATTGCCGTTGATTGTGCTATTATCGCAAGTGACATGGCCATGGCTAACAATGTATTTCGTAGCGGTGAAGGCATTGTTAAAAACAATATAGAAAAAAGTATGGCTGCCGTTGCTGAAATTGTGGATGAGGGAATGCGGCAAACGGATAGTAAAATTTTAGATATAATGCTAGCTTCATAGTTGTGGAAGTATATTGCTGTCGTGTCAGCTTGGGTACTAATTTAAAAATAGTATGTGAGGATTAGAATGACCAATGATACGATTATAAATGAGCAGCAAATAGAAGGTATCCTAAAGAAGCAAAATATTCTCGAAGCGGCATTGATTAAAGAGATCTTAGCTAAGGCATTGGAACTTAAGGGATTATCTCTAGAGGATGTGGCGGCATTAATGTGTGCCGATAATCAAGATTTGTTGTCTGAATTGTTTCAAACGGCGAAGGTAATTAAGGAAAAAATTTATGGTAAGCGACTGGTAATCTTTGCTCCTCTGTATGTTTCTAATCAATGTTCTAATAATTGTCTCTACTGTGCCTTCCGCACAGGTAACAAAAATTTGCTAAGAAGGGCGCTAAGTCAGGAGGAGATTGCCAGAGAGACTCGGTATTTGATTGATCAAGGGCATAGGCGAGTTTTGCTAGTGGCTGGTGAAAATTATACCCAAGGAAATATTGAATATATTTTAGAATCCATTGCCACGATTTATGCTACGCAGCATGAAACGGGGAAAATATGTAGAATAAATACCAATATAGCTTCTATGACGGTGGAAAATTTTCGCCAATTGAAGGCTGCGTCCATTGGTACCTATCAATTATTTCAAGAAACCTACCATCGCGCTACCTACAAGCGGATGCACACTGCCGGAAAAAAGAGTGACTATGATTGGCACCTTACCGCCATGGATAGAGCCATGGCAGCGGGCATCGATGATGTAGGTTTAGGTGCCCTTTTGGGTTTGGCGGATTGGAGATTTGAGCTATTAGCGCTGATGCAGCATGCAGAACATTTAAGTAAAAAATTTGGGATTGGGCCACATACTATTAGTGTTCCTAGATTGGAACCTGCTAGCGGTTCCGAAATAGCTAATTCACCGCCAAATCCAGTATCGGATTTAGATTTTTGTAAGTTTGTTGCCATATTGCGCCTAGCGGTTCCCTATACAGGTATTATACTTTCCACGCGGGAATCAATTGCCATTCGTCGCAAAGCTTTTGCCCTTGGTATATCTCAGATTTCCGCTGGCAGCCGCACTAATCCCGGTGGCTATGTTGATGACACTGATGAGTTCACTAGTAGCCAGTTTTCTTTAGGAGATCATAGGAGTTTAGAGGAGGTAATAGGGGACATCGTAGCTCTGGGTTACATGCCCAGCTTTTGCACAGCATGTTATAGACTTGGGCGCACGGGAGATACCTTTATGGGACTAGCTAAATCAGGGGAAATAAAGGATAGGTGTTTGCCCAACGCAATTATTACCTTCAGAGAATATTTGCGTAACTATGCTACCCAGGAGACTAGGGAATTGGGAGAAAAATTGATCGCTGAAGAATTAGAGCGTCTGGGGGAGGAGCAAAGAAGCTTAGTAGCGAAAATGAGTGAACAGCAGGAGAGTGGTGTAAAAGAGGTGTATTTGTAGTATGCAGGAAGTATCCAGAGGGTTACGTTGTCACATTGGTATATTTGGTCGCCGCAATGTTGGTAAATCTAGTTTAATGAATCTCATTACGCGTCAGCATGTGTCCATAGTTTCGGAGCAAGCTGGTACCACCACGGATTCCGTAGAAAAAGCTATGGAATTTTTACCTCTGGGACCGGTGGTATTTATAGATACAGCGGGTATCGATGATGAAGGAGCCCTAGGAGCTTTACGCATTGAAAAGACCCGGCGAGTATTTATGCGCACTGATTTAGCTATTTTGGTCACCGAAGCTAATGTTTGGACTAGATTCGAAGAGGAGCTCATGGAGGAATTTAAACGACGTGAAATTCCCGTGATTATTGCATTGAATAAAACCGATCTCTATGCAGTGGATCAAAGCATAGTTGAGCACTGCGGTGAAAAACGGTGCGTTGCTTTGAGTACTAAAAATCAGAATTCTATTCAAGCGCTAAGAAAGGTTATATTGAATTCTTTGCCGGAAAATTTTTTTGATAGCTGCGAGTTAGTGAAAGATCTGTTAGGAACCAAAGAGATTGTTATTTTTGTTATTCCCATTGACAATGAAGCTCCCCGGGGACGTTTACTATTGCCCCAGGTCCAGGTAATACGCGATGCTCTAGATGGCCATGCCATTAGTTTGATTATAAGGGAGGAGGAATTACAAGCTACTTTGGATTCTTTAGCGGTAGTTCCTAAATTAGTAGTTACTGATTCCTCGATATTTCATAGGGTGAAGGATAGAGTTCCTGCCCATATATCTTTAACGAGTTTTTCCATTCTTTTTTCTCGTCTCAAGGGGAATTTACCGGTGCAAGCCATGGGTGCCTTGGCAATTAAGCACTTAGTTCCTGGAGATAGGGTATTGATCAGTGAATCCTGTACGCACCATCCCATTGGTGATGATATTGGTCGCAATAAAATACCTCGGTGGCTTAGCGAATATGTAGGGGGTTCTTTAGCCATTGATATTATTCAAGGCCATGATTTTCCTGATAATTTAAGCAGTTATAAGTTGGTGATTTTATGTGGTTCCTGCATGTTCAATCGCCGAGAGGTTTTAAATCGCATAGTGCTGTGCCAGGATGCTGGAGTGCCATGTACAAACTATGGATTAGCAATAGCATTGTGTTCTGATATATGGGAGCGAGTTTTGGAACCTTTTCCTGATTTGTTAAAACTACTGCAAACTGATTGCCATGGACAATAATTTAGCTGAATTGAATTGTAATATCCTGCCGGCCACAATTGAAAAATGGTTGCGGGAAACTGATTTGGATAAGTTGCAGCAGCTATGGCGCGAAGCTGATAGAACTAGGGAAAAATATATTGGTAGAGATATATATCTTCGCGGACTTATAGAGATTTCTAACCATTGCGTAAGGAGATGCGCCTATTGTGGGATAAATTGGGAGCGCTCTAATCTAGAGCGCTACCGTCTCAATGAAGGGGAAATTATGGAGGCCGTAGCAAGAGCCATAGATATGGAATGTGGCACGGTGGTGATACAGGCAGGAGAGGACTATGGATTAGCCAGGGAATTTATTTCTTATATTATTCATAGGATTAAAGATAGTACCTCCCTTGCGGTTGCCCTAAGTCTTGGAGAAAGACCAATGGAAGATTTGCTAGCTTGGAAGCAAGCCGGTGCCGATCGCTATTTTTTACGCTTTGAAACATCTGATGATGGGCTATATAAAGTGATTCACCCATCTTTGAAAGTTGGGGAATCACCGCGCCAAAGATTGCAGCTTTTATGTGATTTACGGGAAATGGGCTATGCTATTGGCAGTGGTATCATGGTTGGCCTTCCAGGTCAGAGCTATGCGTCGGTGGCGCAGGATATTGCCCTGTTTCGTACTTTAGACCTTGATATGATTGGTGTGGGACCGTACATTAGGAGTATGGATACAGCCCTGGGAACCGGGTCATTGGTGATTAAGGATTTAGGAGCAAATCAGGTTGATGCCGATGAACTGATGACCTATAAGGTGATTGCCCTAGCTAGAATTGTTTGCCCCGATGCTAATATAACCAGTACCACGGCTTTGGCGACGATAAATAGAGTGGCTGGTAGGCGCTTAGGTCTTCAAAGAGGAGCAAATGTTTTTATGCCAAATGTTACTCCCATGGAGTATCGAGATAGTTATGAAATTTATCCTCGTAAAAAATCCGACGATACCATGGACGATATACGCAGTGATATGGAATTGATGGGGCGGAGAATTAATGGTGGTCATGGTTCAAGAAAAAAAAGATCTATTTAGCTTATGTTTTATGGTAAAATACTGAGATTAAAATAAATAAAAAAAGGAGAGCTACATGGGAGAAATTATTGTAAATGTTACGGATCTTTCCTTCGACCTTGAGGTTATGCAATCCCCTATTCCAGTATTGGTGGACTTTTGGGCACCGTGGTGTGGACCATGTCGTATGTTAGCACCTACACTAGAAATTGTAGCTGCGGAATATAGCGGCAGATTGAAAGTAGCTAAATTAAATGTCGATGAAAATGAAACAATTACCAGCAGCTATGGCATACGAGGTATTCCTAGCTTAATTATATTTAAAGGCGGCAAGAAGGTTGCAATGAAGAGTGGTAATCTATCAAAGCAGCAGCTCATTGAATTTATAGACACTAATATTTAAAATATCTTTTAAAGTTACCTTTTAAGCTGTTATATAATTATCATAAATAGGGAGTATTGCTATGTACAATGGAACTGAAAATGAAGCACAGGAGAAGAGGGAAGTGCCTATTCACTCTAGGGAGGAGTCAGGTAAGCAATTCATTGAAAGATATACGGGTAGTCCTATAGAAAAATTTCAACCCTATATTCTTTTGGTAAATTCTAAAATTTATGTGGAAAATTTTGCTCGCACCTATGGTAAATCGATTTTCGAAGGGTTAGCTATGAATGCAAGCCACGATGAGCAAAATAAAATATCGATAGTTAATTTTGGCATTGGATCTCCCATGGCAGCCCTAATTGCTGAATTTTTATCTTTTATTAAGCCTCGAGCCACTATATTACTTGGTTTATGTGGTGGCCTAAGGGAACACTACAAAATAGGAGAGTACTTTAATCCCGTGGCGGCCATAAGGGAGGAAGGGACCTCCCAGGCATTTATTCCTACAAGATGCCCTGCTCTAAGTTCCTTTGTAATTCAACGCCATTTGTGTGAGGAACTGGAGCGTAGTGGTAAAAAATACTATTCCGGAGTGATACATACTACCAATGTGAGATTTTGGGAATTTAGAAATGATTTCAAGCAGAAGCTATTGGAAGAGCAATCTCAAACCATAGATATGGAGTGTGCCACTTTATTTGCCGTCGGTTTTGCCTATAAAATTGCCATCGGTGCCCTAATGCTGATTACTGACCTTCCCTTGGAGCCCGGTGGTGTCAAAACCATAAACTCGGCAAAAAAAGTGTACGCTGAGCATTTAGTAGATCACTTGGCTATGGGGGTTAATACGCTATTGGCTCTAAAAGCAAGGGAAAAATGGGGATTAAATTATCAATTTTAGCTCGATAAGGTAATTTTATTATGGCGCTAGCCAAATCATGCTGGCAATTCTCCCGCTTTTTTTGCCATCTCGTCTATGAGAGTAAAAGATATCTTTTTGGCTGAAGGTACAAAATTCCCCACCATAGATGTTTTGTACTCCAGCCATTTTAAGGCAATGGGTAGCCAATTGGTATAAATCCCCAAAATAGCTAGCCCCCACTTTACGAAAAGCTGGGCGGCAATTTAAGAATTTTTGGTGGAATATATCCACCATTTCTGGGCCCACTTGAAAAGCATGGGGTCCTATGGCTGGCCCTAGCCATGCTAGCAACTGACTTGGATTAACACCTAGAGCACCAATGGAATTTTCTATAATTCCCTGGACAATGCCTTTCCAGCCAGCGTGAACAGCAGCAACCATAGTGCCTTGATTATCACAAAGTAGTATGGGAACGCAATCCGCTGTTAGTACAATGCACACATCGTTAATTTTTCTGGTAAATGAAGCGTCTGCCGTGGGAGGGCAGGGTAAGATATTGTTTGTGGTAGCTAGAATAATATTGCTATGTTCCTGTTGGAGCCAAAATGGTTCTCCTTTTATATCTAAGTCTCGGTATAATTTTTGCCGATTTTTTAGAACACTTTCCTTGGCATCACCGGTGGCTAAACTAAGATTAAATGAGTCATAGGGTGAACCACTGAAGCCATCGAGGCGAGTGGAAGTATAGGCTCTAATGTTTTTAGGTGCTGGCCAGTTTGGTATGATATAGGAATTCATGGTTTTAAAATTTCTTTAAATAAATCTCTTCTAGGGTTCATGATGATGCTGCGCAATTCTCTTTTACTGGGCGCCCTTTTTTTAAAATGGATGGTTATAGGCAATTCACTAAGAGTAGCCATGGGACGCTGTTCGTTACCTTCACCCATTACCAGGGAAGCAGCCGTTGCTAGATTATCAATGAGATTTATCTTGGTGGCTTTCATGGTGTTCTCAAATAGATCTTTTTTGCCGATGTAGCTGTAAAGGGGAACGAAGCCGCACCATCCTATGGCTATGGCACTGATGCCAGAGCGCAGCGGTGTGACATTGCTATCGGTTATTATGACTCCTAGCTTTCGGAGCTGATGCTTTTTTTTAAGATAGGTCCAAATTTTTTTAGCCGTTAGCTGGGGATTCCTGGGTAATAATATATAGTGACCCTTAGCATTTGATTCATCGATGCCGGCGTTTGGTATGAATCTATTATATTTTACAGTTAGGCAAAATTTTTGATTATTTGTGGAAATTACTCTATCCGCTTCTCTAGCGATAAGAGTGGATTTATCTAGAAGGGGAATTTTTTTTATTAAATGTTTTTCGCAATTGCTGATTATTTTACTTGCTATGGCGACGATACATTTGTCTTCTATTTTTAGAATGTATTGGTCTAATATCTTGAATAGAGATTCACCGGCAAGTACCTTGTGAGTTTTAATCCCGCGGATAATCATAGTATATTATAATTTTTTGATAGTTAGTCCACTGATTTGTTGCAGTGATTCAATGTTTTTCATAAAATGCCTATTAAAATACCGGTGAAAATCGACTATATTATTTGTTGACTACGATAGCATGGATTTGGATTTTTTAAATTAAATTTACGATAAATATGAGCATTGTAGAGATAAAAACTAGACAAAGAAAATTAATGGAACAGTTGAACAATAGCGAAATTGTCATATTATTTGCTGCGCCGGAATTGGGAGTAAGTCACTGCTATCGTCAACACGATGATTTTTACTATCTGACAGAATTTCCAGAATCCCATGCCGTGGCGGTGCTGTTGCCAACGAGGGACAGCTATTCCTATATTCTTTTCAGTAGAACTCGTAGTGCCAATTCTTCTGCGGTGTATTACCATGATATCATTGGTCAAGATAGGGTGCGCAGTGAGTTTATGGCCGATGAATCCCTAAGCATTGATACCTTTGATGGCGCTTTGCCAGAATTACTTCTGGGTAAATCGAAGGTTTATTCAAATTTGGGGTTTTGCGGTGACAGTGGCTTTCACAATCAACTAACTAATTGCATTGGTAAAATAGCTAAGGGCGAGAGACTCGAGGTGGTTAGCGTCGGGGAAATTTTACACCAAATGCGCTTGGTTAAAGATAGCTATGAAATTGCTAGCATTAGAAGGGCTTGTGAAATTGCCTCCCGGGGACACCTACGGGCGATGAAAAATTGTGTTCCAGGTATGATGGAATGCGCATTGGCAGCTGAGCTATTGTATGAATTTACTCGCCTCGGTGGTCGATCCGCCTTTGAAACCATCGTGGCTGGCGGAGCAAACGGTTGTATTTTGCATTATTCTAGGAATGATCAAAAATTGGTGGCCGGTGATTTAGTAGTTGTGGATGCAGGGGTGGAGTATGAGCACTATGTTTCTGATATCTCCCGTACCTATCCAGTGAATGGCAAGTTTACGGAAGAACAGAGAATACTTTACGAGCTAGTGCTGGCAGCTCAGTGTGCTGTGATTCGAGAGATAAAACCGGGGATAACCTGGCAACATTTACAACTAACGGCGAATAAAACTATTACCCAGGGCCTAGTGGAGCTAGGTTTGTTGCGTGGTGAGGTTGGGGAACTAATTGCCCAGGAAGAGCATAGAAAATTTACCGTGCATAGTATTGGCCATTGGCTCGGTTTGGAGGTACATGATGTAGGCGGATATCTCAATGGAGCAACACCACGTTGTCTGGTAGCGGGGATGGTTTTTACGGTGGAGCCGGGAATTTACCTTAGTCGACATGCATTGAAGATAGTAGGTTGTGATAACAAGTGGTCTAATTTAGGCATAAGAATTGAGGACGATATTTTGGTTACAGATGATGGCTGTGAAATATTAACAGCTTCGGTTCCTAAGGAAATAGATGAAATTGAATATCTCATGGGAGGTCATTCATAGTTTTTGCATGGACGCTATATAATTTTAATTGCACAGTGAATGAATAAAGTTTTACAATCAACTAGAAAATGAGAAAAAATCTGTTTAAGTCCACCTTGATCTTTACGGCCATGACCTTTATTTCGCGGGTAACGGGGCTTTTGCGGGAAATGGTCTTTGCCTATTACTTTGGTGCCACCGCAGCCATGGATGCATTTAATATTGCCTACCGCATTCCCAATTTTTTAAGAAATATCTTTGGCGATGGGGCATTCTCCCAAGCTTTTGTGCCAGTTTTATCGGAATATCGACAGAGTAAAACCGGGGAAGAGGTGTCAATCTTTCTTGGCCGCGTAGCTGGAAACATATCGTTGATTACCTTCCTTTTGACTTTTATAGCTATTTTGATAGCTCCCGTTCTAGTATATATTTTTGCCCCGGGATTTGTGCATGACAGCGGACGCTTTGCCCTAACGGTATCAATGCTGCGCATCACCTTTCCCTATGTTATATTTATTTCTCTTTCTGCCTGTGTCAGTGGCATTTTGAATTCCTATGATAGGTTTGGCGTACCAGCTTTTATGCCGACTATTTTTAATTTGGTTTTAATTGCCAGTGCTATTTTCTTAGCTCCCTATTTTTCTGAACCGGTTAAAGCATTAGCCTGGGGAATATTCATTGGCGGTGCTCTGCAGTTGTGTTGTCAATTGCCGTTTTTGCCTCACCTAGGAATTAAGCCAAGATTGCAAATTTCATGGCGTGACGAAAACATAAAAAAGGTATTAAAGTTAATGGGGCCGGCAATCTTAGGAGTCTCCGTAGCTCAAATTAGTTTTTTAGTAGATAATATTTTAGCATCCTTTTTGCAGGTTGGCAGTGTATCTTGGTTGAATTACTCTACGCGCTTAGCTATGTTTCCCCTGGGACTTTTTGGTGTAGCCATTGCTACCGTAATATTGCCCCATTTGGCTCGTGAGTATGCAATGAATTCCATGGTGGAGTTCTCTAAAACGTTGGATTGGGCAATGCGCTGGGTACTAATTATTAGCATTCCGGCAGCGTTGGGACTTGCCATGCTTGCGGGGCCCATTATCATGGTTTTATTTCAATTTAAGGGAGGACAATTTTCCCTGGGAGATATTTTTATGGTACGTCGCAGTCTCCTGGCATTGGTACTTGGTATCCCGGCATTTATGCTAGTTAAGATTTTAGCATCCTCTTTTTATTCTCGACAAAATGTGAAAATTCCTGCCTCCATAGCCATAGTCTCTTTGGGAATTAATATGATTTTAGCTTTTATTTTAATATTACCCTTAAAGCATGCAGGTTTAGCATTGGCTACTTCCTTGGCTTCTGTTATCAATGCTTTGTTGCTGTTGCTTATGTTAAAAAGGAGTGGATACTATACCCCCACAACTTCTTGGCAAGGATTTTCACTGAAAATAATATTTGCCAATGCGATGCTATTTCTTCTACTGTACTATACTTCCCAGGATCTTAGTCGATGGCTTGAATTTAGCAGGATGGTGAAGATTTTTCGATTACTAACTATCTGCGGTGTGGCAATTATTACCTATATTTTTTCCCTGGGAATTATGGGAATTAGACTGAGAGATTTGATACCTAGAAAATAGATGGGGTGAGCGATGGGAATCGAACCCACGACAGCCAGAATCACAATCTGGAGCTCTACCTATTGAGCTACGCCCACCATAGAGTGGTAATAATATACAAATAGTGAAGCATTTGTCTAGTTTATAGTTAGAATTTAGGTAGCTAATATTTGACTTAAATTAATAAGATCACGGTTAGCTAGAGATCGCGATGGTTTTTCTGGTGAAGGAAAGGGGGTTAATATAAATTTACCATTTTGCATTGCAGTCATGCATTTAGATTTACCAGCCAGTAAGCTTTTGATTGCTAAATTACCCATAACCGAAGCATTGATTCTATCAATGGCCGTTGGCGATCCCCCTCTTTGAGTATGGCCTAGAACACAAACGCGGTAATCGATTTTTGGAGTTAATAATTTTAGTGCCTGGGCAATATTAAAGCTTCTACCAGGGGTGTCGGATTCCGATACTACTATGATTACACTGTGTTTTTTTCGCTTAGGTGCTATAATTCTTCTAGCTAGCTCAGGGATGGCCATGGGGTATTCCGGTATTAATATGTGCTCGGCACCGGAGGCAACCCCCACATCCACGGCTAAAAATCCAGCGTGGCGTCCCATGGTTTCAACGAGAAAATATAAACCACTACTAGCAGAAGTATCGCGAATTTTATCGATGGCTGCTATGGCGGTATTGCGTGCGGTGTCATAGCCTATGGTATATTCCGTACCCACAATGTCATTGTCAATGGTACCTGGAATACCAATGGTTTTTGGTCCTCCGTCGTTTTCAAGTAGGGCTGAACCTCGGAATGTGCCATCGCCACCAATGGCCACTAAATAGCTAATATTTTTTTGCTTTAAAAATTTAATTACCTTGGCTCTTACCTCTATTTTATGAAATTCTTTGGATCTTCCTGATCTAAAAATTGTGCCTCCATGTTGAATGCAGCCAGCTACATTTTCCGGTTCCAAGGGGAATATTTTTTTTTCTACTAACCCTTGGAAGCCGTCATGGCAAGCGAATACATTTAAATTATGATAGATTCCAGATCTTACCACGGATCTTATGGCAGCATTCATTCCCGGCGAATCTCCACCGGAGGTTAGTAGTACTAGGTTTTTTTTAGTAGATCCTTTTCTTAGTGACATAAATTTCTCCTTTGCGTATCTATATTCCCTATTTTTTACTGCTTTATTTCTATGGTGGGCCCACTAGGACTTGAACCTAGGACCAATGGATTATGAGTCCACTGCTCTAACCAACTGAGCTATGAGCCCTTACTATATCTATAAGATGTCCATTGTAAGCAGTTAGAATAACTAAGTCAATTATCTTGCAAGGTATCTTTATTGAAATTATATTAATTGTAAAACTGCTTTTGTATGAATAAAAAACTATCTTTAGTAAGGTATTTTATATATTGAAAAGTGGTTTAACTTTGTGCTAAAATAGCTCTAATCGATATGGAATGGAAAGCAGGGAGTTTATAAAGCTATGGCACAGCAACCTACAGTAAATGCACATTGGAGAGATTCTGCACGGTCGGCGAAATTTCTGTTTATTGATGCTAAGGCAGCCTTCCCTCTATTTTTATTCTTAATTCACATTAAACTTTGGACGTTCGTTTTAGCGGCCACTATTATGGCATTTTTCACTTTGCTAGCACGCTTTGGTTTTAGCGTTGAGGTTTTTTTGAGAATTTTTAGAGCGTTTTTTTCTGGCCCAAGGAAAATGGCCATACCTTGGTGGACAAATTAATATAGATGCTACCTATGAATATAGCTAAGGTTTTATCTGATCTAATGAAAAATGATAACATTGATTTTAGTTTTCGCGGCGAAATCATTGATCATGGTAAAGTATTTGCCGATGTTGGGTTGTTACCGGCCTTAGTTAAGAGAGCCGATGAAAATGCTTCACTGTGCCTAGGCTATGATCTTGGAGCTATCTATGATGAGAATGATAATGCCATGCTGGGTCACCGCGTACAATTTGATGAAACGACTCCTGAGATTTTACGTTTAATGTTTATCTATGATGTGATTATTAATATTGTGGCGGCGGCGGAAAATAAGAAAAATGTTATTCTAGATGAATTGGCATACGACTGGCTATGAAAAAAGACTACGTACAAATTATAGATGATATTTGTGAATTTTCTCTAGATATTTTAGTGAAATTTCATCGGCAAGTGCAAAATATTGTAGTTACCATGCAGCGGCAGATAGCGGAAAAGGAGATCGAAAATGTGGAAACTAGAATTAACAATTTTAATGTAATAGAAGCACAACTACCAGTGGCCGTGGCTTCCCTAGAGAAGTTGCAACAAGATCTGGAGAAAATGGGCAAAAAGTTCCTGATAGTATCTCAGGAGCAGATGGAAATTACAAAAATCGCGCAAAATTTTATTGCCATTTTGGATAAACTTTTAGCTGCCGGCGATTGGCAGCAGTCACCGTTTCTTTGTGTCCAAAGGAATCATGTGATTGCTTTGAAAGATAGATTAGATGTAATTGGTGATGGTGTTTTCGGTACAGGGAATGTGAAGGAAGTCACTGCGGTTGCCGGAGAAAAGGATTATGTAGAAGTAAGTATTGTGCTCTATCAAGTTGATGGGTCGGACATGGTAGCTTGGTTTGATGCCATTGGTACCATCGGCAAATATTTAGCAGCGAAATCAGTTTATATGCAAGAGAAACATGCACAGGAGTTCATTCGATCCAAAGTGGAACACATGGAGCGTAATGGTTACGTGGTAGTAAAAGTTAAAAAAACAGATTGTGTGCCCCTGGAAGGAAAGGCGGATCAATTTGGTAATCAAATATTTACAATTAGAGATGGTGTAATTAATTTAGAGCACATTGTGGAATTTGTGCATGCCAACGCTAAACGCTATAAAATACACAATGGTAAGTTAGTTTTAGCGGCGGAAAATTTAGCTTAATTTCTGGATATTTTTAATTATAATTTTAAAGGGATAGCATAGGATATGTCAGAGCGACAGCAAGCGGGACAGGACAATTCGTTAGATTTTCTTTGGGTAATAGGATTAATTATCGGTGTTGCCGTCGCGACTTGGTATTTTGGCAAAGTCTATATTACCAAGGGAGTTCTCTATGTGCGCCTCTATGAGGCCTTTGCCATTGAATTTGTTTTACGTCACCTTGCTGAGCTATCGGGATTAGCAGTGGTAAGAGAACATTGGATAAATATTTCCAAAATAATTGAATATATTTATCGCAACTTAAATTTTAATTTCAGCGTTGGGGAGCTATTGAATTTAAGTGGCAATGTTGGTAGCTATCTAAGATATCCCCTGGGATCTTTAATGCTATTAGCTGCAAGCATGCTCTATTTAGGTGGTTCGACGAGACGCTTTCGTCACGTTTTTACAACCAAATTGTTTAGGCAGTTGGAGAAAAAAAATTGGCCCCAGATTACTCCCATAGTTAATTTAGATTTAGTTAACCAAAAAATAGGCGAAGGACCATGGGCCATGGCACTTTCTCCTTTGGACTATTGCAAAAATAATGAGCTTATTAATATTACCGTGAAAAATGGAGTGCATCTAGTGGATTTGCGTTCCGAAGATGCTTACCGAACGCTATCGTTGCAGTTGGGGCCAAGATGGAAGGGAGTAGATTTTTTACCTATCTATCTTAGGGCACTATTTGTAATTTTTGCTGCTAGAATTAATGGAGACAAAAAAAGTTCCGAGGCACTATTGGACCAAATTTCTCTATCGGCTGCTACCATTGATGTTGCTAAGATGAATTTTAATGGTACCAATGAACTTCTAGCGAAGTATTCAAAATCGAAAAAAGTAATGAGCATTGCGGCAAGACATGGCTATGTAACTACTCTATTTGCCTCTCTGCTGGTGGGTGCCCGGGAAGCGGGAGTATTGGCTACGTCGGAATTTATTTGGTTGAAACCATTGGATCGTAGAATGTGGTACATGCTAAATACCGTCGGTCGTCCTACGGCAGTAGCGGAAATTTGTGGAGCGTTTGCCCATTGGCTAGCTGAAAAACGCCTAGGTATGCCATTGATTGCGCCCATGGTGGACGAAGGAATTAGGGGGCTCGAGGTTGCACTAAGCGAGGTAATTTACAAACCCGACGAGGATAATTAATAACATGGCAGTGGAACAACGTGGCATAGATCAATCTCAGGAGCAGAGTACAAGTAAATTACTTAGGGATACGCGTACCCTTGGTCAACGCCTAGCTGATTTTTTAAAGGACTCTTCCAATGTTGCGATTATACTACTATTTCTCACGGTCCTAGCATTTTCTATTCCCGCGGTTGTGGATTTGGTTTTTATTTTTGTGATTATTCTTTTTATTATTTCTAAAACCAGGCGCTTTAATTTACCTTTTAGAATGCCAAAGCGCATCAGATGTAAGGATTACAATACTCCCAAACCGGGGAGCAATGAGCCTAGTATTTCCAACGGAATTTACTTTTTTGGCAATGACCGTAAAACCAATGATGAACTGTGGTTTACCAATGATGACATGCGTACCCACGCATTGATTTTTGGATCCACCGGCAGTGGTAAAACGGAAGCATTGGTTTCCATAGCATATAACGCCTTGGTACAGGGAAGTGGTTTTATCTACGTCGATGGTAAGGGCGATAATAGTCTATTTGCAAAAGTTTTTTCTCTGGTTCGTTCCATGGGCAGAGAAGATGATATGCTATTGATCAATTTTATGACCGGAGCACGAGATATCATTGGCCCCCAGGAAAAGCGACTGTCCAATACCATGAATCCCTTTGCTCGGGGGTCCTCAAGCATGCTAACGCAGCTCATTGTTAGTCTCATGGATTCCGGAGGTGACAAGGGAGGTAGTGATATGTGGAAGGGGCGCGCCATAGCCTTTGTGGAAGCCATCATGAAGGTTTTGGTGGCCATGCGAGATGCGGGACATATTTTGATAGATGCCAATACCATTAGAAATTATTTTTCCCTGGAACGCTTGGAAGCCATGGTGATGGATAAAATATTTCTTCGTGATGGCCAGGGTTCCGTAAGTTTAGAGGGAATAGCTAGCGTGATTTTGGAACCCATAAGTAACTATTTATTTAATTTACCCGGCTATGTGAAGGAAAAAAAGGGTAAGCAGGTTTCCCAAGTTTATGAGCAGCACGGCTATATTACCATGCAGCTAACTAGGGTATTTTCATCGCTGGCTGATACCTATGGGCATATTATTCGCACCAATTTGCCCGAAGTGGATTTACAAGATGTGGTGCTAAATAGAAGGATTCTTGTGGTACTTCTACCAGCATTGGAAAAATCCCCCGATGAATTAGCTAATTTGGGTAAAGTTATTATCGCTTCTTTAAAGGCTATGATGGCTTCGGGTTTAGGTGATGAAGTGGAGGGACTCTATAGTCAAGTTATTGAGAGAAAGCCCACCAATGCTCGTAATCCCTATTTATGTGTGTTGGATGAGTATGGTTACTATGCGGTACCGGGATTTGCAGTGGTTCCTGCTCAGGCACGTTCCCTAGGGTTTTCGGTAATATTTGCGGGTCAAGATCTTCCTGCTTTTCAAAAGGCTTCCAAGGAAGAAGCAGCTTCCATAGGAGCCAATACTAATATTAAAATTTGTATGAAATTAGAAGATCCCATGGAAACCTGGGATTTTTTCATGAAATCAGCGGGTGAAGCGCACGTATCAGTGGTAAGTGGCTATCAATCAGATAGCAAAAGTATGACTGGTCAGTACATGGACAGCCACAATGCCCAAATGGAAAAAAGGTCTCGCATTGATCTTTTAGATTTGAAGGAACAAAGAGAAGGGGAGTCCCATATATTTTTCAAATCTCGCATTGTGAGAGCGAAAATGTTTTACGCCAATCCTAAACCCGTTAGGGAGTTGCGTCTAAATCAATTTGTCAAAGTGGAAGCGCCCTCCGATGCAATTCTTAGGGAACTGATGGCGGGTCACAATGCCATTAAAAAAATTCTAAATAGTTCCGGAGAAATTTTTTCGAATTTATCCTTGGAAAATGATGGTTTAAAAAATATAGTAAAACTATTTGCTACGGAGGAAAAAGAGGCACCGCTAACTAAGGGTATGTTGGTATTATTTGAAAGCTGTCAAATGAAAACAAATAATCAACCAGAGCTAGTTCCGGAATTATCTAAGGAAAAAATAGACTTATTCAGTAATGCTTCGTTGGAGTATTTGGAAAAATTTATACCAGTGGAGGAATTAGAATTTTTTAATCGGCCGCTTATTTCTCGAGAAATGTTGCTAATAAAAATTTCAACTCTGGGAAATTATTTCAGCCTTGGGAAAAGAACTAGTAATGAATTGGCAGAAGATTTACTCAATGATATGAGCAGTGCCACTTGCTATCCTTTGAGTGACGGAAATGAATACGGTGCTTCCATCGACGGAGTGGTACAGGATCTTGAAGACTTATTGCGTGACATAATTTTAGATTAAATGGGATGAACTACTATGAATAAGTACTTAGGTAATTTTTTTACTATCACTTTTGTTTTGATTATTTTGAGTGGTTGCACTGGTAATGGTCGGAGTATTTATGAGGGGAAGCATGGCGGAGATGAAGCGGAGGTTGTCCTGGTGCTAAAACAGCTGGCCAAGCAAGATATTGATTTCCATTGCCGAGGTCGATCTCTAATTTTAGCCATTCCAACGGAAAAGATTTTTTTTGAACGATCTGCTAATTTTCATGATAAAGCTCATGAAGTACTTAGCATGATTGCACCATTAGTTAAATCCCGTTCCGGCATGGAACTAGCAGTTACTAACTATATTTACGATGCTCGAAAAAATTGGATTAATCATGCCATGGCTTTGGAAGCCGCAAAAAAAGTGGCAAGCTATCTTTGGAGTGTGCAATCGAAGGGAAGAATTGCCTATGCCTACGTCGATAAAAACAAGGGCGAAAATAATCATGCAAAAAAATCTAATGTTTTAATGATAGAGTTTGTAGATTTTTATTAATTGTTGTGTTAGTATTTTAATAAGGATGTAATTTGGAATTATAAATTTTAAATAGGGAATAGTTTATGGTGGAAGATGCCGTTGAATTAGTTAGATTACGTAATAATTTTTACAGGGATAATTACCGCCGCATAGTATTAGCTCTGTTGACTTTACTTATAATTATTATTCTGTTGGTGGGAGTTGTATTTTATCAAATTTACGATCGTCCCGAGGAGAAGTATTTTGCTGTGACAACGGATGGAAGAATTATGCAGCTCTATCCACTTTCTCAACCCATGCTTTCTCCGGGAGAATTATTGCAATGGGCCCATAGAGCAGCAATTTCAGCCTATACCTATAACTTTGTTAATTATCGCGATGCTTTACAGCAGTTACAAAATAATTTTACTCCCGCCGGTTGGAGATACTATGAAAATGCTCTTAAGGCATCAAGGAATTTGGAGATGGTCTTGGCGAAAAAATTGGTTGTTTCCGCGGTGGCTACGGGTACTCCGGTAATTTTAGATCAAGCCGTGCTCGATGGTAGGTATTCTTGGAAAGTACAGATTCCTCTTCTGGTTAGTTACCAGAGCCCCAATGAACAAACTCAGCGACCCGTTATGGTCATGATGATTATTAGTCGCGTTCCCACCGTTGATATGCCCAAGGGAATTGCCATCGTTAGCTTTGTTGCTTCCGAAGGTACTGCGGCTAGTGGAGGATAAAATTTAGAGTAGCTAATTTGGTTATAAACTATGAAGAAATTCATCATTACATTTATTTATTTACTAGGAATTAATAGTGCCTTGGGTGCCGAGGGTGTTACTAGTTTAGGCAAAAATAACACCGCTGGTTCGGGGCAATCCATGGAGCAGTTACAACAAATGGTTGCCAAGGCTATAAACATCGATGCCAGTGGTAACCTAGCAGCGATGCCGGTGGATCCCAGTATATTTCAGCCGGGTATACCGCTAGCCCAAACCTTGCGTACCATGCAGCAATCTGCTACGCCGCAAGATAACACTGCAGTGCCTCCCAATGCCAATGCTCCAAGTGGAACGGGAGTATCCGCTGGTGTAAATAATTCAGCGGTGGTAACTACGCCCTATGATAAAGCATTTAATAATGTGGTTACTCAATTATTACCCATGACCGGTGAGCAAATTGCTAAGTTTAGGGAAATTTACGATGCAAGCCAAGTGGCGGCAGCTAGTCCATCTGGTATTCCTCCTAAGCCAACCACGACTACATTATTAGTTAATTTGGCCACGGATCAATCTTCGCCACCAATTATCAGGCTAGGTGCAGGTTACATAACTTCTCTTGTTTTTGTAGATGCTACGGGTCAGCCATGGCCCATAGATTCCTATAGCGTTGGTGATCCCAATTCATTTAATATTCAATGGGACCGTAAAGGTAATACCCTTTTAGTGCAATCATTAACTAGCAGTAAAAGCAGTAACATGGCGATTCTGCTAAAGGAATTAAATACACCGGTAATGATTACTTTAATTTCAGGTCAAGCGGTGTTGGATTACCGCGTTGATTTACGCATACCTGGCTATGGGCCTAACGCTGTTTTTGCTCACAGTAGTATACCTGATGCAGCTAATCCAGTGTTACTAAATATTCTGAATGGCGTGGCTCCCGAAGGAAGTAAAGAGTTGCAAGTTAGCGGAGGAGAGTGTCAAGCTTGGCTATTGAAAGATACTCTTTATTTGCGTACTAAGCTTAATATATTGTCTCCGGCTTGGAAATCTGTGATGAGTAGCATAGATGGAACTCGCGCCTATCAAACGCAGTCGGTACCAGTAATTTTAGCTTCTCAACAGGGCACCGATAAAACAATAAAATTAAAAATTGATTCCTAAGGGTCGTAATATGGCATTGAGCGATAAAATTGGTAATGCAAAAAAAGTACTAGCGGATACACGGTCACGATTGGTAGTGGTAATTCTGTGTATTTTGGTAATCATGGTGTTGATTCTGGTATATGTGAGATTTAAGCGCTCCCAGTCGCTTCCAGCAGGTATGGCGTCAAGTATTAATGCCCCTGTTCCTGAAATAACCTCTATTCCAGGCCTTGGGCAACCTACAAGGGAGTATGCTAAATTGCAAGAACAGCAGAACGAACAGTTGGCACAGGATGCAGCTCGTAGAGGCACGGCGGCTTTACCGACCATTGTGAGGACTACCTACGTAGATTCGGGAATTTCTACGGATCTATCCAGTCAGTCAGGAGCAGCATCGGTTGCCGGTTGTGGCGTTGAAGAGCTAAAACAAGCTAGGGAAGCGGGAGTTAGTGCTGTGGAATTGCGCTGCCGCGGTTGTAGTTTAGCTGCGCTAAAAGCGGCGGGATTTACTGCCGGTGAGTTGAGGGCCGCGGGTTTTAGTGCCGAAGAGTTAAAAGATGCAGGGTTTAGCGCTGCGGAGTTAAGGGAAGCTGGGTTTAATGCTGAAGAATTGAAGAAGGCGGGATTTAATGCCAAGGAGTTGGCAGCAGCAGGGTTTACTGCCGGTGAGCTACGAAGAGCTGGTTTTAGTCACAGTGAAATTAATGGTGCTGGCTATGGTAAAGGTGAATTGCAGAATGCTGGTTTTAGTAACAATAATAATTCCGAAGGTAATTGTAGCATTGAAAAAGCAAGGGAAGCTAGAACCAAAGGGGTGTCAGCTACGGAGCTAAGAAAGTTAGGTTGCAGTGCCGCAGCTCTGAGAGCTGCGGGTTTTACTGCCAGTGAGTTAAAGGCAGCGGGATTTAGTGCTGGAGAATTAAGGGATGCAGGTTTTAGTGCTAGTGAATTGAGGGCGGCGGGTTTTACAGCTAAGGATTTAAAGGACGCAGGTTTTAGTGCTAGTGAACTCAAAGCGGCGGGATTTAGTGCCAGTGAATTGAAGGCAGCGGGATTCAGTGCCGGTGATTTAAAAGCGGCGGGTTTTAGTGCCGCTGAACTCAAAGCGGCGGGATTTAGTGCCGCTGATCTTAAGAAGGCTGGATTCGCAGCTAGAGAGTTAGTGGAAGCTGGTTACAGTGTTGATGAATTAAAGGCGGCAGGTTATACCAATGGGGATCTCACTCGAGCTGGTATTATCGTGGCGGACAATGCGGTTTCTCCCTGCAGCATTGAAAGCTTAAAGAAATCTCGTGCCGAAGGTATAAGTGCAGGTGATTTAAAGAAACTAGGTTGCAGCGTAGCTGCGCTGCGGGAAGTGGGTTTTACAGCTAAGGAATTAAAGGCCGCGGGGTTTAGTTTAGAAGAGTTGCAAGCCGCAGGTTTCACAGCCAAGGATTTGCAGGATGCTGGGTTTAAGGTTGCTGCGCCGGTTAGCAATTTGGAGAACGGTACTGCGAATAATGTTACTCTGCAGGATAATCTGGGTAGGCTCACCTATGGTCAAGTGGCGGCACTAAGCGATACGGAATATGCAGATTTAGTTAGACAAACTCAAATATCCATGGCAACCCAAGCGAACCAATTGATTCAAGCATGGGCTCCGATCTCTATGCAGCAGTATGTTAAGGGAGAGCCGAATATAGTTGAGGGAGAAAGTACAGATGCTGCAAGTGGTAAAGACGAAGCGAATGTAAATAAAAATAAAGTAGATTTAAAAAATAATGATATCTACAAGGCGGGAAATATAATTTTTGCAGTGTTGGATACCGAGGTAAATTCGGATGAAAATAGTCCCGTTATGGCAACCATTGTTCAGGGAGATTTAAAGGGTTCAAAGGTAATCGGTAATTTTCAGCGGGTAGAGAAAAAAGTGCTAATTAGTTTTAGTGTACTTAGCATACCTAGACTGGATAGTAGCATGGCTATTCAAGCGGTTGCCATAGATCCCAATACTTCTAAACCACCCATGGCCAGTGATGTTGATAATCACTATCTACTGCGCTATGGTACCGTTTTGGCTTCGGGATTTCTCAGTGGCTTTGGTGAAGCTTTTCAGAAAGCTGGTAGCCAAATTGAAACCACTAGTTCAGGTACCGTTTCTACCATGCCTGCTTTAACGGTTGCTCAAAAGGGATTAGTGGGTTTAGGTACCATGGCGCAGCAATTTAATGCAGCCATTTCTGAGAAAGCGGCAAAAGCTCAGCCCACTGTTCGAGTAAAAGCTGGAGTAAGCATCGGTATTTTACTAATGGCAGATTTAGTAGTGCCAAAGGATAACAAAAAAGGATAATAATTTTTAATCACCAAATACTTAATCTTCACAGTAATATAAAAGGGACATGAATATGGACGATAGAGAAAATTTTCAGGATTCACCGGAGTATAAATTCAGCGAAGCGGAAATTGGTGCCGATGCACATGGTAAAAATTTCCAACACTCTGATTTTAGCAGCGGTGATCTTTCAGAGGGTAGGGGCAAACTATCGCAGCTGATAAAGCTGGGGTCGAGTTTTCTAAAGAATACCAATTGGCAACGTTTCACTGTTCCTGGAGGGATAATATTATCCATTTTTGTAATCTATTTTGTTTTTTCTTTCTTTGCTACTAAAAAAAATAGTACATCGGAGCAGGATAAAATTTTTATCCAGGACCAGGCAGCATCCTTGGCGCAGCAGCAAATGGTGGTACCGGTTAGTACCCCGCCCACCGCGGTGGTGAATTATGGAAATAACATTACCAGCGAAGAGCTTAATAATTTGAGGGGAAATTTACAGCAAAAAATTGATCAATTGGAAAGACGTTTAGTTGATAGTAACAGTCGCTTGACCAATGCTGTGAGTTCCATTGCGGACTGCAAGCAAGAAATAGCAGAGGTCGCGCAAAATATTAATGTATTGGTTGAAGGTATTAAACAGATGCTGGGTGACATCGATGATCTTAAGCGAAAAGATCAGCTAAAGCAAAAGGTAGTTATTCCTAAGCCGAAGATGGGATATGTTGTTTTAGCCATTATGCCTGGTCGAGCATGGCTTAAATCGGAACATGGAAAAACCATTACTTTGAAAGTTGGTGATAGGCTAGCGGGCTATGGCGAAGTAAGAGCTATTTCAGTGCGCCAGGGAATGGTAATGATGAGCGATGGTTCCGTTATTCAGTATGGTGTTAACTAGTGTATTTAATATAGTGTGCTAATTGGTAGGAAGTATTTTTTTAGCATGGTAGTTAATGAGGGAGTATGTAGAGTGGGGAATTCTAAGGTTATTAAAATTTTGGCATTGCTTTTTTCAACTATTTTATTAGTTGGCATTGCCCACGGTGCTACCATAAATTTTGAAACCATGCTTAGTGCTTTAAAGAGCAATGCCGAACCAATTATGCGCTTTGTTGTTGCCACTGCCTATGTGATAGGATTTTGGTTCATTGCAGCGGCAATTATGGAATTGAAAAAAACGGGACAATCAATGACCATGCAATCCCAGGTAGGTATTAGTGGACCACTGGTTAAATTTGTTATGGGAATATTACTAATCTATTTGCCTAGTACCATAGATATTGGCATTGCTACGTTTTGGGGAGAGTCCGGTGGTATCATGTCCTACGTGGCCGATACTGCTGATGTATTTGCACCGGTGAAGGAGGGAGCCATAGCGGTGGTAAAAGTGGTTGGATATATATCCCTGGTTAAGGGGTTAGTAATTCTTAGTAAAAGTGCAGAACAGGGAACTCAGCAAGGTACTTTTAGTAAAGGATTTACTCATGTTATTGGTGGTATCCTTGCTATTAATGTGGTGGGAACTATTAGAGTTATAACTAGCACTTTAGGAATAGATGTTTTTTAGTTTTTGTTTAGTTAGTGATGTTAATTTTAGGATTACTGGGATATAATATTATTGTAAAGTTTATGAATTATACTTAAGGAGATAGTACTATGGATTATAAAAGATATGCTAGATTGTCATTGGTGGGTATTTTAGTGCTAGGTGTAGGAAGTGCCTTTGCAGCAGATGGAGGTATATCAGGCATTGTAGATAATGTTACGGGTACTTTTAGTAGCTTAGCTCAATTGCTGCTAGGTGGTGCCTATTTGGCAGGATTTGCCCTAGCCATTGCTGCCATATTTAAGTTTAAGCAACATAAAGATAATCCCCAGCAAGTTCCCATGGGAACTCCCATTACCCTGCTGCTAGTTGGTGTGGCGCTGATATTCTTACCAAGCATTATTAAGCCAGCCGGTGAAAGTATATTTGGTGGCGATGTAAAATCTGGTGGAATATCGGGATCTGGTTTTGAGTCAAGTGTTGGTAGCAGTGGAGGCTAAGCATCATAGTTAGGATATGAAGTATGAATGGATTATATCATATAAAGTTAACCGCCATTCCAGATGGATGGCGGTTATTCTCAATTAGAAAGTCCGATGGCGGATTTGCATCCTTTCGACAGCAAATTTTGAGGCGCGATGACTATAGCTGTAGATACTGTGGATTCCGCGCTGAAGAACATCAAGAAATTGTAAACCTTGATCACAATTATTATAACAATAAATTAGATAATTTGGTTACTGCATGTTGTTTCTGTGCTCAGTGTTCTTTTCTGGATAGCGTGGGCAAAGAGAATAATAGTGGCGGGGTATTAATCTATCTGCCGGAGATATCCCAGCGAGATTTAAATGCTTTTTGCCATGTCCTATTTAGTGCTAGATTTAATAATTCAAGCTATGCCGTCGATGCTAGGGATATTTACTATGCTTTAAAAGAGAGAATGAATATCCTAGAGCAACAATTTGGCAAAAACATGAGTAATGCCATGCTTTTTGGTCGCACCCTATTAAATGCTTCCCAGGATGATAGAACTAAAATTGAACGGGATATAATGCCATCCATTAGATTGTTGCCTGTTTTTGGTAGGTTTATTAAGGTGTTGGAAGATTGGTCCCAGGCCATGGTAAAAGAATTATCCCCATAATTTAAAAAAGGAGTTGGATTTTTTATGGCAAAAATTATCAATGCAATGATTGATACGGTGGATACTTTTATTGCTTGGATAAGCAGTTCCACTAAACAGACTACGGAATCTTACTGTGATTTACAAACTGCCGATAGTCCAACCGTCTTGGTTAGCAACGACGGCTCTCTGGTGTCCGTGCTAAGGGTAAATGGGGTCAAAGCTTTGATTGGCAGTGAGGAATTTGATCGCATCCATGGAGGACTATTGCAAAGCTTACAAACCACCATGGCTCGCTCTGGTCACTCTATGCAAATATATTTTTCCTATAATCGCGATGAGATAGGAAAGGAGATTGCCCATATTTTTGAGCCGGCCCAGGAAACGGCCCAGGCTCTATCCCTAAGTCTAGACGATTTATTTGCCGAGCGCATATCATATTTGGCGAAATATTGTGCCCACGAAGAAGTGTATGCCGTTCTTTGGACGAAACCTACGGCTTTAACAGCGGAGCAGAGTAAGCGTGCCATTAAGGAAAAAACTAAGCTAATTAAGGAAAAAAACATTCCTCCTTTTACTGGCACTCAGAATATCATGGCAGCTATTCCTGATCTCAGGGATGTACATGATTCCTTTGTGCGTTCTCTCATGAATGATATGAATGGCTTAGGGATTATAGTACGTCTATTGGAGGTTCATGAAGCTGTCTATGAGATAAGAAAGAGCATGGATCCTGATTTTACAGATCGTGCCTGGCAACCATCTTTACCGGGTGATAAAATAACCATCAAGGAACCGAAAAAAGAAACGGGTAATATTTCCGATATTCTATGGCCATCGTTGGCACGTCAGATTATACCACGGGACGCTATGAATATAGATTTACGTACTACAAGAATAGGAGATCGTATCTATTCCTGTGTCTTCATTGATCTTTTTCCCAAGGATTTACAGCGGTTTTCTGATCTCCTAATGCGCATCATTCCCATGCAGATTCCCTGGAGAATATCGTTTTTAGTTGATGGTAATGGGTTGGAATCGCTTAAACTTAAATCATCCCTAACTTCCATTCTGAGTTGGACTTCGGCACAAAATCGCCTAATTAATGATGCCATAAATTTATTAAAATATATAAATTTGCATTCCGATGATGCCGTGGTGAAGTTACGCGTTGCTTTGGCTACCTGGGCATCGGAGGGGGATCTACGTTTGCTAAGAACCAGAGCTTCGCAGTTAGCAAAAGCCGTAGAAGGTTGGGGTTCCTGTGATGTTTCCGAGGTGTCCGGTGATGCTTTCGCTGGCGCCATTTCCACTGCCCTGGGAGTTACCAATGCGAGCATAGCTACGGCATCGGTGGCACCCCTTTCCGATGTGCTGTATATGCTACCATTTTTTCGACCATCCTCTCCCTGGACCCAGGGAGCAATATTATTTCGTTCCCCCGATGGTAAACCATGGCCCTATCAACCTGGTTCCAGTGAGCAGACTACGTGGATTGATTTGGTGTACGCTAGACCTGGTTCGGGAAAGTCAGTGCTGTCAAATGCCATTAATTTAGCACTTTGTCTAGCTGGCGGCATACAGAGGTTACCGAGAATTTCTATTATCGATATTGGGCCATCGAGTAGTGGACTAATATCTTTGATTAGGGAAGCTTTACCTTATGAAAAACGCCATTTAGCTACCTACCATCGCATGAGGATGACGGCGGATTTTTCCATTAATCCCTTTGATACCCAACTTGGTTGTCGCTATCCTACACCCCAGGAAAGAAGTTTTTTAGTGAATTTTATTACGCTGCTAGTTACTCCCATAGGTTCGGATAAACCCTATGATGGCATAACTGACATGGTAGGTTTGGTGGTTGATGAATTATATAAGAGAACCGCCGATGATGGTAACCCTGACGTGTATACTGCGGGAGTGGAAGATATTATCGATGGTATTTTAGCTGAAATCGGTTTTATTCGGGATACTCGCACTACCTGGTGGGAGGTGACCGACGCATTATTTTTAGCTGGTTTTATACACGAAGCAATGCTAGCCCAGCGCCATGCTTTACCGCTTTTGGCAGAAGCTGCGGCTATCTGTCGTACTCCGGCCGTTGAGGATTTGTATGGTAAAATCACTGCTCCCACGGGAGAATCTTTAATTAATGCATTTTCTAGGATGATTTCAGCGGCCGTAAGGGAATATCCCATTTTATCTCAGCCCAGTAAATTTGATCTTGGGGAAGCACGCATCGTTTCCCTTGATTTGGATGAAGTAGCAAAAAGTGGAGGAGATGCTGCCAATCGTCAAACGGCAGTAATGTATATGTTAGCTAGGTATATCTTAGCACGTAACTTTTATCTTACGGAAGAAAATGTGGCGGATATGCCTAACTCCTATAGAACTTATCATGAAAGACGTATCATGGAAATACGTGAAGATCCCAAGCGTCTTGTGTTTGATGAGTTTCACCGCACTGCGAAAACAACGGCAGTGCGGGAACAAGTTATTGTTGATATGCGTGAAGGAAGAAAATGGAAGGTTCAGGTAGCATTACTATCTCAATCCATGGAAGATTTTGATCCCGTAATGATAGAATTCGCTACTTCCATATTTATTATGGATGCTGGTCCCGAGCAAGCGGTGAGAAAAACTTCGGAAATTTTTGGTTTATCCCAGACAGCGCAGAACGCATTGCGCGGTAGGGTACATGGACCCAAGGAGGGAGGTGCTACATTTTTAGCACAGTTTGCCACTAAAAGTGGCAATAATACCCAGTTGCTAACATCAACTTTGGGGCCCATAGAGCTATGGGCATTTAATACCACCGCCGAGGATGCCAATGTGCGCAATAGGCTATATGTGAAAATGGGACCCAAGGAGGCGCGCAGAGTACTAGCCAATGTTTTTCCTGGTGGAACCGTAACTAAATACCTAGAAAATAAGCTGACTACGCTGAAAGAGAAGGGAGGTTTTATCGATGATGATATTAAGGGCGGAGTTATTGATGAATTGATCAATATTCTACTGAGGGAATATGCCAAAGATCCTAATTTTAAAAAAAGTCCCTAAAAATTAATTAGCTAAATAACGGTGAGTATAGTTTTATGGGTACTGAAAATAAAAATAAAAGATATATGGAATTTCTAAAATTAATGATGGATGGAAATGCTTTAGAAGAGTTCATAGCAAATGATTCCAGAGAAGAAAAGGAGTTGGTCGTTGAGGATGAAACTGAGTTACCACCAAGTCATTCCCCTACTAATCGATGAATAATATATTTATTTAAAATTTACAACATGGGAAAGTTTTTAGCTAAGGAGGAAAGAAAAATGGATTTTAATTCCCAGGAATTTTTAGAGCCTCGCTTGCAGAAAAGCAATGATTTTTCCTTGTCTAAGAATACAGTTGGAACATTGCAAAGCTATCTAAGGGAAATTGGCTTCACATCATTGCTAAGTGCCGAGGAGGAGGTGGAGTTAGCCAGAAAGATAAAACTTGGAGATGATAAAGCGCGCTGTAAAATGATAGAAAGTAGTTTGAGATTGGTGGTAAAAATAGCCAAAAAATATTTGAAATATAATGTGGAGCTTCTTGATCTCATTGAAGAAGGCAATTTAGGTTTAATGAAAGCGGTGGAAAAATTTGATCCTGAGCTGGGCTTTAGATTTTCTACCTATGCCACTTGGTGGATACGCCAATGCATAGAAAGATTTATTATGAATAATAGCCGCTTAGTACGTTTACCGGTACACATGGCGCAAAATTTACAGAGATATAGGAAAAGCGCCGCAGAGTTAACTAAAAAATTGAGCCGTACTCCGAGCACCAAGGAGATAGCTGACTATGTTAAAAAACCAGTGGAAGAGATTGATGATCTAAGAAGCCTCGATGGCGATATTATCTCCATGGACGCCAGTTCATCGGAAAGTAATGGTAATAGCTTTGGTGATAGCATAGTGGATAATAATAATATTGATCCAGAGCGTGCATTACATCACGAAGCCATAGAAAAAATTGTCGATGGCTGGCTTAGTAAATTGGAACCATTGCAATGTGAAGTTATTGCCCGAAGATTTGGATTGCGAGATTATGCTAATTCTACCCTTGAAGTTATTAGTCAGGAGTTGGCAATTAGTCGTGAAAAGGTGCGCCAAGTGCAGAATGCAGGATTGCGTAAATTACGTTCCATAATGGCTGAGCAGGGAGTTTTGCAAGATATTTTTGAATAGGGTATGATCCTTGGAAGTAAATATCTAGTTTTTTCCGATGAAAGATTAGCTGGAGATATGGGGTGGTATTGTGATATCTCTAGCATAGACAGTACTTTTTCATCGTAACTAATTTTTTAAGACTCTAAGAGGTTTTTTATGGCTAAGAACGTTGTAGTTTTGGGTACCCAATGGGGTGACGAAGGGAAGGGAAAGATTGTTGATTTGCTTACGGAGCATACTGATGCAGTGGTTCGTTTTCAAGGGGGGCACAATGCTGGTCACACCGTGGTTGTCAATGGAAAAAAGACGATTTTACATTTACTTCCCTCGGGAATTTTGCATGATAATGTAGTTAACTACATTGGTAATGGTGTGGTTTTAGCTCCTCGGGCTTTGGCAGAAGAATTTGCAATGCTACGGAAGCAAGAAATTAGCAATCTCCAAGGTAGATTGTATATTAGTGACTCCTGTGCATTGCTGATGCCCTACCATGCGCTGCTGGATAAGGCTAGGGAACAGCGCGCTGGAGTTGAGCGCATTGGTACTACGGGGCGTGGCATTGGCCCTGCCTATGTGGACAAAGTGGCGCGCATAGGTTTAAGAGCTAAAGATCTCTTGGATCAGAAAAATTTTATTGAAAAATTTAGCAGTATATTCGATTACCATGATTTTATTTTAAAAAATTACTATGGAGTTGAAAAGCTTGATTTACATGAAATGTTAAGTGAAGTAATGGAAGCAGCTGGAGAAATTATTCCTCTCATAGCGGACGTGGCGGTGAAATTATTTAGGCATCGTGAAAATGGTGATCGTCTTCTATTTGAAGGGGCCCAGGGAACATTTTTAGATATAGATCATGGTAGCTATCCCTTTGTCACTTCGTCGAATACCACGGCGGGAGCTGCCGCCGTGGGTTCAGGTTTTGGTCCTCTCTATCTAGATTATGTATTGGGTGTTACCAAGGCCTATACCACTAGGGTTGGTTTCGGGCCATTTCCAACGGAATTAAAGGATGAAATAGGTGCAAGATTATCACAGCGCGGCGATGAATTTGGTGCGACCACTGGAAGAGCAAGGCGCTGTGGTTGGTTGGATATAGCCTTACTGCGTCGCTCTGTGCTGTTAAACAGCATTACATCTCTGGCCATTACTAAACTGGATGTATTGGATGGGATGGAAAAGATTAAAATTTGTACCGGCTATGAATTAGATGGAGAAAAAATTAGCATATTCCCTACCAATTTGGATAATTTTAATAGATGCGAACCGGTGTACGAAGAGCTGCTGGGATGGAGTGAATCTACCAGGGGAATAAGATCCTTTGATCGATTGCCTCTAGCTGCAAAAAACTATTTAAAGCGCATCGAGGAGCTTTTGGAGATTAAAATTACCTTAGTTACTACGGGCCAAGAGCGCCATGATGTAATTATGCTAGATAATCCTTTTGCCTAAATGAAAAACAAATGCCGAGGAGAGGACTTGAACCTCCATAAGGTTACCCTTACAAACACCTGAAGCTTGCGTGTCTACCAATTTCACCACCTCGGCAAATTCCTCTTTAAAGCCTTAATTTCTAGCTTAACATAATTATTTTTTTCGTAAAGATTTATTCCAGCAGGAATTATTTTAGAGGTATAAAGCTTATATTTTCATGGCTCCTTAGTGAGAAATTGCTGTAATATAATTTAGATAATTTTGCAGTAGCGGAAAACAAAAGCATACATTTTCGTTTGAAATCAAAAGTGTAATTATTGATATATTGGTTTAATTTATGCCATATAACATATTGTTTTTAAAAATATTTTTGTTAATTAGCTTGACTAATTAAGGGTTCGAAAGGTACAATATTAATATTATTGGGCAAATTTAGATGTGAATATTGCCTTAGCCTACGTGACTCATTGTTAAAGTATTGCATAATATTAGGAGTTATAGCTATTTTATAAAATTGTGAAAACTAACAGGAGTGCCGCTAACTCGTGAAACGTTTAGGCCATCGTGACCCCTAAACGTACTCGTCTTAACGCAGCAAGTTAATTCGCCTCGGCCGTCCCGCAGCTGGAATACGCTACTATGACTTAACGCTTAGTATAGATTTTT
>JAVBML010000049.1:0-7191 GCA_031552655.1 Gammaproteobacteria bacterium
CAGGAGGTACCTGCAATGAGTGCCATGGAGGTTAGCATTATCCAGGGGAATGTGGGGCAGGAGCAAAAATGGAATGAACAAGAATTTTGGCCGACGCTGCGACTCTATCTTTCCATGATCGAAGAACAACTCGATAAAAAATTAGTTGTTTTACCCGAAGCAGCCATCACAACATTCCCAGAAAATATTAGCAGTACCATGAAATTGCTTACAAATTCTGCCTTCACTAGAGGTAGCACCGTATTGACAGGAATTCCTCTTCATGATGCAAGTAAAAATATATATTACAATGGAATTATTACCCTGGGAGCAAATCAAGGAGTGTATCATAAAATACATTTACTACCCTTTGGAGAATATTTACCATGTAAAACTATTCTGCGTTGGTTACATAGATTTTTGTTTATTCCCATGGCTGATTTTACCAGCGGTGGCTATGGTCAGCCAGATATAACCGTGGATACCACGGTTATTGCTCCCTTTATTTGCTATGAAATAGCCTATGCGGATTTGCTACTGCGCTATTTACCTAGGGCTGGATTAATTGTTACGATTAGCGATGATAGCTGGTTTGGGGACTCCATTGCCCAGGCTCAGCATCTAGAAATAGCGAGAATGCGCTCCATGGAAGTGGGGCGTTACCAGATCTTTGCTAATAATAGAGGTAGCAGTGCTATCATTGATAGCAAGGGAATCATTATTTTAAAAACTGAACCGTTTCAAAGAGCTGTTTTAAATGGCAAGGTGTTTACATATACTGGAACTACACCCTGGGTTGCCTGGGGGAAGTATCTATTTATTTTTTTTATATTAGGTTTCTTGGGATTATTTATGCTTAGTTTGTTTTTGGCGAAAAAGCAAAGTTAATAATTGATTAATAATTAGTGGCTATATCCTTTGCTATGTATATTTTCATTGTCCATTTGATACCATGAACAGAAATAAATTTAAATACAGTTATCTTCTGCTCTTATTGATTCTCTGTGACCATCATAGGAGAGAGCATTTTATGTTTTCTGATATCTAGTTTAGCTTAGCGCATTGGCAAAATGTTTCGGAATACTCCCGGGATATTAATACGGGTGATGCGGATCATTTTCATTATCTATAATCACTGAATGTCACAGTGGATTCTTACATTTTTTCTCGGCGTGGTTACTCCATTTTTTTTAAAACTTTAGCACCATGGTGGTTACCCATGGTCTTATTATTCCCTTCATTGCTGGGGATTATTTTAAAAAAATTTAGGATTATGTTTATCGGTGTGCTGGTTTTTGTGGCGGGATTTTTTTGGTCGACCGTCTATGCGCGGTGGATCACTCATTGGAATTTAGCTAGGGAAAATGAGGGTAAACCCATGGTGGTAACGGGCTATGTGTCTTCTCTACCTCGTCCTTGGGATGGAGGAGTGAGCTTTGAGTTTGATACGGAAACCATGGAAAACCGTCATCTGAACACAAAAATTAAGCTTAGTTGCTATGATCGAGAAATGCAGGACAAAGTATTTATAGGAGATAAGTGGAAGCTAACGGTAAAACTTAGGCGTCCCCATGGTACGCTTAATCCCGGTGGCTTTGACGGTGAAAAACATATGCTGGTACGGCATATCAGAGCTACGGGTTATGTGATAGTGGGGGCAACCAATGTGCTCCTTGCTTCCTCTTGGTGTAGCTATCCCATTGGACGTCTGCGAGCGTATTTAATTAATAGAATTACCAAGATTTTGCCCCAAAATAATTTAGCGGCACCCATAGTTGCCATGGTGCTAGGGTTTGAGGATACCATAGATCAGGAGACTTGGCGTATTTTGCGGGAAACCGGGACAAGCTATTTAGTTGCCATATCGGGTTTGCATATTGGTTTAGTTGCTAGTTTAGTATTAGTTTTAATTCAATTTCTTTGGAGATGTTCAAGTATTTTACCTCTCATTATTCCAGCCCGGGAGGCAGGAGTATTAGGTGGCTTAGGGTTGTCTTTAGTGTATGCAGCTATTTCTGGTTTATCCATTCCAACGAAGCGCGCCTTAGTTATTGTGGTTATATTCAGCATTAGAACATTCCTACGCCAGAGAAATTCCTCCTGGGAGGCGTGGCTTTGGTCTCTTTTCATAGTATTACTACTCAATCCCATGGCGCCACTAACCATAGGATTTTGGCTATCATTTGTAGCCGTGGCGGCCATCATCTATGTTACTAGCAATAGGCAGGGGGTAAGGGCGGGCTGGATCGCTAATTTTGGACATATGCAATTTACAGTCACCCTGGTTCTGTTGCCATTTACTCTATTATTTTTTCAACAATTTTCTCTAGTGACCATGGTGGCCAATGCCATTGCCATGCCCGCGGTTTGCTTTGCAGTGATTCCCCTGGCTTTATTTGGTACTCTCCTATTGCTATTTTCAGAGAATCTAGGTGCTTTATTGCTATTGCTAGCTAGTAAAATTTTTTCATTGGCATGGCATTGGCTGTCATTTTTAGCTAATAATTTTAATTGCAGTTGGTATCATCCCATTTACAATAGATATGTACTAATTGCTACCATTCTGGGAATTATTCTTTTACTAGCTCCTCGAGGTTTTCCCGCAAGGTATCTTGGTTTGTTTGGATTGGTACCTCTATTTTTTTATATTCCTCCAATACCTAGCAATGATGGAGAGGTATGGTTTACCTTACTTGATGTGGGCCAAGGGTTAGCGGCAGTTGTGCAAACTAGGAATCATTTATTACTCTATGATACGGGACTAAAGCTTCCCAGCGGTGACAGTGGTTCCAGAGTAATAATTCCCTATCTAAGGCAAATGGGCATTGGAAAAATAGATACTATGGTGGTTAGCCATGGAGATAGTGATCACAGTGGAGGAGTCTCCTCCATTCTGCAGGCCATGCCCGTTACTAGAATTGTTACCAGTGATCCCGGTGCCATTTTACCTCATCCCTCTCAGCACTGCATGGCGGGACAAAAGTGGCGCTGGGATGGCGTTGATTTTACCATGCTTGCACCCCAGGAGGGCTATGAACTGGAAGGTAACAATGCCTCCTGTGTTTTAAAAATTACCACGGGAGATAACTCCATTTTGTTAACCGGTGACATTGAACGCAGGACGGAAAAAAACTTGGTAAAAACTCAAGGGGATAAATTAGGTAGTACTATTTTGATTGCGCCGCACCATGGTAGTGCTACATCTTCAACGAAGGATTTTATTGAATCGGTGGTGCCAAAATATGTATTATTTCCCGTGGGATATCGCAATAGATTCCGTTTCCCTGCTAAAAAAATCATGGCGAGATATTTGGCGACCGGTGCTGATACTTTGAATGTGTCAGAAGCGGGAGCAATTACTTTTAAATTTGATACTAAATCGGCTATACTGTATCCGGAAAAGTATCGCAGTAAAGCCAAGAGATTTTGGCACGATGGTTGATTTTAGAACTGACCAGAAACAAAAAATTATTTAGTGAAAGTGGAGTTAGATGGATAAGAATAAAAAATATGATAGCTGGAACGTCTATCTAAGATTGCTTAAAACGGCATCACCCTACTGGCTGTCGTTTGTAATTGGTATTTTTGGCACAGTATTTGCGGTGGCAACGGATGCTAGCCTAACCTGGGCTATTAAACCTTTGCTTAGTAATTGGTCAACGGCCAGCCATGCCCCGTGGTTTCATTTTTTACCCCTCATTGTTATTGCGGTTTTAACTTTACGCGGCGTATCCTATTTTTTATCCTCTTACTATCTAACTAGTGTTGGTAGAAATATAGTGAGGGATTTTAGGCAGCGCATCTTTGCTCATTTGCTATTTCTTCCGGCCAGCTACTATGACCAGGAAACTTCGGGAAAACTGTTGTCCACATTGATCTATAATACGGAACAGGTGTCAACTTCGGCTACGGAGGCGCTAATTACTTTGCTTCAGGAGGGTATGTTTTTAATTAGTTTACTGATGGTAATGTTTTTTCTTAGTTGGCAGTTAACTTTGATGTTTTTGATAACGGCCCCCGTGGTAACTTTTATTATACGTTTTACATCCCAGCGACTGCGTAATCTTAGTAGCAATGTGCAGGGAACCATGGGCAATTTAACTCAAATTGCTTCCGAAGGAATAGAAAATTATAAGGTTATTAGAATTTTTGGCGGTGAAGAATATGAGAGGAAGAGATTCTTTGCCGCTGCCCATGATAATCGTAATCGGGAGATGAAAGTAGTGGTTACCAGCTCCCTGGGTAGCGGTATCACTCAGATTATTACCGCTATTCCCCTGGCCGCTATTTTATTTGTGGCTACTACCACTTCTCTCTATCAGAAATTAAGTGCCGCTACGCTAAGTGCTTTTGTTTTTTCCATTATTAGGTTGCTTACTCCCCTGCGTCGTCTTACGAAAATCAATGCTGAAATACAAAAGGGAGTTGCAGGAGCCCAAAGTATCTTTTCTTTGTTAAATGAAGAATTAGAGGATAACCGCGGGCAAGTGGTGTTGGAAAGATCTTTGGGAAACATAGAGTACCGCAATGTTGCATTTAGGTATCCCAGTTCCCAGCGCATGATTTTGCAGGATATAAACTTTAAAGCTAGGTCGGGGCAGGTTATTGCCTTGGTTGGAGCTTCCGGAGGAGGAAAATCTACCTTGGTAAATTTGTTACCCCGTTTTTATGAACCTCTAGATGGAGCGATATTGATTGATGGGGTAGACATTAGGGAATACCAGCTATCCTCCTTGAGAAAACAATTTTCCTTGGTTTCTCAGCATTTGACGCTGTTTGATGATACCATAGCACGTAACATTGCCTATGGAATCTTTGATAAAACTCCCCGAGCTAGAATTATGGAAGTTGCTGAAGCTGCCTATTTAATGGAGTTCGTTGAGAATTTACCTCGGGGGTTAGATACGATGGTTGGTGAAAATGGTTTGTTGCTATCGGGAGGACAACGCCAAAGAATCGCCATTGCTAGAGCCCTATTAAAGGATGCTCCTATTTTGATTTTGGATGAGGCTACTTCCTCCTTGGACACTCAATCGGAAAGATATATTCAACAGGCACTGAATAATTTGATGAGTAGACGCACAACGCTAGTAATTGCCCATCGGTTATCTACCATAGAACATGCAGACAACATTATTGTCATTGATCATGGGAAAATTGTGGAAAGCGGTAAGCACGGTGAATTGCTAGCTGCCGGTGGTTACTATGCAAAGTTGTATAATATGCAATTTCGGGAGTGAAGGTTACCTTGGTGAAGCTACTGTTACCGCGATTTTGGTATCGGCGAGGATTTTCTAGTTATTTACTTGCTCCCCTGGCTTTTATCTATGGCATTGCTGCTATCTGTCGTAGAAGTTACTACAAAATTTTTCGAGGAAAAAAACTCGGAGTTCCGATAGTTGTGGTAGGTAATATAACCGTTGGTGGTGCAGGTAAAACGCCCCTGGTTATTCATTTAGTAAATTTATTGCGGGGCGATGGCTATCGGGTGGGAGTTGTTAGCCGTGGCTACGGCAGAAAAAATAGAAACACTTTGGCAGTTACCGAGGGTAGTTTGGTAGCCGATGTTGGTGATGAACCTCTGCTGATATTCAATAAAACGAAGGCCGTGGTTGTGGTGGGAAAGCACAGAGTTGATGCAGCTGATGTTGCCATTTCCCTAGGATGTAATGTTATTATTAGTGATGATGGACTGCAACATTATGCATTGGAGCGAGATGTGGAAATTGTGGTAGTTGACCATGGCTTTAGGTTTGGCAATGGTTTCTATTTGCCCGCTGGTCCCTTGCGGGAATCAGTGGCTCGCCTACGGACGGTTGATTTTATTATAGAGAACTTTAATACCGCTAGTGGAATTTCCGTAGATAATTTCTCCGGCGATGGATTTTGGTTGGAGGTTCTAGGTTTTCGTAATATGTCCCACGGCACTTTGTGTCAAGATATTGATTTTTTTAGAGATAAAGCTATCCATGCGGTGGCAGCCATTGGCCGTCCGGAGAAATTTTTTGATACCCTAGATACTCTGGGATTGAGTTTTAGAAAATCTGTTTTTCCGGATCACCATGAATTCAAAGTGGGAGATTTTTTCTCTGGCACTGAAGAAATGGTTGTTATGACGGAGAAAGATAGTGTAAAATGTAAAGTACTAGCTAGAGAGAACTTTTGGTGTCTAGAGGTTAAGGTTCACATGGTTGGTGATTTTGATCTTCGTTTACTAAAAAAGCTTAGAGGTTATAATTTAGAAAAACAGAATTTTAATTAAAGATAATTAATAGGGAGGATTTTACTATGGCAGATTTGTCTAAAATTGGCGATAAATTGGGATTGCAAAAAATTATCAATGATATGAAATCAATAATTTCTCCAGTGGTAATTCCTGAAGCTAATAAGGATAATCCCAGGGGTTATTATCTATCGGAACTGTCAAAGGCTAGCAATGAACTTGCGGAGCATCACCTAAAGCAGGCAGATATTATTGCTAGAATTAGTAACCTATTGGGAAGCTTACATCAAGAAATAACCGGTGCTAAAAAGGATGTTGTCGCTGAAACAGTTAGGGACGCTGCGGTGTCATCCGATGATGTGGCTAAAGTTGTAACAGAACAGCCTCCGGCTGCGGAAATTAAATCCGATGAATAGATTTAACTAGCCCTTGACGATGGGAATATCTAGTAATAAGATAGCTTCAGTGTTTGCAATATATTCCCCGGTAGCTCAGCGGTAGAGCAGGTGACTGTTAATCACTTGGTCGGCGGTTCAATCCCGTCCCGGGGAGCCAGATTGAATGAGGTTTTTGGTCAAATTAACTCGATTCAAGCCATCTTGTGGAATTTTTGCGGGAGCTAGTTTTAGCTCTAATAAATCTATTCGCAATTAATTGTGCAGTGCCACATTTGGTACGGATAGCCATATTTAAGACCTTATTTATCATAGACAAAGATACCTAATTTAGAATATATTTGCTCATAGCTTAGATTTTTTCAATGGACACAATTTTATTTGATCAAGATGTTTATGGACAAACCCCGCTCCAATGATATAGGTGCCTAAAAACTAATAATATTTTCTATACAGGAGTGCCGCTAACTCATGAAACGTTTAGGCCATCGTGACCCCTAAACGTACTCGTCTTAACGCGCCAAGTTAATTCGCCTCGGCCGTCCCGCAGCTGGAATACGCTACTATGACTTAACGCTGAGTATAGATTTTTAG
>JAVBML010000009.1:0-5438 GCA_031552655.1 Gammaproteobacteria bacterium
CTCGGCCGTCCCGCAGCTGGAATACGCTACTATGACTTAACGCTTAGTATAGATTTTTAGCACTCGCTTTGCTCTACTAAAAACCCTCACCTACCTCGGACTTCTAGCCTACACTTCGTTCTCCTTGGCTAGCAGCGGTGGTCGGGGCAGAGGGATTTGAACCCCCGACACCCTGCTCCCAAAGCAGGTGCGCTACCAGGCTGCGCTATGCCCCGAAAATCCCTAGAATAATACCCATTCTTTGAAACCAGGTCAAATCCTCTAATATATTAACTAACCAATAAAACGAAATTCAAAACTATTAAAAATTATGCTATCTTTTTACCATGGTTCCTAAATTCAAAAAAATTGCCGTTATATGTCGGAGAAACAATAGAAACTCCATGGATACCCTTGACTACCTAATGGAATATCTTAAAAAACAAAAAATTCAAGTATTCATCGAACGAGAAACGGCATCTTTCCTAGCTAAAAATACCGTGGCAACCGTAGATGCTAATCAGTTGAATAAAGTATGTGATCTAATTGCGGTAGTTGGCGGTGACGGTAGTTTCCTAAGTGCAGCCCGCCTGGCTGCCAAACAAAATTTACCCATAGTAGGCATCAATCGAGGATCCCTGGGCTTTCTCACTGATATTACCCCCCGCTGCATAGATAAAGTAGGTGAAATAATTAGAGGAATATTTTACGAAGAAAAGCGCCTCGTTTTAAAGACAACCATTGCTAACAATAATAAAAAAACCACGCAAAATCTAGCAATCAATGATGTGGTATTTCTTTCCCATAGCACGGGCCATCTCATTGAGTTTTTCGTGCACCTCAATGGCCAGTTCCTATGCAAGTACCGGGCCAATGGCTTAATCGTAGCCACACCAACGGGATCCACAGCCCATGCCCTATCGGGAGGAGGACCCATTCTCTATCCAACGCTGGAAAATATTGTCCTGGTACCCATGCTATCTCACAATCTCAGCAGCCGACCAATCGTCATCGATGGTAAAAGCACCATCGAGATTACTTTTATAAAATCCAATGCGACGGAATTGCTAACAATCTGCGATGGCCAACTAAAATCGACATTGCAAGAGGGTAAAATAAGGATCCGAGCCGAAAAACGGCTACGATTGTTACACCCTAAAGAATATAACTATTTCGATATTCTCAGAACAAAATTACATTGGGAAAAAGAAAATAAAAACCCATCCGCAGTATGCTAACCCATCTAACCATTAAAAATTTTGCCATTATCCATACCATGGAAATCGATTTCCATGCAAACATGACATGTCTAACGGGAGAAACGGGAGCTGGCAAATCAATCATCATTGATTCCCTAGAGTTGGTACTGGGGGGACGGGCTGATACTTCTCTAATCTCTCCCGATGCTGAAAAATGCGAAATAATAGCAATCTTTGATCTAGGTAATATCCCTCTCGCCCAGGAATGGCTCCTAAAACACGAATACCATGGAGATAGCAATGGCCATGAGTGTATTATTCGCCGCACCGTGGCAAAAGATGGACGTTCCCGCAGCACCATCAATGGCTACTCCGTTACGCAGCAACAACTAAAGGTCATTGGCAATTTGTTAGTTAGTATCCATGGACAACATGAAAATCAATCGCTATTAAATTCTTCCTATCAACTAGAATTACTAGATGCCTTCGCCACCAACCAAATCATGGCTAGGGATGTAAAAAATAGCTATGACATTCTCCATGGCAAGCGCAGAGAATTGATAAAATTAGAAGAGATGACCAAGGATAGTGAAGCTAAACTAGAGCTAGTGCGCTACCAACTAAATGAATTTCAAGCCATTGATGACATTTTAGATCAACTGGATAGTCTCAGAGTGAAGCAGAAAAAATTTAGTAGCCTGGAACAATCTAGGATAAATATCTCTGCGATTCTGGATGCTATCTCAGAAAATGAACATGGCACAGCCATTGGAATTCTCTACGAAGCTAAAAATAATTTAGAAAATTGCAAATACATCGCTGATTCAATGAATACCTATGGAGAGCTATTGCAAAATATAATTGTTCAATTGGAGGAATTGGCTAGCTCCCTGCGTAGCACGCTGAGAAATTTAGATCACGATAGCGATGATCCAAGAGAGATCGAAGAAAAGCTAGATTTAATCTATACCATTGCCCGTAAACACCGCGTTGAACCTAGCGAACTGGCTCAGGTAAAAATAACCCTGGAGCAACAGCTAGCATCCCTGGAATCTCTCGAAATTCAACGAAAAACCATAGAAAATAGCATTAGCGAATGCGAGGCTACATATATGGCGGTGGCAAATAGCCTAAGCAAAAGAAGAAAAATTGCTGCTAATAAACTAAATCTATTAATTTGTGAAAAGATACAGCAATTAGCCATGGTTGAGGGTAAATTTTCCGCCGATCTTAGTTCCAATCACCAAATATTTAGCCCCCAAGGTCTAGAGCAGGTAGAATTTTTAGTTTCCACTAACCCCGGCCATCCCATGCAACCTCTTAGCAAAATCGCATCGGGAGGGGAACTTTCACGCATCAGCCTAGCGATTCAAACCATCACCGCCGAAAAACAGATTACTCCCACTTTAGTATTCGACGAAGTGGATAGTGGCATTGGCGGAAAAACAGCGGATATCATTGGACAACTACTGCGCGAATTATCCACCAATACCCAAATTATCTGCATTACCCACTTGCCACAGATAGCAGCTAAAGCCCAGCATCACATGGCCATAGAAAAGATGATCACCAAGGAACAAACGCAAATTAAATTAATGCCATTGAATGAAAGGGAACGCATAGGAGAGATAGCCAGAATGCTGGGTGGCCTTAAAGTCACCCAGCATACCTTGGCCCACGCCAAGGAGATGCTGGAGAATATATAAGCTTTACCATTGGAGAGTACTATCTATCTTTAACAATTCCCGCCTAAAAATATCCTCTATTTTCTGTAGATCACTCTGAGTATCACCTTCAAAGCGCATGATTAAATAGGGACTGGTATTGGATGGGCGAACTAGACCAAAGCCCCAATCATAGTCAACTCTAATGCCATCGATGAGATTAATTTTACCGGGAGAAAAATCAGCCTCTTCTATAAACTTCTCCATAAATTCAAATTTTTTATCTTCGGCAATGGGAATTTTTATCTCCACGGTTCCTATGCTAGCAGGCAGAGCACTAAAAATTTCATCGCAACTTCTCCCTTGATTAGATAAAATTTCGAGAAATCTAGCGGCCACATAGATACCATCATCAAAACCAAACCAACGTTCCTTCATAAAAATATGCCCGCTCATCTCACCCGCCAGTAATACACTAAGCTCCTTCATCTTGGCTTTAATCAGAGAGTGTCCAGTTTTATACATCAGAGGTACTCCTCCATGATGCGCAATTTGATCGGCTAAATTTCTACTACATTTAACATCAAAGATAATGGTAGCCTGGGGATGTCTAGTTAGTAAATCCAAGGCTAAAAACATCAATAATCTATCGGCCGCCACTATTTTACCTCGGTTAGTAATAACTCCCACACGATCGGCATCCCCATCAAAGGCTAGCCCCACATCGGCACTATGTTTTTCAACGGCGGCTACCAAATCCACAAGATTTTTAGGTTCCGAAGGATCGGGATGGTGATGGGGAAAGTTGCCATCAACTTCACAGAAAAGTTCCACGACATCGCAACCAAGCTTTCTGAATAATTTAGGAGCTACTTTACCTCCAACTCCACTACCACAATCTACCACAATTTTTAGGGGTCGAACTATTTTTACATCCTGAACAATTCTAGCAATGTAATCATCAATCACCTCAGTCTCTTCCAGGCAACCATTGCCAACTTGAAAATCTCCCCTGATAATGCGTTGATAAAAACCAACTATGGCATCCCCATGGAGAGCCTCACCATTAAAAACCATTTTAATGCCATTGTAGTTAGGAGGATTGTGACTGCCACTAAGCATAACACCGGAAAGTGAATCCATAAGTGCTGCTTGGTAGTACAAAATGGGAGTAGTTACCTCTCCAATGTTAACCACATTGCATCCACTGGCCATAATTCCGGCGATCAGTGCTTTAACTAAAAGGGGTCCAGATATTCTCCCATCGCGACCTACGGCCAAGGTAGTTATCCCGCGACACCGTGCCTCACTGCCTATGGCTAATCCCAAAGTATAGACACTATTCTCGGTAAAAGTTTCATCCACGATACCTCGAATATCGTAGACACGAAAAATCTCCTTTGCCATGGATGTTACAATTTGATATGCCATTTAATTCCTCCCCGTGTGACCAAAACCACCGGTACCGCGACCGGATTCCCTATTAAATTCCTCTACTATCCTAAAATTGGCCTGTAAAACAGGCACCACAATGAGCTGGGCAATGCGTTCTCCGGGAACAATGGTGAAATCTGTAGCACTGCGATTCCAGCAGGAAACCATAATTTGTCCCTGGTAATCCGCATCGATTACTCCCACCAAATTTCCCAAAACAATTCCATGGCGATGTCCCAAACCTGACCTTGGCACTAAAATCGCAGCATAGTCTGCATTGCCAATGTGAATAGCAATCCCCGAAGGAATTAACTCCGTAGCACCGGGCATTAAAACTAATTCCCCATCGATGCAAGCTCTAATATCAAGACCCGCTGCACCTAGCGTTGCATAGTCCGGCAATGGATACAGTGTTCCTATTCTTTCATCTAAAATCTTTAATTCTATATCAATTGGCATAGACCACTACTAAGCACTCTCCAGTGTAATTATTTTCCCTAGACTTTATTTATTATAAGCTAATTTTGTAAAAAATCACAGTGAAAAATAATACCATCATCTATAGAAACTCTAACCACATAATCATCAAATATTTCCTTTGCTAGCTGCAACAAATTTTGAGTTGACAAGAACGTAGCTTCATTAGTGGAAAAAATCTGGACATATCTTGGTCCAACAAAAATTGCCTATCATACTACAAATATAGCTATAATATGGTGTTCCTGATGGAACAAAGATTAATTTCTCTAGTAAGATTCTGTTTTTTATGTTACCATTAAATCTTGAGGAATGCTCCGCTAGCTAATAGGTAAAGCTACAAATTAGGGACAATTACACAGGAGAAATTTATGAAACCTAGAGATCAATATGTTCAAATACCAACCTACGATATGCCTGAATCCAATGAAAACTACAATTTGACTGAAAATTTTGGCATTGAAAGAAATATCGAAGGAAAATGTGCCGCAACGGTAATGGTTTGGGGAGCATTTGCCGATCTGCAAAAAAAAGTGAATGACAACAGGAGTGCCGCTAACTCGTGAAACGTTTAGGCCATCGTGACCCCTAAACGTACTCGTCTTAACGCGCCAAGTTAATTCGCCTCGGCCGTCCCGCAGCTGGAATACGCTACTATGACTTAACGCTTAGTATAGATTTTTAG
>JAVBML010000079.1:0-5850 GCA_031552655.1 Gammaproteobacteria bacterium
GCCTCGGCCGTCCCGCAGCTGGAATACGCTACTATGACTTAACGCTTAGTATAGATTTTTAGCACTCGCTTTGCTCTACTAAAAACCCTCACCTACCTCGGACTTCTAGCCTACACTTCGTTCTCCTTGGCTAGCAGCGACTGATTTTAATCAACGTCTTTAATTTTCTAATGTTGCGCTGCGAAAGAAATTGAACATCTTGCCAAGCTACGCAAAGAAGAATATAAGTCTAGCTAATAGAGTACACAGTTTAAATTGCCAGGACCTAACTGTTTAAAGGTAACTATGAAAACATCAATTTTTCCATTGGCAACGCTGCGGGAAATTCCCAGGGAAGCCGAAACAATCAGCCATCAACTAATGCTAAGATCGGGCATGATCAGAAAATTAGCCGCAGGCATTTATAGCTGGCTGCCCCTAGGCCTGAGAGTTTTACAAAAAGTAACAACCGTCGTGCGTAGAGAAATGGATAACCTGGGAGCTCTGGAAATTCTCATGCCCAATATCCAACCGCGGGAACTTTGGGATCAATCGGGACGCTGGGATAGCACGGGAGAACAACTGTTGAAAATCAAGGATCGACATCAACATGACTTTTGCTTTGGGCCTACCCATGAAGAAGTGGTTACCGATTTAGTTAGACGAGAACTGCGTAGCTATAAGCAATTACCTCTAACTCTCTATCAAATTCAGACAAAATTTCGTGACGAAATTCGTCCCCGCTTCGGTGTCATGCGCAGCCGGGAATTTTTAATGAAGGATGCCTACTCATTTCACACTACGGAATCTTCTTTGGAAGAAACCTATCTAGCCATGGGCGAAGCCTACCATAAGATTTTCACTGCTCTGGGGTTAAAATTTCGCATGGTTATTGCCGATACGGGAAATATTGGAGGAAATATCTCCCAGGAATTCCAGGCGCTGGCCCACGTAGGTGAAGATATAATTGCCTACAGCGATGGCAGTGGCTATGCCGCCAACCTGGAGATGGCAACAACCATGGCTCCTCGAGAAGATACCACGGGAGAAGCGGGGCTAACTTTGGCAACCGTTGATACTCCGGGAGTTACAACCGTCGCCGAAGTTGCCGAACTCCTTCAGGTCCCCCAGCGAAAAATTCTAAAAACTCTCATCGCTCGAGGCAACCATCAACCCTATGTCGCTCTAGTGCTCCGCGGAGACCATGAGCTCAATGAGATAAAGGTAGCCAAGTTACCGGAAATTGCATCGCCCCTAACCTTGATCGACGGTAGCAAATTACCAGAAATTCTAGGGTGTTCCGCAGGATCCATTGGACCTAGAAATTTATCCATTCCCACCATCATAGATCGCGATGCCTTTGCCGTTAAAAATTTCATCTGCGGAGCCAATAGAGATGGTCAGCACCTGCTAAACGTCAATTGGCATCGCGATGTGCCGGCATCCTATGTGGCAGACATACGCAAAGCACAAGAGGGAGATCCAAGTCCCGATGGTCAAGGAAAGTTACACTTCGCCCGCGGTATCGAAGTGGGCCAAATATTTCAACTGGGTAAAAAATATAGCTGCGCCATGGAAGCAACGGTGTTGGACGAAAATGGTCAAGCTACGGCACTTTATATGGGCTGCTACGGCATAGGAATATCTCGCACCGTCGCCGCCATCATAGAACAGCACCATGATCAACGCGGAATTCTATGGCCCACAGCTGTGGCTCCCTTTCAAGTTGTCATTGTGCCCATGAATTTAACTCGCTCGCCTCGGGTAAAAGAGGCGGCGGAAATGCTCTACAAGGAATTAATAAATAATAAAATTGAAGTACTATTTGATGACCGCCAGGAGCGAGCTGGAGTTATTTTTGCGGACATGGATCTCATTGGCATTCCCCATAGAATCGTCATTGGCGATCGAGGATTAGAGCGAAATACCGTGGAATATAAATTTCGATCGCAAACCGATGCCATGGACATAGCCCTGGACAAAATTCTAGATTTCATAAAAGATAGAATTAAAACTGTATGAGAGATAACTACTATGCCAATTTATGAATATGAATGCAAAAAATGCGGCCATCGTTGTGAACAACTACAAAAAATCAGCGATGCCCCTTTGTTAATATGTCCCGCCTGCCAAACGGAATCATTGACCAAATTAATTTCCCACACGGGCTTTCAACTTAGGGGAACTGGTTGGTACGTCACTGACTTCAAAAATAAAACAGCGGTAGCTAACACATCTGAAACACAGCAAAACAAAACCACGACTACAGACGGCACAGCCAAAACACCACGCGGTGAAAAAAGTAGCGCCCAAGCAACAAAATCCTAATATAAATCCATGACCACACGCACTCACTACGCTGGATACATAAACAAAAATCTTTTAAATACCACGGTCACAGTATGTGGCTGGGTCAATCGCATCCGCAACCATGGTAAAATAATATTTATCAATCTACGGGATCGTAGCGGCACCGTGCAAATTGTAATCAATGAAGAACAACAAAAACTATTTGCTCTCGCCGGTACCATTCACAATGAATATGTATTAGCCGTGGCAGGCCAGGTTCAGGAGAGACCCGAGGGGTTGATCAACGCAGAAATGGCCACGGGAGAGATAGAAATTACGGCACAAACCATGGAAATATTAGCCAAATCTGATCCTCTGCCATTTAATCTGGATGAATATCACGAAGCCAATGATGAATTGCGCTTAAAATATAGATACCTAGACCTAAGGCGCAAAGAGGTAAGTGAAAAATTGCTTTTTCGTTCCCGCGTAGTAAAAAAAGTCCGTGATTATTTGGATAATTTAGGATTCATCGAGGTAGAAACACCGCTTTTAACTAAAACTACTCCTGAAGGAGCGCGAGATTTTTTAGTACCCAGCCGTAATTTTCCCAATCATTTCTATGCCCTACCGCAATCACCGCAAATCTTCAAACAACTACTAATGGTGGGCGGTTTAGATCGCTACTATCAAATTGTCAGGTGTTTTCGCGATGAGGATCTACGTGCCGATCGACAACCGGAGTTTACCCAAATAGACGTGGAAGCTTCCTTTATTAGTGAACAGGATATCATAGCAATTCATGAAACCCTGCTGCGTGAACTGTTCCATGAACTTCTTGCCATTGAGCTTCCCCAGCCATTCCCTCAGCTCACTTTTCAAGAAGCGATGGCTCGATATGGCTCCGACAAACCGGACCTACGCATTCCCCTGGAATTAAAAGACGTGGGAGACTTACTACGATGCTGCGGTTTTTCTCTCTTTGAAACCAGCGGCAATGATTCCCAGCAACGCATCGCTGCCCTATGCTTTCCCGGAGGTTCCGCATTGACCAGGAAACAGCTAGATGATTACGCAAAGCTGGGCATCGAACATGGACTCAAGGGAATTAGTACCATCAAAGTAAATAACCGTTCCCAGGGCAAAGATGGTTTACAATCATCCCTCCTAAAATTTTTGTCTGCAGATATCCTGGAAGCTCTATTGGCTAGGGTAAATGCCCACGATGGAGATTTAATTTTCATTGCCGCGGACAACGTCGCAATGGTTAACCAAGCGCTGGGAGCTCTGCGCCTAAAGCTGGGCCAGGATCACAATTTATACTCCAGTAATTGGCAACCTCTCTGGGTTACGAATTTCCCCATGTTCAATAAAACCAAGGATGGCTTTACCTTTATGCATCACCCCTTTACTTCACCTACTACCATCGATCCGCGAGAAGTTATTAGTAATCCAATGAATATAATGGCACGGGCCTACGACATAGTACTAAATGGCATAGAATTGGGAGGAGGTTCCATGAGAATATCAAATTACGCCATGCAACTTGCGGTATTTCAAGTTATGGGAATAGATGAAACTATGGCGCAGCAGCAATTTAGCCATTTACTAGCAGCTCTTAGATATGGCTACCCACCGGAAGGAGGCATTGCTCTGGGCTTGGATCGTCTAGTAATGCTGATGACGGGGGCAAAATCCATTCGCGAAGTAATTGCCTTTCCCAAAACCCAAACGGGCATTTGCCCTCTGACTCAGGCACCCTCAACGGTAATAGCAACGCAGCTGAGCGAATTACAAATACAATCCACGGCCAATGCTTTTGAGGTGAAATAATATGGCTGGACATAGCAAATGGGCTAACATTAGACATAGAAAAAACAAACAGGATGCAGCCAAAGGCAAAATATTCACCAAATTAATCAGGGAAATTACCGTCGCTGCCAAGGGCGGTAGCGACATCGAGTCAAATGCAAAATTGCGCCTCGCCATTGACAAGGCACTGGCACAAAATATGTCCCGAGACACCATAGAACGTGCCATTAAACGCGGCGCCGGTGGCGAAGAGGGAATGCAAATGGAAGAGGTCACCTATGAAGGATATGCCCCGGGAGGAGTAGCGCTATTGGTGGAATGCCTAACGGATAATAGAAATAGAACCGCCGGTGAAGTACGCCATATATTTGCAAAACACGGCGGCAATCTTGGAACCACGGGTTCCGTGTCCTATTTGTTTAAACAGTGTGGCATCATCTGCTTTCCTGCCAATAACCAGGGAGAAGAAATTACCTCCATTGCCATTGATCACGGCGCCGATGATATTACCATGAACGATGACTCTAGTATCGAAATTTTAACTTCCCGGGAAAACTTCATTACCGTAAAATCTGCCCTGGAAGCGGCAGCCTTCAAACCAGAAATTGCCGAACTATCCATGGTGGCGTCCACGCAGCTTACCGTTTCCGCAGAGAATAACCTAGGAATTATCTCCCTGGTTGAAGCTTTGGATTCCCTCGATGACGTGCAAAACGTATATACCAATGTAGAACTATGCGAAGAATCTATACCGGAGGAATAAATTATGGCAGTTATTCTAGGTATCGATCCCGGCTCAAGGGTCACTGGTTTTGGCATCATCGAAAACCTGACCAATGGCTATAAATATATCGCTAGCGGCGCCATTCGTACCACGACTCCCCAACCTCTCAAACAAATATTTTTGAATTTAGTTGAATTAGTTACTCTCCATCAACCAACGGAAGTGGCCATAGAACAAGTATTTATGCACGTAAATGCCAACGCGGCGATTAAACTGGGGCAAGCTCGGGGAGCTGCCATCGTAGCAGTTTCCCAGGATAACCTTGAAATTGCTGAATATTCAGCACGCCAAGTAAAACAAGCAGTAGTAGGCTACGGTAATGCGGAAAAAACCCAGGTACAACATATGGTTAAGCTATTACTACATATTAAAAAAACTCTCCAAGCAGACGAAGCCGATGCCCTAGCCATAGCTCTATGCCATGCTAATTTTCGAACAAAAAAGTTTTAACGCTCATTTTAAAGCTTTGCGCTAACATAAATTTATCTCTTCGACAGTAACGTTTTAATCTCATCTTAATTTTGCCATAGTAGACTAACTGTATTAACAGTATTTTTTAATTTACGATCAACAAAATAAATAATATCAAAGGTAAATCCATGCGATTACAAATTACTAAACGTGTTTTGCTAAGTACTTTACTCTACACCGTTACCCTTTTATATAGCTGGGAAAGCTATGGACAATTTGATGAACTACACGACACGGGGGCACCTTTTTTTAACATTAATGACTCGGACTCTAGCCATGGTGATAGCAATAACAACGATAGTGATTATGATCACAGCACGCTGTCGCCTGCAGAAGAAATAGCTACCACAGATCACGCTACTTCTACCCTCGATGAAATTAACAATTCTCTACCCACGGTAAATCTCGATAGTGTAAATGCAGCTGTTAGAGATTCGATCTTACCAATTGAAGATATGCAATCCAACGATTTACCACGCACAGATCATTCCGATGGTGATGATCATAGAGCATTA
>JAVBML010000004.1:0-4167 GCA_031552655.1 Gammaproteobacteria bacterium
GCCTCGGCCGTCCCGCAGCTGGAATACGCTACTATGACTTAACGCTTAGTATAGATTTTTAGCACTCGCTTTGCTCTACTAAAAACCCTCACCTACCTCGGACTTCTAGCCTACACTTCGTTCTCCTTGGCTAGCAGCGACGGTAAAAAAAGATATGCACAATGGTGACAAATCAGGATTCTTAGAAAAAAGGGATTTAAAAACAGCAAAGGGGGAAATAAAAATTTACGATCTTCGCTAAGCAGAAGATTCAAATTTAATTTCATTTTTTGCCTTCCGAGAATGAATTTCAGGCTACTGTACTACTTCCCACATTAGCTCTACGCTAGTCAAAGTTCTTCCCTTCTACACACTATCATATTGCCTTCATTGCCCCATTGGTAGGCATCCGCTTTATCTATTTTGCAACAGATATGCCAGCACATAATTGTCTTAAACATCTGCAGCCCTCCCTCATATTTTTTTACACCCTGACCTCCATGGCAAAAGCACGGTGTAAACTCGCTACCCCCACAGAACAAAATTTCAGCGAACGATAAATTTTTCATATATCCTCCATATAGTTTATCTCATAAACATAGTGTAATTCTTAAAAAATTACATTTCACGACAAGCCTCACATCATAGGTATGATAAAAAATATCTCCTCCCGTTGTTTCAATCTAATCTTTTTTTATTTTTTTCACAATACCGAACCACCCAGCATCACCATTACCTATTCAACCACTTCTCTAATTTACCAAATGTACCATGGATTATCCTTTAAAATCATGTTACAGTTCAACCATTATATGGAGAAAATAATGCACCACTACTTTCAATATAAAACTTCCCTGGGGATAATTACTATCTATGCCCATGGCCATGCCATAACCATGGTAAAATTCGGTCCTCTCAGTAAAAATGTCAAAACTAGTTGCGAAGAAACAACTACCATCAAGCGAGCAGCTAAACAACTACAGGAATACCTTAGTGGAAAAAGAAAAAAATTTGAGCTAGAGTTAGCGCTTCAAGGTTCCCCCTTTCAAGTGGCTACCTGGCGTGCATTGCAGAAAATTGCCTATGGAGAAACAAAAAGCTATGGAGATATTGCCCGAGCACTGGGAAATCCCAACGCTAGTAGAGCCGTGGGTGGAGCCTGCAATAAAAATTCCATCCCTATATTTATTCCCTGCCATCGCGTAATTGGTTCCAATGGTAGTCTCGTCGGCTTTAGCGATGGCATAGCCACCAAAAAGAAGTTACTAGAAATTGAACGAGTACATTTCCATGAGGCTAGAACATCCCTATGAACCCATATTTGATAGCAAATCTACCATCTTAATTTTGGGCACATTCCCGTCCATAAAATCCCGAGAATATGGCTTCTACTATGGACACCCTCAAAATAGATTTTGGAAAATCCTGACAGCTATCACCCGCTATCCTTGGCCAGCTACCGTGGAAGAAAAAAAGCGCATGCTACTAAACCACGGAATTGCCCTAGCAGATATAGTTCAGAGTTGTGAGATTGAAGGATCCTGTGATAGTAAAATTAAAAATCCCGTAGCTCGTGATTTATTTCCAATCTTAAGTCACGCTCCCGTTAAATGTATCTATACCAATGGCACCAAAGCCCACCAGATATTAAAACATCAAGGGCAAAAATGTGAGAGTACAGAGGTAGAGGTTATTGCACTTCCCTCCACTAGTCCCGCCAATGCAATCTATACCTTAGATAAACTCATAGCAATTTGGAAACAGATTCTATTCAAATAATTTTAATTTTTTCGATGGGAACTACAGAAATATACTGATCATCCGGATAACCATCAACTAATTTATCTGAGGGCACACATAGAAGATCTTAGAATATCTATGTCTTTGTTACAGTAATATATTGTCATTCTCTCATTAAGTCGAGATTCTTTTTGCTCGGCTAAAACAGCTGATGCCAACATATAACCTACCACTAAAATTATAAAACTTAATATTTTATTTTCATATTATAAGTTCCTTACCACTGATTAAAATACAAAGCATGTAGTTATCCTATTATCTTGTTTATCTATACACATACGAATCATATTTCCTCTACCTAGTTCCTTATCTACTATGCATTTTATTTCATCACTTAGAACCTTACCTTTTATTAGTGAAGCACAATCCTGTTCTTCCCCTATTAAACAATGGTACAGTCTCATAATCCGCTCTATTCTGTTGCTATCGACAGTAATATTCATACCCGACTTCATTATTCCTCTAGGCAGAACTGTTCCGGCTCGACTCTCAGTACTAAAAATAACGGACTGTCCAGTCTTATTATCAATTGCTGTTACTTGTTTATCAACACTACCATCCACTATATACCATAAAACATTCTCAGCTGTGCTTCTAACCATTGGCATAGTATTAATCGTTACGGGATAATCCTCGATTCCGCGGTCGCCAGCTAAACCCTGGGAAGCATTAAGCAGCAACATAACAAATCCTACAATACTAATTATTATATTATACTTTTTCATATTTTCTCCTCCCAATATTTTCAGATAAAAAATATTGATATATTATGCCTATGAACTAAGACTGCACTATTTCAAATTAACAAACTAATAAAACAGATACTACAAACAAGTTCTAATTTTCTACTTTTTCAATGGTGCACAATAAACCTCTAAAACGGTATCCATTGAAAAAATCTAAGTTATACGCAAATATACTCTAAATTAGATATCTTTATCTAGAGTAAACTACGACCTTAGCATATACTAATAGGTACAATCCGTACCAAATTTAGCACTAATTTTCTTTATCCATGCCTGTTACGACACTAATCTGCACCACGAACAAATAGTGAAAAATTTGAAACTACAGCATGCTGGCGCATTAATAATATAGATTTCGAACTACGATAGTACTGAAACAGATTTAACATTACTTAGATGTAAATAAACTATTGTCAGAAGTTGCACAGTTTAATTTTCGAATATGATAACTTGTCAGAACTAAAATAGCTCCCGCAAAAATCCCGCGAAGTGGTTTTGTATGAATTAAGTTAATTTAACTAAAAAACTGATTCAATCTGACTTCCCGGGGCAGAATTAAACTGCCAATCAAATGATTAACAAGCACCGATTTATGATATAATTATTCGATTTTTAAATGCTGGACATCCACCATTATCATCGTCCATTGTTTTTTGAAGAAGAAACCACGCTGAATATAAATCATCTCGCCAGTATCTCCTTTTTGTGCTATTTCCTCTGCAAGTAGTACAAAACAATGTCTAAGATATTTATGTTTCGGACTATCCCTATCGTCCACAACTATCATGCCTATGTCATCATAATTATCCCAAGACTTATCGGATGCAATAGCAGGAGACAACCCTAAGATATTTTCCTCTACATCTCTCGTACAAAAATATATACCCGCTTTATTTTCTCTAGCCAAATCTGATACTTTACTATTATCAGCAAAAGTAAACGGAAAAAAGAAAAAACTTAAAACAAAAAATAAAACACTATTTTTCATTCAACAGCTCCAATCTAGTAATTCCATTTAAAATCATCAAGCTTATAAGTGCTTTATCTTCTTTATCGAAGCACATATATACATTTTCAGGTTTATAAAATACACATTTCCTATAATCACTGGCATACAAACCCGGAGTATTTGCATCTAAACAATTATCATACAACTTTACTATTTTTGTCACAAAAGGATCATAAATGTGTATATCCATATCTTTTTCTATTGCTGATAACTCAATATTAATTTTCTTAGCATTATCATAGGCATGCATAGTTATTTTGCCATTATCGCTAATAATACGAAAAACCGTCTCGGCAGCACTTCTAGTCATTGGAACACCATTGATCTTAACAATATAATATTCCCGCGACGTTGTTTCACCACCCGCTAGAGAAACATAAGTTGCTAAAATAACAATCAATAAATTACGCAAAATGTTATTAATGCTCATAGGATTCCTCCATTTAAATAAATATTTCAAACTATACCATAAAACTTAATGAAAGCGGTCAACCGCTGCTAGCCAAGGAGAACGAAGTGTAGGCTAGAAGTCCGAGGTAGGTGAGGGTTTTTAGTAGAGCAAAGCGAGTGCTAAAAATCTATACTCAGCGTTAAGTCATAGTAGCGTATTCCAGCTGCGGGACGGCCGAGGCG
>JAVBML010000071.1:0-5788 GCA_031552655.1 Gammaproteobacteria bacterium
GGCGGATGAAAATAATGGGTTTAAAAGCAATAGCTAGAAAAAGATTTAAAGTTACTACTGATTCCGACCATAGTAGACCAGTGTATAGCAATGTTCTTTGTCGAGATTTTAGCGCCACGGGTATTGATCAGAAATGGTGCAGCGATATTACGTACATTCCTACCGCCCAAGGATGGCTGTATTTAGCTGTGGTTCTGGATTTACATTCCCGCGCTGTGATCGGTTGGGCTATGGATGCTAAAATAAATATCCAGCTAGTTTGCAATGCATTATTAATGGCATTATCCAAGCGGAGATTTCCCAAAGGTATCATCGTGCATTCCGATCTTGGCAGGCAATATTGTTCCGAGCAATATCAGCAAGTTATTACAGCTAATCAACTAATTGGTTCCATGAGCCGTCGAGGCAATTGCTGGGATAATGCGGTAGCTGAAAGTTTTTTCCGTACTTTTAAAGTTGAGCTAATTTATGAAAATCATTATCCCACACAAGACGCTGCTAGGCAGAGCGTTTTTCAATATATTGAGGGTTACTATAATCTCAAAAGGTTACACTCTGCTATTGACTACAGAGTTCCTGATGAGGTTTAATATGCTGCTTAAGCTTTAAAGGGCTGTGTCCGATAAATCGCAGTAAGATCAAAATGATATTTAACGATTAGGAGTACATTGCTGTATAATAAATTTGTGTTCCTAGTTTTATCTAGGATAAAAGTAATAGCTTAGCCGAGCTATTTACGTTAATAGTGGAAGCCGAAATAAGGTCTGCATTAGAAGTAATCTATGTTAGCTATGCTATATTAGTGTGATACTTTTGGTCGGGAATGCTTAGATATCACCGTGGGGTATTTCCTTAAAGGAGAGGAGGTGGTAGATATAATGAATTATCTTCTTATTTAATACAATACTTCAAAGTTGATTTGGGAAGTGAATTTATTATACATTAAGCTGTTTAATAGGAGTTTGAAGGATGCAGATTTACCCCCATCATTGGTTTTGGTGGGGGGAAGATGCGTAAGGAAAGATCGAAGTGTGGCGTAGAGATTATAATGAATTTAGGCACCATGGTAATTAATATGATGCCAAAAGAGTTTATTAAGTACCTGGATCAGTAGCTGAGTTCTAGGCAGTGTTGTCCAACAACAGGAGAATTCGCTTTAGTTTATGTGGTTCAGATAATGGGAGGGTGCTTGCATTGGTACATATTAAAATTGATTAGAACACTAATAATTCTAGCTTTGCTATCTCCAGTTTTAGGTGTAGCTAAAAATATTAACACGCCGATAAAGGCTATAGAAGAAAGTTCTACTTTTGGTAAAAGCTATAACGCACTTTATAACTTCATACAAAATCATGAATACTTGTTGGCTCCGCTATCTGCTACAGTTGCCGGAGCCATACGCTGTGGGTATCAGTGCGGAGTTATTGGTGGGGCAGTTGGAATAATTGATGAGCTTGCTCTCTATTTTGGGTATACAGATAAACATTATTTAAGCTGGGGTATTTTTGGAGCCGTTACCGGACATGTCATTAAATCTTCATTAGTATCGGATATCGGTGGAGTAATATTAGGAATTATGTTACCCACAGGCGTATTGAATGAGCACCAAGAAATAATAGCCCCTGTGATAGGAGCTATTGCAGGAAATTCAATAGCTGGTAATTCCGGTATGATTAATGGTTTGGTAGGGGGTATTTTAGACGAGGCGTTATTAGGCAATGATTTGGCAGATAAGCACTATCTGACATTCAGTACACTAGGGGAGGCTGTAGTTAATTCATTAGGTTATTTTAGTCCATTTACAGCTAATGCTATTGGAATGCTTCTAGGGCTAATTGCAGCAAGCTATGAAAAGGAGATTAAGGGTAATATGTTTTTTCCTATTAAGATAGCTGAGGAGTTGTATGCTACTTATAGCAAATTTATTCCTACTGAACAGTTAAATAATCACATTGAAAAGCATGCTATTGCTTTGATCGGTAGTCAATTTTTAACACAATTTTTATCCCTGAAGATTATCAACTATAATCAAGCTTTAATTTATAATTTTGAAAGATTAGATAATCCCAATGGGCCAGCATGGGGTAATTTTGGTAAAGAGATTGCTAATTTTGTTGTTTTTCTATTTCCCTATGTCCTAGGACAAATAGCCACAAATAGTATTGATGATTATTTTGCTGAAAAATTACAATTTGTTTTAGGAGATAAAATAAGAGCTGGGCTATTTACTGATGAAATACCATTATGTTTGTCCAACGACCTAGACTCTACAGTATTAATAGATAATTTAAGATCGGATATTTTAAAAGTAGTAGGTTCAGGTAGTCGTTTAATTACTAATGCAGTTTCCACTTCGATTGGTGGCGCCTATGGAATAGGGATCATTGTAATTCATTCTCCAAATATTCTCATTTACTCTACCTTATACAATAAAGTTTATAATTTTATAGAAGAATATCTAGCTGCCCAACTAAAACTTTACAGAGAAAAAATTACAGCATTGAATTCTGAATTGATGTCTACCATACAATATGATACTAAAAATATAAGAACAATTACCGAAAGAGATGGTATAGAAGCTACTAGAGGTAAAATAGAGGATATTATCACTGCTATTAGAGAGTTGGGGGGGACTCAAAAACTATGGAGAATTACTCAACAGAGTTGGTGGTCGATAACGGGAACAGCAGATTCTATATTCAACTATTATTTAGCAGCTAATGAGATTCAAAAAGGAAGAATTCCATTTGAAGATAGAAATAAAGTACGAACGGCGAGTAGGCAGGTATCTAATTTATTATCTTGGTCTGGTCGTACCGCTCAAGATATGTCCTATATGAGAGAATCCTTGAATAGAATTATTATTCTAGAAGGGAAAATCCATAAAGCACCAGCCAAAATCGACCAAATTACTAGAGAATATAAGAATATCGATCATATGAAGTTACAAGATTTAGAAATAGGAGTTGCAGATCGGCTTCTAGTAGAGATAAAAGATCTAACTCTTAATATGGGGGAAATCTACGCAATTACTGGTGAATCAGGATGCGGAAAGACCAGTTTACTGTCTAAGATCAAGGGTATTAAGGAAAATAATATCTATGGAAAGGGCTCCATATTTTATCCTTTAATAAATGGTAATAACCCTAAAATAGTTATGTTAAGTCAACAAGATTATTTTCCACTTAATGCTTCTCTTTATGAAATTGTTTCTTATCCAGATAAAATTTCCGGTGATCCGGTATTAAATAATATAAAGAGAGAAGAGATACAGCTATTGTTAGCTGAGATTGGTTTATATGCATTTAGTTCTAATAAGAAAAATGCGACGCAAGAAGCTAAAAAAAAAGAGTTAACCCTAGATAGTAAACAAGATTGGCATACCTATTTAAGTGGCGGAGAAAAAAAGAAGGTAACGATAGTTTCAGCTATCCTAAAGAAACCAAATATCTTAATTTTAGATGAACCATTTAATGGACTTGATCTAAAATCCATACCAATAGTACAACAAATGTTGAAAAAATATCTACCTGATACTTTAATATTGGTAGTAGACCATCACGCACAAGATAATAATTATAATTTTTATGATGTCGAATTAAGAATTGTGGACAAAAAAGTAGTTTTGCGGTTAAAATAACTTATTATTAGCTAATGAAGAGGATAATAACATGAGAATATGTGAAAATATCTTAGTAAGTATTACCAATAGAGAAATTGAATTGGTTTACGGAGGTATGGGGTGTAAATGCAGATGTGACGATGGTCGAACTAGTTATCAGAGTAGCCAGAGTAATTGTGAGTCTTGGTGTAATGATTATGGCTTAGATATGGATGAGTGTACATCGAGTTATTAGTATATATGTAGTTAATCGATGATGTTCCTCTAAGCTGAGCATGTGGAAATTTAAACTTGATTTGACACTAAGGGTTTATTGAGTTAGAATTCGGTAGGTTAAGTAAGATGATATGCATTGAGGAGAAAGAGATATGTTTAAAATAAAGCGATTAAACACACTAGCTGCGTATGAAATAGAATTGATTACTGGTGGATGTCAATGTCGGTGTTGGGAATATCAAGAGTATTATTGGATCAGTAAAGGGGAGGCTACATGTAAAGAGGAATGTGCTCGGTGGTGCTTAGAAGATGGTTACCAATCTAATTGTACTTGATTCAATAGCGTTGGTAGTATAAAAGTAATCTTAAGGATGCTCGTATTTTAGAGGAATAGCGTTATATCCAGCTGTATGTGTTGGATGGTTTGGGAGAGTATTTATCCAAGTGTATCAGCCCCAAGATCTGAACTCAACTCTATTTTCAATCTGCCTGGAAAATAGATATCAAGCTGAGAAATTATTAATGCCCAATTTTGCAATGGCATATTCCACTTTTCCTTAATTTTCTGGCAGGCACAGTAAATAAGTTTAAACAAAGCCATTTCAGAAGTAAAGGCTCCTTTTGGCTTAGTAAATTTGCGTACTTGCCGATGAAACCCCTCAATGGGATTGGTGGTATAGATCATTCGCCGAATTTCGCTAGAGTATTTAAAAAATGATGATAAATTATCCCATTTGGATTGCCATGATTTTAAAACCATAGGATATTTTTTACCCCATTTTTCTTCAAGCTTGAGTAGGTTAGTTTCAGCTAAGTCCTTGGTTTCTGCTTGATAGATGGTTTTTAAATCAACCATAAAGGGTTTTTGATCCTTACTAGCTACATATTTTATCGAGTTCCTAATTTGATGAACCACACAAAGTTGGATCTCGGTTTTAGGAAATGAGGCAGCTATAGCTTCAGGAAAACCAGTAAGCCCATCTATACAGGCAATCAGGATATCTTCGACACCTCTAGCTTTTAGATCGTTTAATATACCCTATACCCAACCATAAATGTGCTCCTTCGCTATCGGCCATATAAAACCCTAAAATCTCTTTATGACCGGATTGGGTTATGCCAAGGATATTATAGAGAGCTTTAGTAACAACCTTTCCTTCATCGCGTATTTTAAAAAACATGGCATCCCGAAAGATTACTGGATAAACCGCGTCTAATGGCCGATTCCGCCATTCAGCAACTAGTGGTAGTAGTTTATTGGTAATGGAGCTTATGGTGGCCTCAGAAACTTCTACGCCATAAATATCAGCTAGGTGACTACTAACATCAGCATAGCTCATGCCAGCGCTATATAAGCTTAAGATCTTATTATCAAGGGTGGCATTTAAAACCGTTTGGCGTTTTTTTACAATCTCCGGTTCAAAGGTACCATTGCGGTCTCGGGGAGTCTCAAGCTCAAAAGTGCCAGAATCGGACTTTACCAGCTTACTATTTTTACCGTTACGCCGGTTAGCTTCGTCTTTAGTATTTGTAACATGGGTTTCTATTTCTCCTTCCAAAGAAGCCTCGATCAGGCGCTTTATCAAAGGTGTCAGAGTGCCATCTTTACCTAGAAAAGGCTTGCCGGTTTTTAGTCCGGCTACTACTTCCTCTTTTAGTTTATCAAAATCAAAGTCTTCTCTTTCCGTTACTTCTGTTAAAGCTATTTCTTTATTCATATCAGTTCTCCTAATTTAGGACGGATGATATATTATTTAATACACCCATACTTTTATTATTCAAACTGACACACTTTAGTTAATACTCCCTTCCAGCTGCATTATTTGCCTCCCTATTCGCCAAATTTAAATCCCATGGAACGATTATGGAAAATGCTACATGAGGAGGTACGGTATAATAAATATTATGGAACTTTGGCTAATTTTACTGCCGCCACCTTACATTTTTTAA
>JAVBML010000074.1:0-4023 GCA_031552655.1 Gammaproteobacteria bacterium
CGGCCGTCCCGCAGCTGGAATACGCTACTATGACTTAACGCTTAGTATAGATTTTTAGCACTCGCTTTGCTCTACTAAAAACCCTCACCTACCTCGGACTTCTAGCCTACACTTCGTTCTCCTTGGCTAGCAGCGAAGGTATTGTTATCTTTCGATGCTAGGCATCTGGATTGCTGCACCACTCGATTTACAAGAATCTTTGCTCCTATTTTCAGGATCCCAGCATCGCTCTTTTATTTGATTACTGATTACTCTTATATTTGTTTCATCCTGCATAGCAGTCAATTTAGAAATAGCTATGGCACTGGTAGCTGCAATTATCTTTAATTGCTCATTATCTCTATGAATTTTATGGGCTAAATATACTAGTTTATTTATAGCCCGCAGGGTCTCTAAATTTACATCCGCCATGGATTTCTTTTTTAGTTCGTTATAGTACTCCTCTTCCAATCCTTCATGGGCTAAATATCTTTCTATTTCAACGAGGCTGTTTTCATTTTTAGAGTCCTTGGTACGATTTTGATAGGCACGCAATAGCGGCTCAATGTAGACCGATCGCAAAATATTCGAAGAGCGCATTCCCATTTTGTGATTTTTATAATTGCCATTTTTATTGAAGTAATCTACCATCCTATCATATTCACTATTATAGTCATCGCCACCGCTTCCATTCTGAGCATTAACATCGCTACAACTAGCTTCACCGGTGGCAGTTTTAGGTGTACAGATGGTAATCATATTTCCTGATTTTTTCGGGATCTGAAAGCTAGATGTGGCCGGCAATGCTTTAAATAAATAGCTCATAAATAGCTGCGCCTTGTTTTGCTCATTGCTACCATTAATATAGCTATCGCTACCCAACAAATCACCGATGTGAGGCATGGATTCAATGGTTGGAGCTTTGCTATGTAAACCACCCTGGGGAAAAATAGAATTGTGAGTAAAAAATCCCGCGCTATCCGATGATGCTAAACTAGATGGTAATCTTAGGGCTTCCCTATCTATATTATTAACTCCGTTTTCAAGCTTAGCGGAAAGCAACGCTGCTAAATCCATACTTTTCTCATCGCTACTTCGAAGAAGATTATAGCCCGAATCCCTGATTAATAAAGATCCTATGCTGGATTCATTGGCTAGTATTTTGTCCTTGAAACTTAAAGTTAGCAGCTTACTTGGCACCAAGGGAAAACTACCATTGGAATACCAACCATAGAAATTTTCAGCTAGCATATTTACAATTTTCATAATAATATTACTTCCCACGGGTTTATTGCTAGCATCTACTTCTGCCTTAAAAACCTCATCAAATACTTTTACTATTTGAGTACGCGTAGCTTCACCGGATTTTGTTACCGTATTTCTAATATTGCTACTTTCATTTACAATTATACTTGCCAAATCCGTAGTATTAGCAAGAACTCCAGGAGTCATGGCAGAAAAGCAAATTGCCATGCCTAGAAACACTGTTTTTTTCAAAGATTTCATATGCACTTCCCTATGTTTATGGTTAATATTTAGCGATAGGTAATAACATTAGGTTGCGTAGCAACCTCACCACTGTTTACCTTAGAGCTATCACTGCTAGCATTTTGTTGTTTGGGTGCAAACATTTCTAAAATAGGATTAACCTTTCTGGAATTACTAGCATCTTGGTTAGCTGGCACATTTTTGCTACTTGTCCCACTATCAGTTCCATAGCTATAAGGCTTCGCTCTGGGAATGGGAAATGGTTCCGCCGCAGTTATTTTGCTGCGATTGTTCTGAGACTCATTACCATCGGCATCATTTTTTTTCATTTCCACCAACTGCGTTGGTTTAATACCGGCCTCGTTTATAGCTTTAAGTTGCCGATCCCTGAGAGCGCAACCTACACCACCACTGCGACAATCAAGAGCAAATGAAGCAGTGCTAAGCAGCACTAATAATATTATTAATCCATTTCTACTATTCACTGTTTCCCTCCAAAATTTTAGATACTTTTTCCAAGCGAACTTCAGAAAAAACTCTAGCAAGCATGCGTAAACGCTCAAACGTTAAAATACGTTTAAGAAATAATCCACTTCCATTCTTTGAATTTGCTGTATTCTCCGCAATCCTTAATATTTCCGTTGCTGCACCGGGGTAAGAAGAATCAATGGTGTCCAATAATCTGATAGCTCTTCCAAATTTTAAATGGGAAAATAATTTGATAATTTCATTTTGGATATTAATTTCTTCCGTGCCTTCTAATATCGAGCTAAATTTAGCGATGACTTCCTCAAACTCCAGATTACCATCCAGGGTCCAATGTTCTACGCTCTCCATGGATAAAATCGTGCGGTAAACCTCGTTTTCCGGATGATTTTTCCAATATCTATGTGATTCCTTATCGCTTAAATCCACCATGGCAACCTATATATTATCCGTAACTTATAACTTAATTATAATTATTATATCTAATTCATAAATCAATTGCAAAAAAATATATTCCACCACTAACCTATTTCAATCTTGGAACCATATTTTTCCATCGAATTTATTGAATAAAACCACTAAAATAAGCTAGAGTTAGTTATTTGTGACATAGAAACCATGGTTCTACTTTATTTTTTCCGAGGAATAAGTGAAAAGTAATCACTATGATATCATTGTAATAGGTGCTGGCCATGCAGGTGTCGAAGCGGCACACATAGCCGCTTCCATGGGTAAGCAAACACTGCTACTAACACAAAATTTAAGCACCCTGGGCCAGCTTTCCTGTAATCCATCCCTGGGAGGCATTGGCAAAGGACATCTCATTAGAGAGATCGATGCCTTGGGAGGAATTATGGCCCATGCCGGTGATCTAGCTGGCATACAATTTCGTACCCTAAACGGCAGCAAAGGTAAAGCAGTTAGAGCAACCAGGGCACAGATAGATCGTAATCTTTACAAGCAAGCAATTCATAGTATTTTAGAATCTAAAAAAAACCTATTCATTGTGGAACAAACCGTAGATAATTTAGTAATAGATAATTATCAAACTAAAGGGGTTATCACCCACCTAGGGTTAACTTTCTATGCCAAAGCTGTCATAGTTGCCGCGGGTACTTTTCTCAATGGGAAAATTCACATTGGGCTCATTAATTTTTCCGGTGGACGAAGTGGAGACGCTGCATCCACAGCATTGGCAAGTTTCCTCAAATCCTTGGGCTTGCATAGCAAACGCTTAAAAACTGGTACTCCACCTCGGTTAGATAAAAACACCATAAACTATGCAAAACTAGTGGCACAGTGGGGAGATAAACCTCTCCCGGCGTTCTCATTTTTAGCTGGGGAAGCTGACCACCCAGCGCAACTGCCATGTTTCATTACCCATACCAATGAGCGAACCCACAAGATAATAGCAGATAATCTTCACCGTTCACCACTATTTACCGGCGCCATAGATGCCATTGGACCACGCTATTGCCCATCCATTGAAGATAAAATTCATCGCTTTGCCCATAGGCCATCGCACCAAGTTTTTCTGGAACCCGAAGGCCACCATAGCAATGAAATCTATCCCAACGGCATATCAACTAGCCTTCCCTTCGATGTACAAATTGATCTAGTACAGAGCATGGAGGGACTAGAAAAGGCGCATTTATTGCGTCCAGGTTATGCCATAGAATATGATATTTTTGATCCCCGAGATCTAAAGCCGACGTTGGAAACTAAAGCCATTAGTGGCCTCTATTTTGCTGGTCAAATCAATGGTACCACGGGCTATGAAGAAGCCGCAGCCCAGGGGTTGATTGCTGGCATCAACGCTGCTCTAAAATTGGATGAACGTGAGCCATGGTACCCCAAGCGCCACGAAGCTTACATTGGAGTTATGATCGACGACTTATTAGTTCAAGGTATTACTGAACCCTATAGAATGTTTACCAGCAGAGCAGAATATAGATTAATGCTGCGCGAAGATAATGCCGATTTAAGATTAACGGAAATCGGCCACAAACTAGGGTCCATAGATAGCCAAAGATATCTCCAATTTATAAATAAATGTCGGATCATGGAGGT
>JAVBML010000070.1:0-5382 GCA_031552655.1 Gammaproteobacteria bacterium
CAAAACGGGTAACCTTTTTTTATGCAAGTATTTTTAAACTAACTAGCTGCAACTTCTAACGAGAAAACTCCCTCGCTTTCTACGCTTCTTTTGTTACACTTTATAGTTTATACTTGTCTGATCTAATCAGAACTTAACCAGTTAAAATCAGTAGTGATAGGAGGATCACTATTATTTTCATCTCTTGGCCTTGCTGCCCAAGTTCATGAATATCCTTGGTATTTTTATCCTAATAATATATTAGAAGTACAAAAAATATTTGATGATAGAGAAGAAGATGTCGTATTTGATATCTTGGATTCGCAATGCAAAATTTTGCCTAAATTAGACTTTAGTCTATATATTATTATTTTTTACTTAGTTTATCCTCTATTTCTTCCAGAGTAAAACCTCTAGTTTCCGGCACATATTTATAAACAAATAGTATGGCTAGGAGGCAAAATAGACTAAATACATAGAAGATCATGGAATTGCCGTAATTTTCCATGAATGATAGGGCATAGCGCATTACCAGGCCGGCGAAGGTCCAATTGACAATTGTAGTGATGGTCATGCCAATTTCTCGGCCTCGCAGGGGAAATATTTCAGAACATACCAGCCACACTACGGGTCCCCAGGAAATGGCAAAACCAAAGATATAGAATATAATTGCCATGAGTAGAGCCTGCTTAGGCAGTGATCCAATGAGGGCAGGATCGCTGACATTGCCGATGTGTTGAAATGCTAGACCAGCCATGATCATAGTTACAAACATAAAAATGGCACCAACGTAGAGTAATTTTTTACGTCCCCACTTTTCCACGAGAAATATGGCGGGAAAAGTAAATAGCATATTAACCGTGGGCACTGCCATCATAGCTAAAAATCCCTTCATGTTCGCGTAGCCAAAAATGGTGGGAGCGTAATAAATCATCATATTGATACCAACTAGCTGTTGCAGCATTTGGAGAACGACGCCTATTAGTAAAACCTTCGCAAAATATTTTTGGCGCATGATGTTCCAGAATGAAGGTTTATGCTCCCTGAGAATTTTTTCAATTTCTTGAATTTCATTATTTATTTCCGTTTGATTATTAAGAGTGCATTGCAGTGCTGCCATGGCTTCCTCTTTTCTCCCCTTGAGCATCAACCAGCGAGGGCTTTCCGGTAGGAAAATACTGGTGATGAACATAACTATGGCAAAGAGTGTAATAACTAGAAACATGAGAGGAAGAGCGGTGCTGCTATTAGTAAAGTAGGAAGCAATTAGCACATTGCTCAGGGAAATTAGAAAAATACCCATGGTAATCATTAGTTGAAACAGGGTGCCCATGGCTCCACGGATGGTGGCCGGTGCAGTTTCCGATAGATAGAGAGGAGCAACGAATGAGGCTAAGCCTACACCAAATCCTAAAATAAAACGCAGCGTGGTGAGAATAGCTATGGGAGGTAGCAGTGCGGAAAATAGGGAACCTAGACTAAATATAATGCCAGCCAGCACTAAACTTTTTTTGCGACCAAGTGCTCTACTTATGAAACCGGATAGCAATGCTCCCACGATACCTCCGGTGGCGAGGATAGCGGAATATCGTCCCATGCCGGCAACATCTAGTCCATATTGATTTTTGATGGTTTCCATGGAATTGGCGATGAATCCCTGATCTAGCCCAAATAATAAACCACCGAGAGCAGCGGTGAGGCAGATGAGATAGACAGTAGTTTTATAGTTACCTAGTGAAGGGGGATTTACATTTTTGTTCATGGAACCTCCTCTATTATTTATCTATGGCTAAATTGCTAATCAATTTGGTCCAGCGCCAGTTTTTTTGCATACAGCGCCGCTCCTCGTAAACCTATCTCTGTGCAAAGTACTATGTGCAGTGGGATATCCTGAATTAGTTGTTGTAATCTTCCCTTGTCACTAAATGCTTGGAGAAAATTTTTACCTTTAATTTGAGATAGTAGTTTTGGTGCTATGCCTCCCACTATGTATATTCCTCCGAAGGGCAAGGTAGTAAGTGCTAGGTTACCAACGGCGGCCCCGTAGATGCCAATGAAAATATCCAGGGCATGTTTAGCCAAGGGATCTCCACCTCTAAGTGCATATTCTGTAATGGCTGAAGCAAAATCTCTATTTTTTTCGGTGAAGGAGGCCAGCGTAGAATTTTCCTTGGTAGCAGTTTTATAGCTGCTTCTAACAAATTGATAGATGTTGATTAGACCGGGGCCCGACAGTAGTCTTTCCAAGGAAACGCGGTGGTATTTTTTCTTTAGAAATCTAAGTAAATCGATTTGTTCCCCATTGGTGGGAGCGAAATCGATGTGTCCTCCTTCGGTGGCGTGTACTTTTGGTACACCTCGGTGATAGGAGATAAAGCCAATGCCAAGTCCAGTTCCGGCTCCTATATAAGCTTTAGGGCTATCTGGGCTAGATTTTCCCCTTTGTAAAGTTACTAATTCTTCGGAATGCAAAGTTTCTAAGCCATGGCCAATGGCAGCAAAATCATTGAGCAGTGCCACTTTTTCCAGGGATAGTCTTTTCTGAATGTCGCTGGATTTTACCATCCAAGGAAGATTAGTAAATTTTACCACGCCATCTACAATGGGGCCGGCAACACCAAAGCCGGCACTTTTTAATTGACTAGCTGCTATTCTTACATCATCAAAAAAAAGATCGAGGATATTAATGAAGGTGCTGTGGTCACCATTGTGATAAAGAGCATTTTTAATGACATGGGACGAATTATCAGAAAACTCCATAAGTCTAATGCGGGTATAGGTACCACCGATATCTCCTGAAAGAACTATCACAAATCATCTCCCTTTAATAAAACCTACTACTATATAATACAACAAACAGGCGGTGCTATGCAATTATAGATTTTAAAAGAGGTAGAACTGAAATATTTTATTTCGTGCAATTAGATTTTTGTCCTGCATTGGCTGCTAATGGTGGCATTGAGAAATCGCTGCCATGCTTTATGGAAAATTGAAGTGGCTATGAATTTCTTAAGCTCAAATTGACAAAGTTAGGAACTAAAATGTTGGATGAAACCATAAGAACTTGCTAGAAAAAGTGGATAATGGTAGCGTATATAGATATTTACTAATTTATTTAGATCATAGATTGACATCGTGGTTTTCAAAAAAACTATCGAAAATAAAATTGAACTTGGCTTCATTAGAAGATGTTAGAGATTGAAAGGTAGGTATTATTTATAAATCTAAGTAGAACATTGGTTGGGATTTTATATGCATAGATATGGCAAAAAATTTACTTCGGTCTGTGAGTTATTGAAAGATCAAACGGTAATTGATAGCAGCGTAAATGTTGCTGGTTGGGTACGAACGCGCAGGGATTCCAAGGCGGGTTTTTCATTTATTACTCTCAATGATGGTTCCGGTTTTGCATCCCTACAGGTGGTTGCTGCCAGCGATTTATCCAATTATCAAAGTGAAATTTTAAAGATCACAGCGGGCTGTGCAATTGTGGTCACTGGTAAACTAGTTAAATCTCCCGCCGAGGGACAGTTGGTGGAGCTACGAGCGGAGAGTGTCGAGGTTGTGGGATGGATTGATGAACCGGATAAATATCCCATGGCTCCTAAATATCATACTCTGGAGTATTTACGTGAATATACCCATTTACGACCTCGCACCAATGTTATTGGGGCTGTTACCAGAATAAGACACTCTCTTTCCATGGCAATCCACAGATTTTTTCATGAAAATGGTTTCCACTGGATTCACACTCCCATTATTACCTCCAGTGATTGTGAAGGTGCGGGAGAGATGCTACGGGTTACTTCATTGAATTTAAGTCAGATACCCCGTACCGCCGAAGGAAAGGTTGACTTTGTTCAGGATTTTTTTAGTCGGGAGGCATTTCTAACGGTTTCCGGTCAGCTCAATGTTGAGTCCTATTGTGAAGCTTTGAGTAAGGTTTATACCTTTGGTCCAACTTTTAGGGCGGAAAATTCTAATACCAGTAGACATCTGGCGGAATTTTGGATGGTGGAACCGGAGATTGCCTTCGCTGATCTCGAAGATAGTGCCAAGTTAGCATCAACCATGATTGTCTATTTGGTAAAAGCTATGCTCAGTGAGCGAGCCGATGATCTTAACTTTTTTATGGAAAAGATAGATGGAGAGTGCATCCATCGCTTGGAAAAAATTGTTGCCAGTGAATTTATCTACATGGAATATACCGAAGCCATAGAGCTGCTGAAGCAAGCACCGAAGAGCTTTGCTTTTCCAGTGGAATGGGGTCTAGATCTACAATCGGAGCATGAACGTTATCTTACGGAAGAGGTGATTAAGGGACCTATTATTTTAGTTAATTATCCTCGGGAAATAAAAAGTTTTTACATGCGTGCCAACGATGATAATAAAACCGTGGCTGCTATGGACATATTGGTTCCCGGAGTTGGTGAAATTCTCGGAGGAAGTCAGCGCGAAGAACGCTACGATTTACTTTGCCGGCGCATGGATGAGCTAGGATTGGATAGGGAAAATTATAGTTGGTACTTGGATTTACGTAGATATGGCACGGTGCCCCACGCTGGTTTTGGTTTAGGGCTTGAAAGAATGGTTATGTACGTAACGGGCATGCAAAATATTCGCGATGTAATTCCCTTTCCCCGCACCGTTAATCATCTTGCCTACTAGGTATATTTTAGGCTATGAAAGGGTTGTTATCTCTATTTCTATTTTTATTATCATTGCAATGCCAAGCTTTGGTATTTGATTTGCCTAAAAATGGTGGAGAACTGGTGGGTAGAGTGCAAACTACTCAAATTCGAGAGGGAGAGGATTTTTCCGATGTGGCAGAGCGCTTTGACGTAGGATATTACGAAATATTTGAAGCTAATCCAGGCATTGATCCAGATAATCCAAAAGTTGATACGCTGTTGATTATTCCTACGTACTATATTTTACCCCGGGAATTGGTGGAAAATACCGTAGTAGTTAATTTGGCCGAGATGCGTTTGTATTATAAATCTAAAGATGGTAGCAAGGCTTATATATTTCCCGTCGGCATTGGCAAAGAGGATTGGAATACTCCCCTGGGGACAATGACCATAGTATCAAAGACTGAAAATCCCCATTGGACGATTCCCGATTCCATCTATAAACTTAGAAGAGCTCTAGGTGACAGTAAATTAAAAAAAGTGATTCCACCGGGACCCGATAATCCTCTGGGTAAGTATGCCTTGCGTCTATCTAAGCACAGTTACCTAATTCATGGGACTAATATTCCCGCGGGAGTTGGTCGCAGAAGTAGTGCCGGTTGCATTCGTATGTATGAAGATGATATTAAGAGATTGTATAATTTGGTGGAGGTTGGTACCGCTGTTATAATTATCAATCAACCCTATAAGGTTTGCTGGAATGATGGTAAGT
>JAVBML010000034.1:0-13764 GCA_031552655.1 Gammaproteobacteria bacterium
TTTAGCTAAATATTTTTGACAGGCAGCGTCCAGGGAATATTCCATGGATGGTACCACGGAACAAATGGCGACATTATCAATTTCATGGGAACCAATGTTGTTTAGTAGCAAGATGTTTTTTAAGAAAATACCTAGTTGATCGGAAGTGATATTACTATAAGTTGCGTGGCGAAAATGTAGTATAATATTGTCTCCCTGAAAGACACCGCCAAAAATATGTGAGTTACCTACGTCTAAACAAAGTAGCATAATTCAAATGACCCCATGATTATTCTGTGTTACCTATGTATAACATAAAAACCTATTTTAGAATATAGTAATAGTGCGATGCCAGGACATTAGGTGGTAATTATCACCGGTTTTACGTGCCAAATGTCGTTACAGTACTCCATGATAGCCCTATCCGAGGAAAACTTTCCCATGCGGGCAGTGTTTAAAATGGAGATCTTGGCCCAGTGTTCTTTGTCTTCATACAAGGTGGCCGCGTATTGTTGGCAGTTAACATAGGAGCGGAAATCGGCGCAGACTAAAAATTCATCGTGGTAAATTATGCTATCGATAAGGGGTTTGAATATTTCTGGAGTTTCGTTGAAATGCTGGGAACTGATTAAATCGATGGCGGCTTTTAACTCTCCGTCATGGTTAATATAATCCCAGGGGCTATAGCTTTCCGCCTTTAGGGCAGCTACCTGCTCCGTCGTGAGACCAAATAGTAGAAAATTTTCTTTACCAACTTCTTCTAGCATCTCCACATTAGCTCCATCCAGGGTACCGATGGTTAGGGCGCCATTCATTGCAAATTTCATATTGCCTGTGCCTGAAGCTTCTTTGCCCGCCGTTGAAATTTGCTCCGATAGATCGGCGGCGGGGTAAACCCAGCGAGCATTTTTAACACTGTAATTGGGTAGGAAAATTATTTTTAATCGATCCTTTACTTGGCGATCACTATTTATAATGTGGGCCACATCATTGATTAGTTTTATGATTAATTTTGCTTTGTGGTATCCCGGCGCCGCTTTTCCGGAAAAAATTATGGTACGTGGTGTGAATTCTTCGCTGGGATTATTACGTATCCTATTATAGAGGGTAATGGCATGGAGTAAATTGAGATGCTGTCTTTTATATTCGTGAATTCTTTTAGCCTGGATATCAAACAGCGAATGAGGATTGATTTTTATGCCCATCGTTTTTGCTACGAAGGTAGCTAGTCTTTGTTTGTTTTCTAATTTGATAGCTTGCCATTTGGTTACAAATGAGCCATCGTTTGCATATTTTTCTAGCTCCCTTAGTTCATAGAGATTTTTTAGCCACTTGTCGCCGATGGTTTCGGTGATGAGTTCTGCCAGGGTAGGATTGATTAATAGTAGAAAACGTCGTGGAGTAACCCCATTGGTTTTGTTGCTAAATTTAGTTGGCCAAATATCATGAAAATCTTTGAGTACTTCTTTTTTTAGTAATTCCGAATGCAATTGTGAAACACCATTTATTGCATAGCTACCAATGCAAGCTAAATTTGCCATGCGCACATATTTGCGATCGCTTTCATCAATGATGGAAAGTTTTTTTATTTTTTCTAAATCGCAATTAAATTTATTTGCTATTTCATGTAAAAATCTGTGGTTAATTTCATAGATAATTTCCATGTGCCTTGGCAGAATCGTAGAAAATATATGCAGCGGCCATTTTTCCAAGGCTTCGGGAAGTAGAGTATGGTTCGTATAGCAAAATGTGTTGGTTGTAATGTTCCAAGCATGATCCCATTCAATTTGGTATTCATCGACTAAAAGTCGCATTAATTCCGCAATGCCGATGGCCGGATGAGTATCATTAAGTTGCACTGCGTATTTGTAGTTAAAATATCCTAGAAATGCGCCTCGCTGTTTATAGATGCGGATCATATCCTGCAGGGAACTGGATACGAAAAAATATTGTTGCTTTAAGCGTAGTTTTTTTCCGGCTACGGGTTCGTCATTGGGATACAATACTTTGGTTATGTTTTCCGATGATATTTTATTTTGCACGGCACCATAGTAGTCTCCCATGTTAAAGGAGCTAAAATCAAATGATTCCCCGGCTTCGGCTTTCCACAGTCTAATAAAATTAGCCGTGGCAGCTTTGTAACCTAGGATAGGTATATCATAGCCTACGCTCTTTACTATTTCATCGGCTACCCATTTAATTCTGTGGTGACCATTTGTATCTAGATAGCTTTCGCTGTGGCCACCTAGTTTTATGTCAAAGGATATTTCCGGTCGAGCTATTTCCCAGGGATTACCATAGCTTAGCCATTTATCGGTATTTTCCACTTGCCAGCCATTATGTATTTCCTGGTTAAAAATTCCAAATTCATAGCGAATGCCATAGCCGATGGCCGGTATATTGAGAGTAGCCAAAGAGTCCATGTAGCAAGCTGCTAGGCGCCCCAAGCCTCCATTGCCTAGGCCAGGTTCCGGCTCTCGTTGCAAAAGTTCATTTAAATTTAAACCAAGTTCACTCATGGCTTTTTTGACCTGCTTTTGTATGCCGAGATTTATGATGTTACTGCCGAGTTGTGGGCCCAGGAGAAATTCCGCCGATAGATAGCATATGGTGCGACTTGCCTTTTCAAAATAGGTCTTGGCGGTTTTGTTCCAGTGGTACATTAGCCGATCGCGAATTGTATAGGATAGAGCCATGTAGTAATCATGCGGCGAAGCAACCAAGGAAAATCTGCCTTGAATATAGGCTAGGTTATCTAGAAATGCTTGTTTTATGGAGTCCACATCGGATCCAATCCGTATGGAATTTACCCGGGAATTTTTTTTTGCCATTTACTCATCTCCTTATTTGCAATAAATGTCATAGATGATGACATTGTCCAATGGTTTTATTATATAACTTTATACTTGATATGGCTAATGTTAATTAACTTTTAGCTCCAGAAAACCAAAGGCAGGTTCTTCGTAGGGATGACTAGCTCTGAGGGCATTTAGAACGGATCGACGTAGATTTCGAGGACATATTATTTCTACACGGTATTCTTCGACTTTGGTTGTTTTTCCTATTTTTCCCAGGGTGGGGTTACTTTTTAACTGGGGGAGAAATTGTCCCTGGCCCTTAGTTTGCCATGCACAGTGGCCGTAGTTACCAATGGTGCCTGCACCGGTTTTAAATATTGCACTTTTGGTCTTTTCTAGGTGAGATTTTGGTACATAGTAGTAAAATTGATAGATAGGTGGTATTTTTATTTTTCATGATTTTTCCTTAGGCTAGCGACGGTTTGTTTCAGGTGAAAAATTACTTGTTCCATTTCGGCCTCGGTGGTAAATCTGCCAATGGAAATTCTAAGGGAATTATTTATTAGATCATCTCCCAAGCCAATTGCTTTTAATACGTAGGATTTTTGGTTTGTTCTCACATGGCTAGGAGAAGCATAGCAGGCGGATGTGGTGGAAATGGCCAGGTCCTTTAGGGCTCCCACTAGCAGCTCATGATCAAGGTCAGCGAAGCTAAGATTTAAGTTATGGGGTAATCTATGTTTTGTGGAACCATTGATGGAGACGTTGCCGATATCATTTAAGGCATTTTTAAGTTTTTCGATCAAATATTGTTGACGAAGACCATCTTCGTGCATTTGCCGCTGAGCTATGCTAAAAGCCTCGCCCATACCTACTATTTGGTGAGTTGCCAGGGTGCCTGCTCTTCTGCTGTTTTCCTGGGTTCCACCGTGAAGTAAGGGTACCAAGTGTAGCCTAGGGTTGGTTCTAATGTAGAGAGCACCAATGCCCTTGGGCCCATATATTTTATGGGCAGAAAAAGACATGAGATCAATGGGCCATTTTTTTAGATCCAGGGGTATTTTTCCAGCGCTTTGGGCAGCATCTACGTGAAATAGTACCCCCCGGGCTTGGGCAATGGCACCGATTTTTTCTATTTTCTGTATGGTTCCGATTTCATTATTAGCGTGCATTAGGGAGATTAAAATGGTGTCCCGGCGTATTAGTTTTTCTAGCTGCATGGGATCTATTAAACCGTCCGAAGATGGTTTTAGGTAGGATATTTCAAATCCCTGGGTTGCTAAGTATTGGCAACATTCTATGACGGATTTATGTTCTATGGTAGAAGTAATAATATGTCTTCCCTGCCTTTGATAGAAGTTTGCTATGCCCTTGATGGCGAGGTTATTTGCTTCCGTAGCTCCCGAGGTCCATACTATGCCTAGGGGATCACAGTGCACTAGGCTTGCCACTTTTTCTCTAGCTAGCTCTATGGCATTTTTTGCTTCGTAGCCATAGTAATGGGGAGAATTAGCATTGCCAAAGGTATTACTTTCTGCTCCCCCTAGGTATGCTATCATTAGCTCCCTAACTCGTGGATCAATGGGAGTAGTGGACATATGGTCTAGGTAGATTGGCTTCATTATCTTAGGAGTTTTTTAGTTTGTTAATGTTGCTTAGGATGCCGTGAAATATTTTTATTTCATCTTTCTTTAGTTGAGCTCGATTGAAAATTAATTTTAGCTTAGCCAGAGGAGCCATGTTGCCTTGGTGATGAAGAAAATCAATTTCAGTTAGGGTGTATTTTAGGCGATTAAAGAAATTTAATTTATCGGCGGTGGTGGCTAGATTTTGTATATTGTCTATGGCGGTAGTTTTTACCCTGGAAATCATATGGATTTCGTAGCATATTAACTGCACCGCTGCGGCCACATTTAGGGAACTAAAAGTGGGATTGGTGGGGATGTGTATTTGGTGTGTGCACATTTCGAATTCCCCGTTGGTTAAGCCATTGTTTTCACGTCCAAACACTAGGGATATTTTATAGTTTCCCATTCCATTGTGGATTAAGGTTGCCGCTTCCCTGATATCCATGAGTGGTAATTGCAGCTTACGTAATCTGGCACTGGTTCCGAAGACAAGTTGACTATTTTCTAGGACCTTGGCTAGGGAACTAGCTATTTCAGCCTTGGCTAGAATATCATCGGCGCCGGCGGCCATGGCCGTGGCTGTGTCATGGGGAAAGCATTTTGGATTGACCAAAGCTAGGGTTTTGAAGCCCATGGTTTTCATCGCTCTGGCAGTGGCACCAATGTTTCCTGGATGGGAAGTATTTACCAGAACTATTTTTATGTGATCTTTCATCTGCTGGCAATGATAAAAATTTAGTTACCTTGGTTACTATAGCAAAGTTTCCATTATTTTGTAGAGATTAATGGAGTCACAATGGTTTCCGTGATATTTAGCTGTTTGATAAATTTTTCATCGTGGCTAATTATAATGAGAGCTCCTTGGTAACGTTTTAGTATGGATATGAGGGTCGCTAAATTTTCTAAGTCAAGATGATTATTAGGTTCATCTAAAATTAGCAGTTGAGGAGGTTGCTCAGCTAATAGTACGGTGGCTAGGGCCAGTCTAATTTTTTCACCGTAGCTCAGATCCCTAATTTTGGTTGTCACCATCTCATTGCGAAATAGAAATTGTGCGAGATTATCATGGGTACCATTGATGCTGATCTTAGGATTCAGTTTTCCATAGTTGTCTATGATGGATAGATTAGGGTCTAGGAGCTCTAAATTTTGATCTAAATAATTGGGTTTCACCATGAGTTGCACTGATCCTTCCCGGGGTACTAGGGTTTGATTTATTAGTTTGGCTAGGGTGGTTTTGCCGCTGCCGTTGGGCCCGCGGATCGCAATTTTTTCCGGTCCCTTAACTGTTAAACTAAAGCTATGAATTAGGGATGGGAGGGTATTATCATAGCCAAAGGTTACTCTATCTAGCATAGCTACCATTTTATCTTTGGCGAGAAAAGTATTGGGCAGTTTTATGTTTAGCTCATATTTCTCATGGAGTGCTTGTTTAGCTTGGCTTAGCTGTTCTTCCGCTGTTTTTACTAGGCGGGTAGCACGCTTACCTATGGTGCTCTGGGTTCTGCCGCTGCGGTTTTTAAAAAAATCCATGGCACCTTTGGGATCACCTCCTTTTTTACGTAGAAGTTTACCTTGAGTTTGATTTTGTTGGTGTTTCTCCTTGGTTGTTTGTATGGAAACCATGGCTTCGTTTAGCTGCTTTTTTGCCGTGATAAATTTTTGCTCTTTGGCACGACGTTCGATATCTCGCTGGGTTTGGTAGAAATTAAAATTTCCCCCATATAGCTTTATTCCTTGATTTGCTATGGCTAGAATTTGGTCCATTAGTTCCAAAATAGTTTCATCGTGGCTAACTACTAATATTCCCTTGGTGGTTAGTTGGATCATTTTGTAGAGCATTTCTCGAGCCTCACCGTCGAGATTGTTAGTTGGCTCATCTAGGAGGAGAAAATCCGCCGAAGGTTCTCCGTGAAATAAGTTCGCCAGGTATAGCTTAGTGATTTCTCCATTGCTAAGGGAAGCTAGTTTGCTATGAAGATCTCTTGTTTTTAGTGTTGCCCTATTTAGCAAGCTAAATATTCTCTCTTTGACTTGCCAATCATCGGCTAGGGTGGTGAGATCGTGGTCACTATAGTCACCGTTTAGTATATTATCCAGGGCTGCTATTTTGGCATCGACACCAAAAAATTGTGCGATGGTTTTATTGTGGTATATTGATAGATCCTGGGGGCAATAGCCTAGGCGGCAATTTGCTGTGACTGAACCTGTGGTCGGAATTAATTCTCCCATAATTAGTTTAAGAAGCGTAGTTTTACCTATGCCATTACGTCCCACTATGCCTGTTTTTAGATTGCCTAGAACTAGATCTAACTTATGAAATATTTGTCTATTTTCTGTACCACTGTATGCTAAATTTTGAATAATGATTTGTCGCTGGCTGAACATATACCCCTCCTAAAAAATATGACTATTAAATGATCAAATTTTTATTTTTTGATGCGAAGGATACTAATTGTTCATTGGTTTATTAGTTAGATATGAATAATAGGATTTAGAAGTATAGCATCTATATTTAATAATTGAAAGTTTCTATCAAGTTTTTTTGCAAAACAAGAGATAATTTTTCCACCATGCTTTTTTTAGTGCTATGTACAATTTTGAATATTTTTCTGTCGATGCTAGCTTCCATTAAATAGTCATCACTGGTAAGTATCTCATCTATGAGTCTTATCTCCCTTGCCTTGGTGCCATACCAAGTTTCGCCGGTTGCTAGATTTTCAATGTTTACCGTGGGTCTATGGAGGGCAATGAAGTTTTGAAATAGCTGATGTGCTTCATTGACTTCTTGTTGCATTTTATCTCGTCCCTCCTGGGTATTTTCGCCAAAAAGTGATAGCGTGCGCTTATAGGTTCCGGCCATTATTTGCTCATAGTCGACACTATATTTTTTAAGTAAGCGGTGAAAGTTTGGCAATTGCATAATTACCCCTATGGAGCCAATGATGGCAAATGGTGCGGCTATTATTTTATTTGCAACGCAGGCCATCATGTAGCCACCGCTGGCAGCTACCTTGTCCACAGCCACCGTTAAATGGATGCCGTGATTTCTGATTCTTTGCAACTGTGAAGCCGCTAGACCATAGCCATGAATGGTTCCACCGGAACTTTCTAGGGTCACTAAAATTTCATCTTCGGCATTGGCAATGGAAAGAATGGCCGTTATGGCTTCGCGTAAATTTTCCACGGCCGATGCTCTAATGTCACCTAGAAAATCGATGACAAATAATCTACCCCGAATTAAATCTTTTTCATTATTGGTTTTAACTTTATTCTTTTCTTTTTCTATTTTTGTAAGTATTTTTAGTTCTTTTTTATCTAGAATTTCACCATTAATTTGGTCTTTTAACTTTCGGTAATGTTTACTTAGATTAATAATATCTAATTTTTCCTTGGTTTTTAATTTGTTCCTGGTTGCCATGGCGAGGATTCCACCGAAGGTTATTAAAATGGTTCCAATGATTGTTAAGCTTTTTGCTAAAAATATTCCGTAGGACGCGAAAAATTCTGACATGCTTTACCTCTTTGTTGATGTATTCTTCAATTGAATGATTTTAGCATTTATAATATCTCTTTCATCGGAGGTCAAGTTTGGTATTTTTAGTGCTTGTTTTAATAGGGTATTGGCTTGATTTAGGCGGTTCATTATTATATATGCTTGGGCACGAGAAATATGAGCTTCGGCAATTTGCTTGCTTGATGATTGGACTTCGGCTAGAAAAAAATATAAATCAGCGTCATTGTTTCTCTGCCAGAGTTGCTTTTGAATTATGGTCAATGCCGCTGGGTATTTTTTTGCCACAAGGAGCGTTCTAATATATTGCTTTACCAAGGGGTCATAGTTTTGGCTATTATCCATGGAGGATTTTAGCACAGCTAGAGCTTCCGCTATGTTTTTGTTTTTCATCTCTAATTCTGCCTCTAGCATTTTAAATAGCGGCTCGCTGGGTTTAGCTAGTAATAGTTTGTCTACAATTTCCTGGGATTCTTGGATTTTGCCTCTTGCCATGAGTGCCAGGGCATAGCCGTAGTGATTGGCGATGCAGTTGCTGCTGCAGTGGCGGTTTAATCCATGTCTAAAATATTTCTCTAACTCCATGGGAAATTTGGTAGTTAGCATCTGAATGCGTGCGCGCACTAGGGAAAAAGCCAGGGAAGGGGTATTTTTTGTTACTCCATGCAGATCAGCGCGATTTTTTGCATTGGCAATTCTATCTTCCGTTAGGGGGTGGGTTAGTAGAAATTTTGGTATCTCACTCGGTGAACTTAGATTTCGGTGCTGCATTCGTTCAAATAGAGTGACCATGGCATGGGGGTTGAATTTAGCAGTGTGCAATATTTTTATGCCGATGTTATCTGCTTCTATTTCATGCTCTCTGGTAAAATTAATCGTTTGCTGTGCCATTCCTCCCAGGGAAGCTAGGCTTATGCCACTGGCAATTTGATTGGCCGCATTGCTGTGGGAATTGGTGCCTATTAGTGCAGCTGCTAGCATGCTAGCAGTGGCAATTAATTTGGTATTTTTCGTACTGTTTACTAGACGTTCTAGATGGTGCTGGGTTCCATGGGCTACTTCGTGAGCAAGAATCGCTGCTAGCTCATCTTCCGATTCCACGGCACCCATGGTACCGCTGTTAATTCCGATGTATCCGGCGGGGCCTGCTAGGGCATTAATGCTGTCATCATTGATGATGAAAAAATGGTAATTTTTTTCCGGTACTAATTTAGCACCGAGCTTTTGGATGTAATCATTGGTTATGTCATCTTTAACTAGGGAGACTTGGGAGTTAATTTCCTCCATGAATTCCTCGCCGCGACGTTTTTCTTCGGCGGTAAAATTCACGAAATTAACTGCCTGGGTGTGGCTATTGGCGGCTGTCAAAAATATAGTCAGAATCAAAGTAATTGAAGGAATTTTATGCATAAATTATTCATGTACTAAAAAGTAAATATTGTTATAATAGCACACAATGACAAATTTAAATTCTAGGAATTTCCATGCAATGCCATAATTTGGGGAACTTTAATCCATGAGTAACACCGTAGATAGTTGGTATCGGCGTTATTTTTCACGCCCCGAAGCCGTAGCACTAGTGGTCATTGCTGGCACGGCCATGGTGGTTTTTAAAACCATGGGAAATATTTTAATTCCCATCATAGTTAGCGCTGTTATTGCCTATGTGCTGAAGGGGGTAGTAAAGCTATTGGAGGAAATGGGTTGCTCCTTTGCCGCCGCAGTTACTTTGACTTTTTCTTTTTTCATTGGTTTTCTATTACTGTTTTTGCTTTGGTTTTTGCCCATATTTTGGAATGAGATTCTCAGAATGGTAGCTGATATTCCCCATATGTTGCAACGCATGCGGGAATTAATCTTTAAAATGTGCTCCGCATTTCCTCCCTTGGCTTCCCTAATTTCCATGGATAGTTTACAGCAATCGCTAGTGCCCTTTAATAACTATATTTTAAATTTTGGTCGCTACGTGGTAACTTTTTCTCTAACTTCTTTAGCAAACATTGCCACCCTATGTGTGTATTTAATTTTAGTTCCTTTGTTGGTTTTTTTCTTTTTACGCGATGGTAAGGAAATTACTCTATGGCTTAGTAATTTTCTTCCGCGCCAAAGGGGGGTACTGGAAAAATTGTGGTGCGAATTTCGTCTTAAATTGCATTGCTATATTTATGGCAAATTTATTGAGATTTTGGTAGTTGCCATTGTAAGTATCATTGCCTTTGGCATGCTGGGATTACGCCACGCTGTTCTCTTAGGAACCTTGGCCGGTTTATCCGTTTTAGTTCCCTACGTGGGCATTGTAGTGATAAGCATCCCCATAGTTATAATTGCCATGGTACAGTGGGGGATAACGGAGTCATTTTTTTATTTACTTTTGGTTCACGTGACCATTAGCGTTTTAGATGCTAACTTATTAGTTCCTCTGCTATTTTCCGAAGCAATGGATCTCCATCCGTTGGCTATTATTTTAGCGGTATTAATCTTTGGTAATTTATTTGGATTCTGGGGAATATTTTTTGCCATTCCTTTGGTAACCATGGCACATTTATTAGTTAAATTATGGCCCCGAGGGGAGTAGCAATCGAATAACGTAGCATTGTAATAAAGATAGGTAGAATTAATGCCAGAATTGCCAGAAGTTGAAACAATTTGCCGTAGCCTAGGGACGAAAATTGTGGGACAAACCATGGTCGCCGCTAGAATAAAGAATGCTAAATTACGGCAACCAATTCCAAGAAAGTTAGTTAAAATTTTACCCGGGCAACAATTACATAGAATTACCCGCTGTGGTAAGTACATTTTACTGCACGTGGATTTAGGTACCTTGATTATTCATCTAGGGATGTCCGGTAATTTACAAATAAAACCTAGTAACCATGAAATTGGTAAACATGAGCATTTTAATGTTACCTTTGACGATGGTTTAGCTCTTTGCTATAGTGATCCTCGGCGTTTTGGCGCCATTCTTTGGACAGAGAAACCTCCCTCGCAGCACGGAGTGTTAAAAAACCTTGGCTGTGAGCCTTTGAGTCAGGAATTCACCGCTGAGTTTCTATGGCAACGTGCTAGAGCTAAGAGGTGCTCCATTAAGCAACTATTGATGGATAATAAAATCGTGACGGGAATTGGTAATATCTATGCCAATGAAATATTATTTGCTACCCAAATATATCCACTGCGATCTGCTGCCAGTATTACCAAGGAGGAATGCCGAAATATTGTGAAGGAAAGTAGAAAAATTCTTCGCCTAGCCATTCGCCATGGTGGAACTACACTAAAAGATTACACCGATGGTAAAGGTAAACGAGGGAGTTTCCAAAGGTATCTCAAAGTTTACGGTAGAGCAGGTAAAGAGTGTACTAATTGTCAAACTAAACTAGCTATGGTAAGAATAGGACAGCGCTCCACGGTATTTTGTCCCCGTTGCCAGCGGCAGGAAGCAGCTGGATGATTGGTTCTTGAAAATCACAATGTGCCAGGATATCGGGGCAAATTAAATAAAGTGGACCATGGCCAAGTGTAAATTTGAAGATTCACTGCAATTGAGACATGCAAATATAGAGAGCGCGAAATTTTAAAATTACAATTATTATATTATTAGTCTAAGATCGTTACATGTATTCCAATTCTAGCAATCGATTGTTACTAGCCATTGATACTTCCAGTGATTGCTGTTCCGTAGCATTGGTGGGAAAGGGAATTGATGAAAGTCGTTCCATTGTAGTGCCTCGCAAACATACGCAATATATTTTGCCATTGATAGATGAAGTTTTAAAAGCGGGAAATGTTGAACTGCTGGACCTTGATGCCATAGCATTTGGCCATGGTCCAGGAAGCTTTACGGGGATACGTTTGGCGGCAAGTGTTGCGCAGGGATTAGCATTTCCCCATAATCTTCCCACCATTGGTATTTCGACGTTACGAGCCATGGCTCAGGAAATATTTGAAATAAATGGATTTACTCAGGTGATAATTGTGCAGGATGCAAGAATGGGAGAAATATATCTAGGCAAATATCTAGCAAAAAATGGTACCATGCGGCCAGTGTTTCCGGATAGGCTGGCTAAGTCTGGATACGAGGTGGAAAAGATTATTACCGCAGATTTTGCTCTAGGTGGAAATGGGGTAAATCTATATCTCGGCATTTCCGCAGATAATTTTAAAAAGACCAATGTTTTCTATCCCGGGGCTTGGTTTATTGCTAAATTAGCGCTAAGTGATATTACTTCGGGACTAAAATTTACTAATATGAAAAAAGCTTTGCCTGTCTATTTACGAAATGAAGTAGTTAGATTACAATGATACCAGCGTAGGTTTTAGGAGAATTAAACTGCTCTGCAGTCTAAGATGGGATATCTTCGATGGACGCTTTACATGGAGCTAGAATGGTTACATGGAGTTTTTATTTTATGATAACTAATTGTATAGACTGAAGTAGTTTCATGAAAGTAGATAGAGGATTGAATTTTATTTTTTTGTTTTTATTTCCCGCCATTTGCTTGGCAAAACCCCCCATTGTATTTACTGATCCTTCAAAGGCTTTGGTGATAAATAAACCTAATTATACATTTAATATTAAGGTACAATCTAATCCTAGTACTGGTTATTCCTGGTTTTTGAAAAGTTATACCACTGGTTTAATAGTACCTTTAAAAAGAAGGTTTTATCCTCCTAAAAAATCCATGGATAGTAAGTTCATGGCCGGTACTCCTGGTTACGAAGAGTGGACTTTTAAGATTAAGCCAGAAAGCTTTACTGTTCCTCAATTAGCTAGTATAACACTAATATATCTACGTCCCTGGGATGAGCAAAGTTCCCAGATAATAAATTTTAAGGTGATTATACAAAATGCCCATTAGACAACACCCGCTATATACTAACTTTTATGAAGTTCAGCACCCATTATTGCAGCATAAATTAACTATTTTACGGGATCGTCGCACGGATAAGAAAGAGTTCAATGAGTTGATTGGCGAAATCAGTACTCTTTTAGTCTATGAAGTTACAAAGGATCTTCCTCTTGCTAATATAGCCATAGAGACTCCCTTGGATAATTGTGAAATGCCCGTGTTAGCTGGTAAAAAACCTGTGATTTTAGCTATTTTACGAGCAGGGATTGGGATGGTAGGAGGATTTTTGAGTCTTATGCCGTCAGCTCGCGTTGCTCACATTGGGCTATACCGTGATGAATCTACATTGGAACCCCATTTATATTATTTTAAAATACCTTCCCATAGTAAAAGCAGGCAATTTTATATTTGTGATCCCATGTTGGCAACTGGCGGTACGGCAATTCGTGCCATCGACAAATTAAAGGAAGTGGGGGTAAAAAAAATTACCTTCGTTTCCATTTTAGCTTCCCCCGAAGGAGTAGCAAACGTGTTCAATGCCCATGGAGATGTACCAATTTTTGCAGCTAAATTAGATAAGAAACTTAACAAAAAAGGATATATCCTGCCGGGACTTGGAGATGCTGGCGATAGAATGTTTGGCACTAAATAGTAAAAAGGAAATGGTGGTCTGAAATCCCGAATTAGCAATATCGCGTAAGTGAAATTAAGATGAATGGAGCTAGACAATTGGTTTATTGTCTCATGGGTCCCACGGCCGTTGGCAAGAGCGATGTTGCCATAGCGCTTACGCGGCGACTACCCTTTGAAATAATTAGCGTTGATTCCACCATGATTTACCGAAAGATGGATATTGGCACCGCTAAACCATCGAAGGATATATTGGAAACCATTCCTCACCACTTAGTTAATATCCATGAGCCTGAAATGGCCTACTCCGTGGGACAGTTTTGCCAAGATGCGGTGGATAAATTTAGGCAAATATTTGCCCGTGATAA
>JAVBML010000037.1:0-7504 GCA_031552655.1 Gammaproteobacteria bacterium
TCTAACTTTTACTAATCGAGAATCTGTGCTCTATTCAGTGCCAGGACAAATTTCTTTTATTTATCTCATATAGTAGAATCATTTGCTATTTTACATTTAACTTGCTATTTTATTGCATAATTTATTTGATGAAAATTATGAAAACCTTTAATCAAAGTATAAACCACAAAAAAGAATGGTATTTAGTAGATGCAGAAGACAAGACATTAGGTCGCCTGGCAACTACCATAGCTAAATATCTCTGCGGTAAACATCGACCAGAATATACCCCTTCGATAGACACGGGGGATTATATAGTGGTAATAAATGCCGAAAAAATTAAAGTTACCGGTAACAAACTCCAAGATAAAAAATATCATAGATATTCCGGATATCAAGGTGGACTCAAAGAAATTACCCTGGAAAAGCAACTGCTGAAAGCCCCCACGCTGGTGCTCCAAGAGGCTGTTAAAGGTATGTTACCGAAGGGACAGTTGGGCAGAAAAATGTTAAGTAAGCTTAAAATATATGCAAAAATGGAACACCCCCATGCGGCACAGAAATTAAGCACACTAATGGTATAAAATATTAACAGGCACAATGGCAATGAAAGATAAACAATATTATGGAACCGGCAGACGAAAAACATCAATTGCTAAGGTTTTTTTAAGAAAAGGTAAGGGTGACATTGTAGTCAACACCAAGTCGCTCGATGAATATTTTAGTAGAGAGACATCGCGTATGGTTGTTAGACAGCCTTTGGTAGCTACAAACAACGTAAATACATTTGACATTCTAGTTAAAGTTAGAGGCGGTGGCGACAGTAGTCAAGCGGGAGCAATACGTCTAGGCATAGCCCATGCGATACTAGATTATGATAGTACCGCTGCGGTAAAACAAGCTGATGATGGCCAGGAATTAACCACTAGAAAGGTATTAAAATCTTTTGGTTTATTGACTAGGGATGCCCGTAGAGTAGAACGTAAAAAAGTTGGACGCCATAAGGCACGTAAAGGTACTCAGTACTCTAAGCGATAAACACCATAGATTAGTCTCTACAATTTATTTGCTTTGGGGGATCATCTAATGGCAAGATCACGGACTCTGACTCCGTTTATCTAGGTTCGAATCCTAGTCCCCCAGCCAGATATTTTATGTAGAATACATAGCGATTAACACAATAAATATAATAAAGCGAGGATAATAATGGCTTTTAAACACGCAACCATGACCCTCTACTCTGATCCACTAAGCATAGCCAGCCATAATACAAGAATAGCTATTGCAGAAAAAGGAATCACCGCTAATATCATTTATGTGGATCAAAATAACCCCCCTGACTCCTTACTAGAATTAAATCCCTATAACTCCATACCAACATTGATAGATCGTGACTTAGTGCTCTACGAAACAAATATAATAACGGAATATCTCGATGAACGCTTTCCCCATCCTCCTCTATTACCCGTATACCCCGTTGCCAGGGCTAAATGTAGGCTAATTATTAATCGCATAGAGAAAGATTGGTTAACCTTGGTAGATAAAATAGAAAATAGCAATAAAAAGAGTGATATCGAAATCCATAGAAAAGAACTAAAAGAACAAATAATAGCTGTAGCTCCTCTATTTTCCGAAGCGCCCTATTTTTTAAGCGAAGAGTTTACCCTAGCGGATTGCTACTTAGCTCCAATGTTTTGGCGCCTTGGGAGTCTCGGCGTAGAAATTTCCAACAATGTAAAATCAATCCATGACTATATGAAGAGAGTTTTTAGCCGAGAATCATTCAGAGATAGTCTATCGGACAAAGAAATTGAATTAGTGGAATAATATAACTCTGCAAACCTATGACATCATCCAAACCATACTTAATTCGAGCACTCTATGAATGGATCAGTGATAATAATTGCACTCCCTACATAACGGTGAATGCGAATTTTCCCAGAGTGGACATTCCCCAAACCTATGCCGTGGATGGATGGATTACCTTAGATATTTCAGCAACCGCAATGCAGCAATTACTCATAGACAATAGAACCCTGACAGGAAAAGCTCGTTTCGGTGGCATGGTACATAATCTGTACATTCCCGTTGGCTCCATAGTTGCAATCTATGCCCAGGAAACTAAACATGGTATGAATTTTCCTAAGGAAGAATGGGAAAATACCGATAATAGTGATACCACATCTCCTTCGCCAAGTGACAATGTTAAACCTAAATTTCAAATTATCAAGGGAGGGAAAGATTAAATAGGGAGATAATCATATATTTCATACCATAAATAATCGGCCCTATTATCTTACCAACGATCCCCGAAGAAATTAAAAGTAGCAGAATAAGCACCCCGTAGCGCTCCAGTTTGCCATACAAAATTGAGAGATTAGCTGGCAATAAACTAGCAACCACATGACCGCCATCCAGCGGTGGTAGTGGTAGCAAATTAAGTACCGCTAAAACAAGATTTATTTCAATGCCGGCAACTCCCATGTACACAATACCTTCAACTCCTGGCAAATTTTTTTGCAACAGTAGAATGGCAAATTTAGCAATGGTAGCCCAAACAAGTGCCATGAAAAGATTTGCCCCGGGACCAGCCAGAGAGATTAGAGCAAAATCACGCCGGGGATTTTTTAAATTGCGTATATCCACGGGCACGGGTTTTGCCCATCCCACGATAATTCCACCAATTAAAAATGTCAGCAGAGGCACCACCAAAGTACCAACGATATCCAAATGCCTAAGCGGATTTAAAGTCAATCTACCTAAATTACAAGCAGTGTCATCGCCAAAAAAGTATGCGACATAGCCATGGGCAACTTCATGGAGTGTAATGGCAAAGATAATGGGAAGAACCCATACACAAAAAGTCTGTATCGTTGTCAGCTGTGTCATTTTTAACTAAGATATTCAAATAATTTAACCACCTTCTCCACACCAGCAACCGTTCTAGTCTTCTTAGCTGCCACGTTTCCCTGGCCCTTGGTAGTAAGCCCCATGAGATAAACTATTTTATTCTCCGTAACAATCTTTAGAGAAGTAGAATTAAGATTAGGAGTCGTTGCTAGAACTGTTTTCACCTTAGCAGTAATCCAAGTATCATTAGTTCTAGCTAAATTACCAATGGATTTTCCCACGGTAATTTCATTGTAAACAAGACGTGCCTTAGCATAGGATTTAACTATATCCTCAGCCCGAGCCCGTAGATCATCCCTAGAAACCTGTCCCACCAATAGCACAATGCGATTAAAAGAAGTTACGGATAGATGTACTCTATTGTTCACCAATTCGGGGTCGTTGTTTAACTTACTCTGTATCTGAAAAACAAGCTCCCGATCATCGGCAATTGTCCTCGTGGGACGATTATCATAAACAACGGTTCCCGTGGCAGCACCGACAACAAAAGCAGCGGGAATACATCCCTGCATGGCAAACAATGTGGACAAAATAATAGCCAAAAATTTACTAGTCATAAATAACCCTCTTCGCTTAGAATTTTATCTACTAACTCACAGAGACAATGAATAATTAAAATATGCATCTCCTGGATACGTGGAGTACAGTCAGAATGTACACAAATATTCACATCTTTTTCTCCAAGAAGATTGGCAGCCTTCCCTCCACCGTTACCACTTAAAAACACCACCGGCATATTACCCAGCTGGGCCTGCTCTATTGCCAGAATAATATTTTCCGAGTTACCGCTAGTGGAAATAGCTAGTAGTACATCCCCGTCATTACCCAGCGCCTTGATTTGCCTTGAGAAAATATATTGGTAACCATAGTCATTGGCAATGGCCGTTAGCAGGGAAACGTTGGAACTCAATGCAATGGCGGCTAATCCATCTCGTTCCCTAAGAAAGCGATTGGCAATTTCCGCCGTAAAATGCATGGCATCGCTAGCTGAGCCACCATTACCGCAACTTAAAAGCTTACCACCTCGCACCAGGGATGCTGCCATTAATTTGCTAGCAGCGGCAACTACTTGCCAAAGCTCTCTTGCTGTTTGCTGTGCCAAAGTAAAACTGCTGGAAAATATAGCAGTAATCTCTTTCTCAAAATTCATAGTAACTTACCATTACTTGTTAATTGCAATTCCCCAACATCCTTAACAAAATTACTAAAATTGTCGCAATTTTACCTCCAACAACGGCGATTGCATAGCATTTAATTTACCTAGCTCCTTTGCTTTGCCATAGAGTTCCCTAGCTTCCTCTTTTCTACCAAGTTTCTCTAGAGCATCAGCGGTAATTTCATTAATATCAGCCAGATATCCCCGATCATCTATGCGCTGCAATAGCTGCAGAGCAGCATCGTATCTTTGTGTCTCAATCAACAGCTTGGCAACCCGCAGACGCGCAATTTGCCGTAAAATTTTCGCCGGAGATTTTTTTATAATGAAACGTAAATTATCCTCGGCAGCTTTAAAATCTCCATCATCTACAGCACCCTTGGCTAAAAGCAGAGATGCTAAACTGGAATATACGGAGCCTGGATAGTCGCTAATCAATTGCCGCGCAAAACTTTTATATTCATCTACTTTATTTTGCTCATGGGCAAAGAGCATCTGCATATAAATAGTGGAAGTGCGCTCCAAATAATTATGCGAATACATTCGCCAATGGCGCCACCCAAAACCTAGCAGTAAAACAGCAATGATAACAAAAAGCACTCGGTAGCCATGGGATTTCCACCAAGATTTTAGTAATTGTATTTGCTCTTGATCGGTTGTAGACATGAAATATACTCCTAAATAAAATCTATGATATTATCTATTTTCACTGATAGCTGAGGTCGATCATCGCGGAGATACTTAATCATAATTTCTCCCTTTGCCAATTCCTCGGTACCTAGAATCAGGGCAATGTCAGCCTCGCTTCTATCTGCTCTTTTCAATTGCACTCCTAAATTCCCTCCATTGCAATTTACTAAAACCACGGTATCACCGCTGGTACGAATGCGATCAGCTATATGCATAGCAGTAACAATCGCCTGCTCACCTAGGGCTACTAAATATACTACCTTTGCTTTAACCGTCAACAACTCCTTCGCCACCAAAAGCATTAATCTCTCCATGCCAATGGCAAAGCCAATGGCGGGAATAGCTTTTCCACCCATATCCGCCACTAGGGTATCATAGTGTCCACCAGCACACACGGCATTCTGAGCTAAGCCATTCTGCTCCCTAATTACCCACTCAAATACAGTTAAGTTATAATAGTCTAACCCCCTGACTAAGTTTGGATTAATAACATAGGCAATGCCTGCTTGCTCCAGCATATTTATTAGTTTATCGAAATGCCTCTGCGCCGTTTCATCGAGATAACTAAATAGCCTAGGAGCTGCATTAATAACTTCCCGCAGGGAGGGATTTTTGCTATCCAATATGCGCAAAGGGTTGCTTTGCAAACGCCTCTGCGAATCTTCATCTAGTACATCGTAGTTTCGTTGAAAATATTCCACTAAACATTGGCGATACTTTAATCTCGACTCTATATTACCTAGGGTATTAATTTGCAACACAACTTCATGGTCTACCCCAAGATCTTGCCACATTTTTTGAGCCAAAAGCATTAGTTCTAAATCTATGTCGGGGCCCATGAAACCATAGGCTTCAATGCCAAATTGATGAAATTGACGATATCTACCTCTTTGGGGACGTTCGTGTCTAAACATGGGACCATGGTAAAATAACCTCTGTATTTGATTGTAAAACAGCCCATGTTCAATCCCAGCTCTAATGCAGCAAGCAGTTCCCTCGGGACGTAGTGCTAAACGATCTCCACTACGATCGGTAAATAAATACATCTCCTTTTCCACAATATCAGTGTTTTCACCAATGCTTCTGGAAAATAGCTCCGCATACTCAACAACGGGAAAACGAATCTCCTGGTAACCATATTGCCTGGCAACTCGAAATAGTTTATTTTCTAACGCTGTCCAATAATTGCTCTCCCGGGGTAAAATATCATGCATCCCCCTAATTGCTCTAATATCTTTCACAATTTTTACCTTCTTCAACTAATACTCACCATTTGTGATTAATGGCGTTTCCCTATCTAGGGAATCTGTACTAATAATCGTGCCATCTAAAATACTACTATTCATAGTGTGAACGGTATCATCCTTAGAAAAATTTTCTTGATCCTTAGTTGAAACACTTTTCTTAAAAAATAGCCCCGAGGTAACAAACAAAATAATGGTGGCAATGAATATGGCTATCGCTAACCTCGAATTTATTTTGAAAAAATAACCATCCTCCCTAACAGCTGGCTTATCACAGTACTGGGAATTCTGAGTTTCTACTACTTCGTGATTTTCTTGGTATAGCTCTAATTTACGAAAACTCTCTAGAACCTCATCAATGGACAGATCTAAAAACTTAGCATAGGCACGTAGGTATCCTTCGGCATAAACTCTTGCGGGAATTCTACCGTAGTCATCATTCTCGATATCTAAAATAATTTGCCTATTCAGCAGCAAACGTTGCATAACCTCATGGAGACTAATTTGCTTCTCTTCCCTGGCTTTTTTAATCAGCTGTCCCGGAGTAATCGGAGAATATTTTGTCATTTTCTCTGTACTATTCATAGACTAACCTCCTCGAATCCATTGATTGGCCTAATCTTCAAATATCCACACCTAAAAATTACTACCATTTCGTTTCTCCACGCCAATCAAAATATTGTCAATATTTAAATAAAACGCCCTAAAGCAAGTAGCTACGTATTAATATCTTTGTACTACTATGGCGAAATCAGTATACGGTAAACTAAGCTATCAAGCAACTTGCCATAGTCACCATGGTTCATTGCAAACACCATCAAAATCTACAAAAAACACTTCCATATCAAATAGTTACCATAGCGCACCGAAGTCTAGTAAATCATTGAGTCAAAAGCTACCCAGTGTTTCTTTTGGATTTTATTCCCACTACTTAGACTAAAGGCCTCCTGCGCAGTAAAATCCATAGTAATTAACCACTCCCCTTTAGTCCAGAGACATATTTGCCTAGGGAAACACCATTGATAGCTCCAGTTGTAACATCGAAAAAATGACTCATATAGCAAATACCAAAACAGGTACCAAGTAAAAAATCAGCGCCTAGATTGGTTACTAAAACTATGTAAACTACACGTTAATGCATTAACGTGAAGGTTAGCTTATAAGTAAATATACAAAAATTACTATTGCAGTTATCCCGTATGGTTTTTGCATGCCAACGATGGTATGCAGTTGGGTTTATATTATAAAATACAAGCTAAATGAGTCGTAAATGAAGTATTCCTTGGCGCACAAAATATTTATCCATTTTATATCTTAGGTTACTATAATTCTTTTTTACAGTTTCCCTCTTCATCGCACATATTGCCTTTCTTGGAAGGTTCATTACAGTACTTACTTACAATTTTATAGATATTTAGTACCCGACCATCTTTTACTTTATCTTCTAAGTGGGAATAGCGATCTGCTTGCTCCAAAATATAATTCCTAATCTCCTCTCCCGTCGCCGATGGATTGCACGAGGCCA
>JAVBML010000044.1:0-14976 GCA_031552655.1 Gammaproteobacteria bacterium
ATTAGCAAAGGGAGAGGGAGTCTATCCGGCAATAATTCCAACCCCGAAGCATGGTAGGGATCCGATAATCAGGGTAGGATCTCTGGCTAAGTATGAAAAGGGAATGAAGCCGAAAGCGTATGTTAATAGTAACTATGGTAGTGAACACGTGGATATCATGGCCCCGGGCCAAAGTATCCCAGTTTTGATGCCCAATGGCGAGGGTAGTGTGGTGAATGGAACGTCGGAGGCGACGGCGTTGGTATCAGGAGCAGCGGCGCTGGTGGCCTCGTGCAATCCATCGGCGACGGGAGAGGAGATTAGGAATTATATTTTGGAGCAAGCAGATCGCTATTCCCACTTAGAAGATAAAGTAAAAGATGGTCGGGTACTAAATATCTATAAAATTGTCGAAAAATATTGTCAGGATTATAATACTCAGAATTGCGATGAAAATGGTATTTGCAAAAATGAATTATAGTAATTCATAAAACATATTACTCCCAGTGATTTACTAATATCTAATGTAGCTGCTGTAACTAGGTGGCATTACCTTAAGCTAAAAAATAATTTTTTAATCTTAGATATGGTATCTCTATTTAGAAAATAAAGCGCCGTACGCAAAAGACCCGCTACTAAAACTTTCTATTCCACACATTATTTCACAATACCAAATAAATCTTTTTGCTCCACTGATGAAGATGATGATTCAAACGTCACCACGAGATCTTCAGCTACGCCAGCCAATAAAAGCTCCCGGGACACATCAAGTCTTATAATTTCAGCAGATAAAAAATTGTTTATTCGTTTACTAGCAACGATTTTTTTTCCCAGGTAAAGATTGATGCGGCCATGGTGACCTACTTTTTTTACTCTCACTGCCAAAGTGACATCACTCCTAACATTGTTGACATTAATTCTTTGGGGTACCACATAATTTATCCCTTCGCCCAACCGCACTTGGTGAGTATGATCTGGTACCAACTCTTTTTTGATATAGCTCACCGCTCCCGAAGCAGCCAGGGCACCTTCGGCACTCACCCAATGCACTTCATCGTGGATCTGCAGCGCATTGCCACAGATAAAAATGCCCTCCCGGGAAGTTTGGCATAGCTCTCCCACCGTGGCACCTTGAGTTATTTCATCTATTTCCACATTGGCTCTACGAGCAATATCATTTTCAGGTACCAAGCCAACAGAGAGAAGCACCGTATCACAGGATATGAATTGCTCCGTATCTTTGATTGGATGTAATTGCTCATCTACCCGCATCGTTGTCACTCCGGTAACGCGATCTCCTCCGTGAATCTTTACAATGGTCGTATTTAGTTCCAGGGGGATTTTAAAAGCTTTCAAGCAACTATCAAGATTCTTTGGCAAGCCACTGGCGTGGGATAAAATCTCAAAAACTCCCAAAATCTTGGCGCCCGCTAGAGACATTCTCCGCGCTGCCACTAACCCCACATCGCCGGAACCCAAAATCACAGTCCTATTTCCCGGCAATAGCCCCTCTAAATTAATTAATCGCTGGGCGGCACCAGCGGAAAAAACACCGGCAGGTCGGGAACCATGAATTCCAACGGCACTACGAACTCTCTCGCGGCAACCCGGAGCTAGCACCACGGCCTTTGCAGCCACCTCTTGATACCCTCGAGAATGGCTAATTAGATGCACCACCAGATCCCGATCTACCTGTAAAACTGTGCTCTCTTGCCAAATTTGAACTTCCGTCTTGCTAAGCTCCCCCGCCACTATTTTACTATATTCAGGACCCGTAAGTTGCCTCTGCAATTGTTGCAAAGTAAATCCGCGGTGAAAACATTGATTTAAAATTCCTCCAAGCTTAGCCTCCCTTTCCACCAACAAAATATCCTTCAACCCTTGGCGCTGCGCTGCCAATGCCGCTGCCATACCCGCGGGACCACCACCAACTACCACAAGATCAAATTTATTCATCTGCACCATCCATTTTAACGGACTTGGTCACGAAAAAAGATTCTCCGCCCTTCTTTGTAATTTCCGTGCGAACAATGCCTAGCTCTTCGCCAATAATCGCCATGAGTTTTGGGCTACAAAAACCACCCTGGCATCTACCCATGGTAGCCCTAGTACGCCTCTTGAGAGCATCCAGAGAACGCACAGGAATCTCCCGATGTAGTGCGTCGCTAATTTCACCATGGGACACTAGTTCACAGTGACAAACCACGCAACCATGGTGCGGTTTTCTAGCAATAATTTCCCGTAGCTGTGCACTGGACATTTCCGCAATTTTTTCAATCGGCCGCCGGTGAGGATCGAAGGTCTCATTGATTTCCCAGGAAACGCGGCCACTATTTCTAATTAGCTTGCTAACTTCCTGGGCAATGGCCGGAGACGCCGTTAAACCCGGAGACTCAATGGCAGCCACATTAATAAATCCTCGGCAAGAACTTTCCTCAATAATGAAATCACCGCGCGTGGAGGCAGCGCGATTACCCGCAAAGGTGGTAATAACTTTACGCAAATCAAAGTTAGGCAACACTTTCCTGGCCGCAGCAACGATGTCTTCAATATTTTCCTTCGCGGTATCCAAATATTCCTTGTCTGGAACCACCGTAGCATCGGGACCAATCAACAAGTTACCATGGTAGGTGGTGGTTACTAAAATACCCTTACTCAAAGCACTGGGGGTTTGAAAAACAACGCTCCCTACCAAATCACCCTCCTCCCTATCAAATAGCAAATACTGACCGGCCCGAGGAGTAATAGTAAAATCGCCAACCCCCACCATGGTTGCCATGGCATCGGCGTACAAACCAGCTGCATTGACCACTATTTTTGCATCAATGTGCTGTGTATCTGAGATTAGGGTAAAATAATCGCCATGATTTTCCACTGCGGTAACCGTGGTATTTAACCTTAGTTCCACTCCATTGTGTACAGCGTTTTCCGCCAGTGCGATGGTAAACTCATAGGGTGAAACTACTCCGGCACTGGGACAATACAGTGCAAATTTAATTTGTTGCTGTAAAAATGGTTCCCTTGCCAGCACAAATTCTCCATCCACAATTTTTAATTCCGGCACACCATTGCTCTGTCCCTGTAAATAAAGTTTGTCGATGACCGCTCGATCCTGTTCATCAAAACCAACCACAAAGGAACCCGTTCTTCGAAAGCCAAAATGTAATTCCCGTTCCAATTGATCAAAGAGTTCATTGCCACGAACACATAATTTGGCCTTGAGAGTTCCCGGTTTATCTGCGTAGCCACCGTGGACAATGCCGCTGTTGGCTTTGGTAGTGGCGGCACCCACATCCTCATTCTTTTCAATGAGACAAATTTTTAGGCGCTGCCTTGCCAGCTCCCGAGCTATGGCACAACCCACCACACCGGCACCGACGATGCAGATATCATACATTAATATTTCTCCTTTTTAGCAGCGATGATACATGAAAAATCAAGCCAAGGGATAGTTTTCAGATATTTTTTTCTCTCCATAAATCTATTTGCTCTGGTCATACAGTGTGATAATCTGACTGACTAAAGTAGAAATCTCATCAAATTCAGATGCGCAAAAGAAGTGAACATAACCTATTCGTAGGGTTAGACATTGGTACCAACAAAGTAGCCGCCCTGGTAGGATCCCTTGGTGCGGACAAACGCATTGATGTCATTGGCATTGGTTCCTCTCCTTCCCGGGGTCTAAAAAAAGGCATTGTGGTCAATATCGATGCCACGGTACAGTCCATCAAACATGCCATAGAAGAAGCGGAAATGATGGCCGGTTGCGAAATTCATTCCGTATACACAGGCATAGCGGGTAGTCACATTAGAAGCCTTAACTCCCATGGCATCGTTGCCATCCGCGACAAAGAGGTGGCACAAACGGACATTGACCGAGTCATCGATGCCGCAAAGGCCGTAGCCATTCCTGCGGATCAAAAAATTCTCCACGTCCTACCCCAGGAATTTATCATCGACCACCAAGATGGCATTAGGGAACCCATTGGTATGTCCGGAGTACGTTTGGAAGCCAAGGTACATATCGTAACTGGCAGCGTCAGTGCGGTGCAAAACATTGTCAAATGTATTGAACGCTGTGGTTTGCACGTCAGTGATATCATCCTACAGCAATTGGCATCCAGCTCAGCGGTACTTACCGACGATGAAAAAGAATTGGGGGTTTGTCTCATAGACATCGGTGGTGGTACCACGGATGTGGCAATTTTTACAGAGGGAGCCATTCGCTACTCCGCTGCCATCGCCATTGCCGGCGACCAGGTAACCAATGACATTGCCGTTGCTCTGCGTACTCCCACAAAATATGCCGAAGAAATAAAAATTAAATACGCCCGAGCCATGGATCAAATGGAAAGTGATATCAACATTGAAGTACCTAATAGCTCCAATGCAAGGCAACCACGGGAAATACCACAAAAATTTCTAATAAACGTGGCCGGTGCTCGCTACGAAGAATTATTCAGTTTAGTTAAAGCGGAACTTAAGCGCAGCAAATGCATTGATGTTATCGGCTCGGGCATTGTCCTAACTGGTGGCGCGGCAAAAATAGAGGGAATTGTCGAACTCGCTGAACAAATACTTGAACTACCCGTTAGAATAGGTATGCCAGAAAATATTGGGGGAATGGTTGAAGTTATCAGTAATCCGATTTACTCTACGGGAGTTGGTTTACTGCTAGCGGGTTATCAGCGCTACCACTATGGCCAAAGTGAACAGTCTATGTTCAGCGAACCCAAAAGTCTTTTAGCAAAAATGAAGAGCTGGTTTCAATCAAATTTTTGATTAACTAGAGATACAAGTAAAATATTTTACGAGGAAAAACATGTTTGAGCTGCCAGAAAATAAAAATCTTAGCGCTTCCATCAAGGTAATTGGTGTCGGTGGTGGTGGTGGTAATGCCATTGAGCACATGATCAATGACGGCGTCGAAGGCGTAGAGTTTATCTGTGCCAACACAGACCTCCAAGCTCTGCGCAGTTCCAGAGCTAAAACCCTCATTCAACTCGGTGAAGAATTAACCAAAGGCCTCGGTGCCGGTGCCGATCCTGAGATTGGGCGCAAAGCTGCCGAAGAAAACAGGGAAATCATCAAAGAGATTCTATCGGGTACGGACATGGTATTTCTTACCGCTGGCATGGGCGGAGGCACGGGGACCGGCGCAGCTCCCGTGTTCGCAGAAATTGCTAAGGAATTGGGAATATTAACCGTCGCTGTGGTAACCAAACCCTTTATTTTCGAAGGCAAAAAACGCATGGAAGTTGCCAACAAAGGCATCGAAAAACTAACGGCCCAGGTAGACTCCCTCATCACCATCCCCAATAATAAGTTATTGCCGGTTCTGGGAAAGAGCATTAGTCTCCTGCACGCTTTCAAAGCCGCAAATGATGTATTGCTGGGAGCGGTACAGGGCATTGCAGAATTAATTACTAAGCCGGGGCTTATAAATGTGGACTTTGCAGACGTACGCACTGTGATGTCTGAAATGGGCATGGCAATGATGGGAACGGCCAATGCTCGGGGAGATGAACGCGCACGCAATGCTGCGGAAGCTGCCATCTCCAGTCCATTGCTAGAAGATATTGATCTCAACGGCGCCGGTGGAGTACTAGTTAATATTACCGCGGGCCCAGATATCTCCATCGGTGAATTCGAAGATGTCGGTGATGTTATCAAATCCTTTACCTCCGAAGAAGCCACCGTGGTAGTAGGCACCGTCATTGATCCCACCATGAGCGATGACCTAAGAGTAACCGTGGTTGTTACGGGATTGGGCAAAAATAGCAAAATTAAAGAATTGGAAAAGGCTAGGCAACACATTGCCATATCAAAAGCGACCATGAATTCTCAAAAAATTAAGGTAATCGACGACATTGAAGATAGTATTTATATTAAACCTTCAAAAGCCGATCACTCTACTAATCTGGATAGCAATTCAACCACCACGGAAAATGATGCATCATCAGTCATGGACTCAGAAGTTGATTACCTGGATATTCCCGCTTTCCTAAGAAAAGGGGATAAAGCTAAAGGAAAGTAGCTAGTTACCTAAGATATCTAAAAATTACTACCATGTGTGCTAACTAGCCAGCAATGTAAAATATTGCTGGCCTCGTGGATATTTATAAATTTAGTTAAAATTTATGGAAAAGTAATCCGTAAATTACCACAAAATTGTATAGTAATTTCAAATCACCATGCTATAATCGAAAAATTTCTTAGAACAGCGGTAATTAAAGAATAAATAAACATGGTAAAACAGCGCACCTTAAAAAATTTAATTAAGGCTACGGGCATTGGAGTACATAGTGGCGCCAAAGTGTATCTTACTCTGAGACCAGCTCCCATTGACACAGGCATTGTATTTCGTCGCACTGACCTTGATCCAACCTTTGAGATTGCCGCCATCGCAACAAACATTGGAGAAACTAATTTATCATCGTGTCTCGTAAAAGATGGTGTCCGCGTCGCTACCATTGAACATCTCATGGCCGCCTTCGCAGGTCTTGGCATCGACAATGCCTACGTTGACATCAGTGCCTCCGAAGTTCCCATCATGGATGGCAGCGCTAGTCCCTTTGTATTTCTTATTAATTCCGCCGGCATTGAAGAACAATCCGCTGCCAAGAAGTTTTTTAAAATCACAAGGGAAATTAAAGTGGTAGACGGCGATCGCTGGGTAAAAATAAAACCTCACCGTGGTTTTAAAGTTTCTTTCACCCTAAAATATGATCATCCCGTATTTCGTAATTTACCCCAGAGAGCAACCATTGACTTAGCAAAATCCTCCTTCACCAAGGAACTTAGCAGAGCTAGAACTTTCGGCATGCTTACCGACTATGAGCGCCTCCGTGCCCATAATTTAGCTCTGGGTAGTAGCCTAGATAATGTCGTAGTTGTTGATGAATTTCGCGTGCTCAATGAAGATGGCCTGCGCTATGAGGATGAATTCGTTAAACATAAAATGCTCGATGCCGTTGGAGACCTTTATCTCCTAGGACATGGCATCGTGGGAGCATTTAGTGGCTATAAATCTGGACACCATCTGAATAATTTGCTACTAAGAAAGCTACTGAGCACCCGGGATGCCTGGGAGATGATTACCTTTGAGCATTACCACGAAACTCCCCTCAATTTTATCTCTGCTCACCACGTACCTCTAAATGTAAAATAATAATTCTAGGAAGTTTTTTGACTATCCTTCAGTTGTTCCATGGTTTTTCTCCAAAAGAACTCATTTTCCTTGGATAAAGCTGGGCGCTGCCTGGGTTGATTTAGTTTAGATATCTTCGATGTTCTTTGGTTAACAACGGAGTAGTAAATTTTTTTTATGTCTTTGAATTCCGGCTGTGTACGCAGTGTTTTAATAATATCCGGCACAGCATAGCGCACCTTAGTTGCCCAGGCAGCGTTAGCAACCACCAGAGTTAACTCGCCACGGTGATAGTTAGCAACTTTGCAATATTTAGCCAAGGAACTATCTATCACCGAAGTAAATAGTGTGGCCAAACTATGGTTTACCTGACACTTTGCAAGTAGTTTACCCAGAGAAGATTTATTGTTTTCTAGAATGGCACCAATGGTTTTCATTTATATTGCTTTATGACATATTTGTAATTACTTTGGGACGCATTTATACTACTATACGATGGAATATATAAAATTGTATAGTGGTAATGGGATACATTATTCATTATTTAGTAACTGGTTAATTAAAGGGTTTATTCATGGTGATGAAAATTTTACACAAACTTATTGGTACCCGTAATGAGCGGGTCTTAAAAAAACTTACAAAAAACGTGGCAATGATTAATGATCTAGAACCCGCCATGCAAAAATTAACCGATGAAGAGTTGGGAGCAAAAACCCTAGAATTTAAGCAGCGTCTAGCCCAGGGAGCAACGCTTAATATGATTCTACCGGAAGCCTTTGCCGCCGTACGAGAAGCCAGTGTACGCACTCTAGGGCTCAGACACTTTGATGTTCAACTCATAGGCGGCATGGTATTGCACGAAGGAAAGATAGCGGAGATGCGTACCGGTGAAGGAAAAACCCTAGTGGCCACCTTGGCTGCATATTTAAATGCCCTTTCGGGAAAAGCTGTGCACATAGTCACGGTTAATGATTATCTAGCCCAGCGAGATACCGCATGGATGGGTCCCATATATAATTTCCTAGGATTAAGTGTTGGTACCATTATTTCCGGTCAAAATAACGTCACAAAAAAAGAAGCCTATGCTAAAGATATCGTCTATGGCACAAATAATGAATTTGGTTTCGATTACCTTCGCGACAACATGGTCTTCAATCTGCTGGACAAAGCACAGCGAGGACTCTACTTCGCCATCATTGATGAAGTTGACTCCATTCTCATCGATGAAGCACGTACTCCTCTAATTATCTCCGGGGCTTCGGAGCATAATTCCACCCTCTACGAACAAGTTAACAAATTAATTCCCCTGTTAAAAAGACAGCACAAAATCGATAAACCGGACGAACCCGTTAAGCCAGAAGAGATGGGTGATTATACTCTGGATGAAAAGAGTCGCCAGGCCTATCTAACGGAAATGGGGCATCAAAAAATAGAGACTCTTTGTGCAAAAGCTGGTTTGGTATTAAATGGCGAAAGTCTCTACGATGCCAAAAATATTAAACTCATGCACCACATTAGCGCTGCCCTACGAGCACATACTTTGTTTCACCGCGATGTAGACTACATAGTCAAAAATGGCGAAGTAATTATTGTTGATGAACACACTGGTCGTACCATGGAAGGACGTCGTTGGTCCGACGGTTTACACCAGGCCGTGGAAGCCAAAGAATTGGTAAAAATTCGCAATGAAAATCAAACTCTCGCCTCCATCACATTTCAAAATTATTTTAGATTATACGATAAAATAGCGGGCATGACAGGCACGGCCGATACTGAAGCCTATGAATTTCAACAAATTTATGGCTTAGAAGTAATCGTAATTCCTACCCACAAACCAATGATACGCCAAGATTTACCTGATCAAATCTACCTAACTACCAAAGAAAAATTTAATGCCATACTAAAAGATATTAAGGAACGCAGTGCCAAAGGACAACCGATACTGGTAGGCACAGCCTCCATCGAAACATCGGAAAGACTTTCCCAACTACTAAATAGCGCCGGCATTAGTCACCAAGTGCTCAATGCTAAGCAACATGAAAGGGAGGCTAAAATTATATCCCAGGCAGGAAAGCTTGGTACAGTTACCATTGCCACCAACATGGCAGGTCGCGGCACAGATATTGTGCTTGGAGGTAACCTCAATGCAGAAATTGCGGAAAATGAAAATCAAGAGCAACAAGAACAGAATATAAACACCCTGGCAGATATTAGGCAACAATGGCAGGAACAACATCAAAAGGTGTTGGCTGCCGGAGGGCTCCATGTCATAGGTTCCGAGCGCCATGAATCTAGGCGCATTGATAATCAGCTTCGCGGCCGCTCTGGTAGACAGGGAGACCCAGGCTCATCAAGATTTTATCTTTCCTTGGAAGATAATTTGCTACGTATCTTTGCCGCCGATCGCCTAACCTTTCTGATGAAAAAACTTGGTATGAAAGAAAATGAGGTAATTGAACACTCCTTGGTCACCAAAGCCATAGCCAATGCTCAACGCAAAGTAGAGGGACATAACTTTGACATACGAAAACACCTCCTAGAGTTTGATAACGTGGCCAATGAACAGCGCAAAGTTATCTACGGTCAGCGCGACGATTTAATGTCCACTGCGGACATTTCCGAAGAAATCGAAGAGATGCGCCGAGAAGCAATCATGGCCACTATCGACAACTCTATTCCACCTCACAGCCTCGAAGAACAATGGAATATCGCAGCATTGGAAAGGGAGCTACAGCAAGATTTTGGCGTTACATTGCCAATCAAACAATGGCTAGTAGAAAATGAGGAGCTCCACGAAGAAAATTTACGGGACAAAATTTTCACAGAATTAACGGACAGTTACCACTCCAAAGAAGCGAAAATTGATGCTAAAATAATGCGCGACATTGAACGTTCCATTATGCTACAAATACTAGATAACCATTGGAAAGATCACCTCGCTGCCATGGATCAATTGCGCGATGGCATACATTTGCGCGGCTATGCCCAGCAAAATCCTAAGCAAGAATATAAAAAAGAGGCTTTCCATCTATTCACTCACATGTTAGACAGAATCAAAATCGAAGTGATTAAAACTCTCTATGCCATACAAATACGTAATTCCAACGATGCAAAGGAAATAGAAGAGGAGCGCAGACGTACCGCCGAACTAGAACATATGCATATGAATTTTATCCACGCACCCAGCGGTGCCATCAATGATACCAATGTGGCAACGGCAGAACCCGAAGAAAAGACTACCAACATGCCCTACACGAGAGATTTACCAAAAGTAGGGAGAAATGACCCTTGTCCCTGTGGTTCCGGAAAAAAATTTAAACAGTGCCATGGAAAAATAAGCTAATTAATTTAAAATTAAATGCCATTGCAATTCATGAACTACGATCACCGTGAACTATCCAATTTACTAAAAATACTTTTAAAATCATAGAAATAATTTTACTACCCATGTATAATGGAAAACAAATTTGACGATGGGTAATCTACCATGGCAAAAGATCAAAATAGTAACCTGGGATTCGAAAATCTCATTGATAGTAGTGAGATCAAAGAACTTAGTAACCATGAATTAGCTAGAATAATTGACCACACATTGCTTAAACCCGAAGCTAGCAGCAGTGACATCACTAGAATTTGCAATGAAGCTAAGGAGCATCATTTCGCCAGTGTATGTGTCAATGTAAGTAATATTAAACTCGCTGCTAAATTACTTGCGGACAGCAAAGTAAAACCGATTGCTGTAATAGGTTTTCCCCTGGGAGCCACCACCACAAATACCAAAGTCTTTGAAACAAAGGAAGCTATTAGTGCCGGGGCCCAGGAAATAGATATGGTAATTAACCTAGGTGCTCTAAAATCCAAAAACTACAAATTAGTCCATGGAGATATTTGCGCAGTAGTGGAAGCTGCACAACCATATGACGTTAAAGTAATTCTAGAAACATCGTTGCTAAATCATAGCGAAAAAATCGCTGCCTGCGTCCTAGCAAAAGCCGCTGGAGCAACCTTTGTTAAAACATCCACGGGCTTTCAAAGTGGTGGAGCCACCGTGGAAGATCTAGAATTAATGCGCAGCATAATCGGCCCAGATATGCACATAAAAGCTTCCGGTGGCATTCGCACGAAAAATGATGCCACTAAGATGGTTGCCGCCGGCGCTGATCGCATTGGTGCTTCGGCGAGTGTAGCCATGGTAAGCGACCAGGAAACTACCGCCGATAATTATTAATAATCATATTCAGAAAATATAACGCCATGAAAATTATCATGTTAGTACCAGCAAATGTCTCCACGGAATTCAGCTATATCGCCCATGGTTTATTAGATTTAGCGGCGAAGAATAATATTTCCGCAGCACCATTGCCACCTCTGGATTCCCCATGGCTAGAAGACAAATTAGCAAATAAACAACGCGATGAACTGTTAGCTAGTATATTTGAACAAAGTGAAATTCATGGTGCCCAGAAAGATTTACTAGTGGTACAAGGGTTATCACTTAGGGAACCCTATGCCATGGAATTAAATCGTCTCATTGCTGAATCTTTGGATGCTGCGGTAATTTTTACTGTAACACCGCAACCTTTCCTAGAAAAATCCCTAAGACAACTATCCTTAGTCGCTTCATCCTACAAACCTCATAGAGTAATGGGCATTATAGCCAATGAATGTGATGCTACTAGCACTAGTTCCATCGAAAAATATTGCGCCTCACAGCAACTGCCGTTGCTGGCAATCATTCCTCCCGGTAAATTGCAAAATAATCCAGAGCAATTGGCAACGTTTCTAGCCATATCCATGGACCTTACTCACCTTTTGCAAACACCGAGCGCGCTAATTGAACGCAGCTGTACACCAGCAATGTTCCAATATCAACTATTCTCCAGAGCTCGAGCTCTGGGGAAAAAAATCATTTTACCCGAAGGAGATGAACCTCGTACCCTAGCAGCCGCCAATATTTGCATGGATCTGAGCATCGCACAGCCCATTTTGCTCGGAGAAAAATCAGCAATTTATGACACCTGTAAAAAACATAGCATCAAACTAAATGATAGCATTGAAATTATTGAACCATCGCATTGCAGGGAAAGATATATCGATATTTTATGTAATATACGTCACAGCAAAGGACTAACAAAGGAAACTGCTGAGCAGCAATTACACAGCAACACAGTCCTAGGAACCGTAATGTTATATTCCGGTGAAGTAGATGGGCTCGTCTCCGGGGCCATACACACTACGGCAGACACCATACGACCAGCGCTGCAAATGCTTAAACCTCGGAGCGAAGCAAAACTGGTTTCCTCAATTTTTTTTATGTGTCTTCCACAGCAAGTATTAATTTACGGGGACTGCGCCATTAATCCAAATCCAACCGCTGAAGAATTAGCAATCATAGCAACACAGTGCATTAAGTCTGCCAATATTTTTGGCATCGCGCCCCATGCTGCCATGTTAAGTTACAGCACTAAAGATTCCGCCATGGGTCCCGAAATCGACAAAATTAAATCTGCCATTGCCATGGTGAAAAAAAATCAACCTAATTTAATTATTGATGGTCCATTGCAATATGATGCAGCCATTGACGCTACCGTAGCTGCACTTAAAGCTCCCCAAAGTGAAGTCGCTGGCAAAGCTACCGTTTTTATCTTTCCGAATCTCGATGCCGGAAATATAGCCTATAAAACTGCTCAAAGAAGTAGCAACACCATAGCCGTTGGACCCATCCTACAGGGATTAGCTAAACCCGTAAATGACCTATCCCGTGGATGTTGCACTAAAGACATTGTATACGCCATTGCCATCACAGCGGTACAAACCATTGGATAGAATATAATTCAATACTATGTTACAATTATTGAGATTTTAATTAATAAAAACAGGAGGAATCATTGCCAAAGTGAAATCGCAATCACATGGCAACAACTTAGTTATTATAAATTACTATGATCAATCATTAAAAAATGACCATGTTTTGCTTAGAACATTGTATATAACATCAATCTACGGGATGTTTGTTACATTTTTTAAAGCAAGACATAGGTATTAAGATATGCATGATATTACAAAACATTTATGAAAGCTCATAGACATAGACACAGTATATAGAGATACAAGCCAAGCATCCATTTAGCTAGTATGCATCATAGGCAAAACGCTGGGAAGGATGGGAAGAGTAATATTGCAGCGATATTTTAAGTGTAGACGAGTGTAGAATAGAGTACAGGTATGTCCAAAGAGAAATGTATACTGATAGAAGAGCTAGCTTGGAAGGATGCTAGAAATGATGTGCTTAATTCCTCTAGGGAACTTACAACAATTATCGATGACCTCTCCCCTGGTAAAGATTTCCCTCTCTTCAAAGTAAAATATCCCTTTGGTGCTGTGATAGCGGCCAATTCACATTTTTGCTTCCCCACGGAACCTTCTTTACATCACACCGTAGCCAGCAATGCAATAAAAAGTAAATTATCCTATGGCACCATGCCTCTAGGTATCATAACAAAAAACACCGTGGAGTTTTTTTTCGACACTAGTAGAAAAATTTTCTCCCTGGCAACAGCTGGTCACGGTTTAAAAATAGGAGTCTGCGAATATCTAGGTTGGCGTAATCAATGTTCCATTGTTGCCGGCGGACGCTCCCTCTACATGCTTCCTAAAATCAGCGAAACCCTAGCTCATAAACAGCTACGTAAAAAATATAACGTTATAGAATTTCCTCCCAAATCTCTCTACGATCACTGGAAAGTATTCACCCAAATAACACGCAGCCAAGAATTTAATTCTGAATGGTTCTGTGAAATTATTTTTTTATCCACGGAATGGGTAGCAAAAATGAAAAAAGATCCCGCTTGGTCTAAATTGGATATGTATGTACATAAGCAAGGGTGGCGGCATTCTCTCTATGCGAGAAAAAAAGTATCCCTGGATATCGTCTGGGAACACTTTGTTCGCTCCCTAAGTAACAGGGATCACAAAGTTGACCCCCATGTGATTGATACTTTAAAGCACATCATATATATAATTACGGGCACCATTCCTGCAAGCGCACCAACCAATGGAGAGAATACCATGGGACCTCTTCAAGAATTGCAGCTGATCTATGAAGATCCCAAAGGCTATGGCCTTGACGAATACCTAGCTACTATAATGCAGCCCCAGTATTTTAGTCTGAAAAAGCCATCTCCGGTTTACTATTCTCTACAATTACCCAATATATTTGAATCCTTACCCAGAACAAAAAAAATAACCAGTGTAATTGATAATGTTAGAGATTTGGGAGAACTGCTAGATCGTTTTTTAAACAAAAAATGGGAAGAAGCTCCCTGGATGAATATAATTACAAATAATATTACCCTGGGTAGCATGTTAGCTAACGTTCAACTGGATTATTTTCACGGCGATATGTTTGCCTATGGCAATCTCATAAAATCCAGTGCAAAAATGCCAGAATATGATTCACGGTTATTTTACAGTCCCTTAAAAAATAGAAAACGTACCTTTGCTAGTAGTAGTACCTTTCTCAGAGGTTGCGTAATGATTACCGCAAAACCTCTGCCCTAAAAAGGTTATCGTTAGTCTCAATCTGCATCATCTCTTCCCTGGGATAAATGTCAGTAAAACTAACGACTGCCCCATGAGATATCGGGCTTCCTGCTCGACAATGCTCCCATAATAAAATCCATTTACCAAAAGTTAAATCTTTTAACAATCAGGAGTGCCGCTAACTCGTGAAACGTTTAGGCCATCGTGACCCCTAAACGTACTCGTCTTAACGCAGCAAGTTAATTGGCCTCGGCCGTCCCGCAGCTGGAATACGCTACTATGACTTAACGCTTAGTATAGATTTT
>JAVBML010000067.1:0-9421 GCA_031552655.1 Gammaproteobacteria bacterium
CCCTAAACGTACTCGTCTTAACGCAGCAAGTTAATTGGCCTCGGCCGTCCCGCAGCTGGAATACGCTACTATGACTTAACGCTTAGTATAGATTTTTAGCACTCGCTTTGCTCTACTAAAAACCCTCACCTACCTCGGACTACTAGCCTACACTTCGTTCTCCTTGGCTAGCAGCGATTGATTGTCTATATTCATAGCATATTGAAGATAACTAAGGATGTGCTAGTACTGGCGGAACTTGGTGGTGAAAGCATTAGTGCCATTAAGATATGGTTCGTGTTACCTATTTCCATGGCTTTCATGTTTGTCTACATTAAGCTATCTGATATCTTCAGTCGCAGCAAATTATTTCACTTAATGAACTGGTTTTTTATCAGCTATTTTGTTCTTTTTGCTTTCGTACTTTATCCTCGCACTGATTATTTTTTAATAAATTTTGGAAAATCTGGAATTTTTGCTTCGGCAAGTCTAAAGTATATTCTACCCATTATTAGCAGATGGCACTATGCACTATTTTATGCCTTTGCGGAGATGTGGGTCACCATCATGCTTTCCATATCACTGTGGCAGGCAGTTAATCACGTAACTAACCTTGAGGAATCGAAGCGATTTTATCCGATACTTGGAGTTATTGCGCAGTTTGGCTTGATGATCGCAAGTATTTTAGCTAAATCATTTGTGGTGCCCGGGGAATATACTTGGCAATTAACGCTGAATAAAATTACAATTTCCATTGTTGTCGCTGGAGTTTTACTATCTTTTTTTATCGCTAGATTAACTAGCATCGTTAGTCCCGAGGTATTTAATGGTAAAGTTTTCGATGGAGAGAATAAAGCTAGGCACCGGATAAGTTTAGTGGAGAGTTTGAAAACAATTTTTTCCTCTAAGCCCATACTGATGATTACTACTATGCTTTTTTGCTACAACTTTTCCATGAATCTTATGGAGGGCGTATGGAAAAAATCCGTTGAGCTATTTTTGAACAATGATGCCAATGGTATTCAACGTTTCATGGGTGATGTCAGTTTTTGGGTTTCTATATTTAGCATCTTATTTGCTATGATTGGTATGTACATAATCCGTAAGTATAAGTGGCTAGTGTCCGCTTTAATCTCTCCCTGTGTTTTTATGCTAACAGGGATGGTGTTTTTTTGCTGTCTTATTTTTAAAGATAATTTATTGGGCATCGTGCTATCTTTTTCTCTTTCGAAGGTAGCTGCCTATGGGGGAGCAATTCATGTTATTTTTACTCGTTCTACTAAAAATACTATCTTTGACGTTACCAAGGAGATGAGTTATATACCGCTGGAAACTACTTTAAAAACCAAGGGTAAGGCTGCCGCTGAGCTAATTGGCATGCGCTTTGGCAAGGGCTGTGGATCATTGGTACAGCAGATATTGCTTATGCTGTGCCTCGGATCGTCTTTATTGGATCTGGCCCCCGCTATTTTTATAATATTTATGATGTCTATGATTTGCTGGATATATGCTATTTTAGCGCTAAATAAATTCAATTATATATCCACTAAAAATACATAACTTACCAATGCATAGCTGGTCCCCATGAATCCCATGGAGACCAGGGATGTATTCTAAAATATATGATCTATTCTGCTTTTATTTCGATTTTTTTAGCCATACTCTGCTTAAGTTTTGGTAGAATGATGGTTAAAACACCGTGGTTACTTTTGGCAGAAATTTTTTCCTCATCTATAGCGCCAGGTAGGGCTATGCTGCGATAGAAAGAACCCTTGATACGTTCATAGTAGATACAATTATCTTTTTTATCTTCCTTCTGACATTTAGTATCTCTTTCTCCCCTGATAGTTAAAGTATGGTTGTCGAATTGTATATCAACGTTGTTTGGTTCAACTCCTGGAATATCTACTTTTACTACGATTTGTTTTTCCTCATCGATGACATCAATTTTAGGTTGCCAGCTAAAATCATTTTTATGGGGATAAAAATCATCATCGAAAATTTTTAGACGCCGATTAAAATCACCCAATATTGGTAGAAAAGAAAACGGACCAGTTACATTAGACATAGACACCTCCTTAATTGATTGATAATTAATGAACTATCTATAAAAACATACGATATTAATTCCTAATACCGTATGTTTTATCCTAGCATGGCATCCAGCCAAGTGCAAGTTTTTCGTATTAATCGCCTTATGATATTGTTAATTTTTTTCACTAGGAGAGAGGTTCTCAGTATTCTCCATCTCTCCCGGAAAGCTATTCTTGAATAGTTATTTTTTTAGCATTGCTTTCTTTCACTTTAGGCAAAACTATGGTTAGAAGCCCGTGTTTGATTTTAGCCGTTGCTCCATCGGCATTTACGGATACGGGTAGTTCAATGTATCTATGAAAGGATCGGCGGCTTCTATCTCGCTTATCTTTATGGGAAAATCTTAGCACCGTTGTGCCCTTAATTATCAGAGTATTATTGTCAATGCCTAGCTCCATATCCTTGGGCTCAATGCCGGGGACATATATATAAATAATGAGTTGTTTTTTTTAATTAATTATTTATACGCCTGTATTCCTACTGTATAAATCAGAATATAAGGAAGAGCTAAGGTCGTGAAAAAAATTGTCAAAATCTTTTATCAGTGGATTTAGGGTTCTAGGATGAGCCATGGTAGAAAGATTACATGCAAATACAATTCCTAGGATGGCTAAGATATTCTGAGGATTATAGTTTTTCTTCATGGTGCCTCCGCTATGTTTTATTTTTGGTTATTACAAATATAATTTGAGAAATGAATTTTGTAAATATAGCTTATTATTTTATGAACATATATTACGATTAACTAAGTTTAGGTCAGTTTCGGATAATAAAATCAGTATTATGACCATAATATATCTTGCCAGCCATTTTATTTCTGGCTATATTTTAAGTATCAATAACAGATAGTAAATAGGTTAGAGGTGACATATGAAAAAAGATACCCTAGGGTTTCAAGCCGAAGTTAAACAATTACTCCAATTGGTAACTCACTCTCTATATAGCAATCGGGAGATCTTTCTTAGGGAGTTAATATCCAATGCGTCGGATGCTGCCGACAAGTTAAGATTTGAGGCGCTATCTAATCCCGAGTTCTATGAAGATGATGGTGAATTAAAAATTTGGATAGATATAGATACTAAAGCTAGAACCATCACGGTAAGGGATAATGGCATTGGTATGAGTCGCGATGAAGTCATCGCAAATTTAGGTACTATTGCCAAGTCTGGCACCCGGGAATTTTTGAATTCTCTTAGCGCGGAACAGATGAAAGATACTAAGCTGATTGGCCAATTTGGCGTAGGTTTTTACTCTAGTTTTGTGGTTGCTGAAAAGGTGACTGTTAGGACTCGCAGGGCCGGTCTTGATAAAAAATTTGGCGTAGTGTGGGAGTCGACGGGCGAAGGAGATTTTAGTGTAGCAGATATTGAGAAAGTGGAACGTGGTACGGAAATTACACTGCACATCAAAAAAGATGATGCTGATCTTTTAGATCATTGGAAAATTCGCCAAATTATTACCAAATATTCGGATCACATCGTTCTGCCCATAGTGATGAAAAAACCTTTGGATGAGAAACAAAAGGTGGCGGAAGATGAGGTTGTGAATAGAGCCACTGCTCTTTGGACATTACCAAAAAGTGAAATAAAGGATGAGGAATATCGAGAACTTTATCATCATGTTAGCCATGATTTTGAAGACCCATTGCTGTGGAGTCACAATCGCGTAGAGGGAAAATTGGAATATATTACGCTGCTCTATATTCCCCAGCGTGCTCCCTTTGATTTTTGGACCAGAGATAAAAAGAGGGGGATTAGGCTCTATGTGCAACGGGTATTTATTATGGATGATGCGGAACAACTTTTACCTAATTATTTACGATTTGTTCAGGGCATCGTGGACTCCAAGGATTTACCATTGAATGTTTCCCGGGAAATTTTGCAGAATAATCGTGTTATCGAACAGATTAGGGCGGGTATAGTTAAGAGAGTTTTAGATATGCTGGATAAATTGGCTACCCAGGAACCGGAAAAATATGCCAAATTTTGGCAAGCCTTTGGCAATGTATTGAAGGAAGGAATGGTGGAGGATCCTAGCAATCGTGATACCATTGCTAAGTTACTCAGGTTTGCTTCAACGAAAAATAATGGCGATGAACAAAATGTTACTCTGGACGATTATCTTGGGCGCATGCCTCGGGAACAGGAACAAATCTATTACATAGGTGCCGAGAGTTTTAGTGTAGCTAAAAATAGCCCTCACCTAGAGGTATTCATAAAAAATGACATTGAAGTTTTATTGCTCAGTGATCGCATTGATGAATGGTGGTTAACACATTACCGAGAGTACCAAGGTAAAAAGTTACAATCAATTACCAAGGGAGATGTGGATTTAGCTAAATTGGTTAAAAATGAAAACGTCGAAAATCGGGATAAGCTAAAGGAGGAGTACGCTGACATTATTAAAAAAATGAAAAATGATCTCGGGGAAAAAGTTTCCGCCGTTCGTCTGAGTGATCGACTTACGGATTCTCCCGTGTGCATCGTTACGACGGAGGATGATTTGAGCTATAATATGCAGCGAATTATGTCTAATTTTGGCCAGGAAGTGCCAAAGAGCAAACCAATTTTGGAGTTAAACCCTGGGCATCCATTAGTTAGAAAACTGCAACATCTGGAAGATGATGAACTTTTCTCCGAGTGGAGCCATCTTTTCTATGAACAAGCTTTGTTGCTAGCGGGGGGTAAATTAGACGATTTGGCAGCTTTTGCTAGGAGAATGAATCGCTTGCTTACACCGGAGAATCCTGGCTAAACTATAAAAGTATCATGTTGTGACTAGGTGCCTGTGAGGATATCTAGATTTATTATTTTGGCAGATCTATTAACGTGCATAAATGGAGTGGATTTTTAAATCCAACGGTGCGATGGATGCACCTAGAGGTATGTTACCATGGAGGGTTAGAAGATGGTTTCAGATGGTTACGGGGTTTTATTTAATTTCTAAATTCCATTTTATGAAGAAGGTTTTTTGAATTTTTTAGTGGGCCTGCTATGAATAGTAATACTAAATTTATTTGGGAAGGAGAGGTACGGGATAGTGAGTTGGATTTTCAAGGCATCGTTAATAATGCTAACTATTTTGTTTACATGGCCCATGCTAGACATCGGCACTTAAAAAGTTTGGGCATAGATTGTTGTACCATGCATGAGCTAGGTTTTGATCTTTTACTAAAGAGCGCCACGGTTGATTACAAGGCATCTCTAAAAAGTGGTGATGAATTTATTGTTACCTCCATTTTAGAACCGGTCGGTAGAATTCGCTTTGTTTTCTGCCAGGATGTTATTCGCAAAAGTGATCAAAAAATAGTTGCCACCGGTAGGAACATGGGAGTATGCGTTGCCAGGTCATCGGGTCGCCCCTTTATGCCCGACGCATTGAAAATATTATTACAATAGAGCGTCGGTGACAAAAATCAATCTATTAAATTATAGTATCTCTGCTTTGGAAAATTTTTTTCTTGAGCTAGGAGAAAAGCCATTTCGAGCCACGCAGTTACTTAAGTGGATATACCAACTGGGAAATCGGGATTTTGCTACGATGACCAATCTTTCTCAGCATCTTAGACAGTACCTGATTACTCACTGCGAGATTGCTGTTCCGGAGCAAGTGGAGGAGCAAATTGCTGTGGATGGTACGAAAAAATGGTTACTTAGATTAGTCGATGGAAATTTCATTGAAACCGTTTACATTCCCGAAGATGGCAGGGGTACGCTTTGTGTTTCGTCGCAGGTTGGATGTCCCGTAGGTTGCTCCTTTTGTGCCACAGGATTTTTAGGATTTAAGCGCAATCTAAGTTTAGCGGAGATTATTGGGCAGCTTTGGTTTGCGGTGCATAAACTTTCTCCTCTGAAGGGAGTCCGTGCTCACGCAATAACCAATGTGGTTTTCATGGGTATGGGGGAACCTCTGTTGAATTATGAGAGTGTTATTCAAGCGGTGGAGCTAATGCTTAGTCACAGTGCCTACGGATTATCTAAATATAGAGTAACTTTGAGTACCTGTGGCATAGTTCCGGGGTTGAGGCGGCTAAGGAATGATAGTGAGATTGCCATTGCTATTTCATTGCATGCCGTTGATGATGTTTTAAGGAGTCAATTAATTCCCATAAATGAGAAATTTCCTTTGACGACACTTATGGAAGTATGCAATGACTATTTTAAGGATAGAAGAAGATTCGTTACCATTGAATACATCATGCTAGATGGTATCAACGACAGTTTGGGGCAGGCTAGGCAGCTAGCCAAATTATTATCTCATGGGCGCTATAAGGTAAATTTAATACCCGGCAATTTAACGGGCAATGATAATTTTAGGCCTTCAAGGCAGGAGCAAATTGATAGTTTCCGTGGGGTTTTGCTGGCCACTGGGATTAATACTATTACGCGAAAATCTCGAGGTGCAGAGATTAGGGCTGCCTGTGGCCAACTTATGGCAAAAACGATTTAGTTTCTATTGCTATTAGGTTGTCTAATGTAATAGAATAGTAAATAATACTACTATGGAACAGAGGCGGGGTGTGGCGTAGTCTGGTAGCGTACTTGCATGGGGTGCAAGTGGTCGTCGGTTCAAATCCGGCCACCCCGACCAGTTTGTTGGATCTACAAGCATGAGATTAGTTTTTGTCTGGTTACTATTAATTGTTACTGAAACTGTTGTAGCAGTTTGTCCCCTTTGTACCGTTGCACTGTCAGCGGGCATAGGGTTAACTCAATATTTTGGCATAGATGATACAATTAGTGGTATTTGGATTGGAGGATTTACTGTTTCTTTGGTGATTTCTCTAAATCATTGGCTAGGGAAAAAAAAGATTGTTTTTCCCGGTAGTCGCGCATTAAATGTAATTATCTGCTATGCTTTGGTCCTATGGCCTCTAGGCAAAAATAATTTAATTGGTCATGCTTTGAACAAACTTTGGGGAATTGATAAAATAGTACTAGGTATTATTATTGGTAGTTTTATTTTGATAATTAACGAGTTAGTCTATGGGAAATTAAAGAGGCGAAATGGCGGACATGCCTATTTTCCTTTTCAAAAAGTTGTGAGCCCCATTGTTTCACTATCTATTTTAAGTTTACTATTTTATGAACTTACCAGTTATTAACAGTTATCATTAGGTGATGCCATGGATAATGGAGAATATTTAAACAATATTAATAGTCTTGTCGATAGGTACGATGCTTTGAAAAAGCATGATCCCATGGATCTTTCCACGGACCAGGATCTAACAATTGCCATAATGAATTTAATTGGCATTGAGGAGCATTTGTTTTTTACCGGTGCTAAGACGGAAAGATCGGAATATTTTGCATTAATCAAAGAAATTCGTAGCATGAGAAAGGAATTATTGCAGAAAATTGTTGGAGACCATGAGGGGGAAGTATGGTGTCTATCCAAACATTTATTAGCTGCCAGCTATCGTCTGATGGAAGTTGGAACCAAGAAGTTGGACCAAGATGCAGCGGAAGAAGCTCAGGATTTTTTTACCAAAGCCTATAACTTATATTCTTTGTTTTGGGGATTAGCGATGAAAATTGTTCCCTCCGATGAGTTAAAAAATTTAAATGAAGAATCGATACCCAAGGAAAAAAGGGATACTCTTTTTGCTAAGTTGGGGGAGATGGTAAAAAAAGCGGTTAATTGTTGCATTGAGTAGATATTTTTAGTTTATTTATTTGGGGAGAGATACCGAAGTGGTCATAACGGGGCCGACTCGAAATCGGCTGAGAACTTAACCGTTCTCCGTGGGTTCGAATCCCACTCTCTCCGCCATTGTATATAGTTCCATAAAGTCCGATAAGGGTTCAAAAAATCTTGACGGATTTAGTTTTTAAGCGATTTGTTTTTTGGTAACATTTAAAAAACTTTTATTATTTGCCTTTATGACATATAGAGATACTCTATTCAAAAATCGGAAAATAAAGTTTGGACAACTTCGGACCTTCGGGTTTTGCGAAAAAGGGAATACCTATGTTTATTCCACTAAGCTACTTAAGGGGCAATTTGAAATGTTGGTTACCGTTACTAAAAACGGTTTGGTATCTGCGGTCGTAATCGACAGCTTTTCAAAAGAACATTATATTCCTCACCTTATCTCTGGTGCAAAAGACTCATCCATGGAAATCGTTAGGGAGGAATATGAAAATGTGCTTGCTGCAATTGCTGATCTATGTTTTGAAGCCAATGAGTTTAAAAGTGAGGATGCGAAAAAGGTAATTCAATACGTTAGGGAAAAGTATCAAAATGAACTGGAATTTTTATGGGAACGTTTTCCCCACAATGCAATTTTCAGGCGCAGTGACAATGCAAAATGGTATGCCGCGCTTTTAGGCGTGCGAAAGAAGAAATTGGGTTTGAATATGGAAGGCACAGTAGAAATTATTGATTTACGCGAAAAACCAGAAAATATAGAAACTTTGATCGATGGCAAAAAATATTTGCCGGGGTATCATATGAATAAAAAACATTGGTTTACAATTTGTCTCAATGGTTCTGTTTCCATAAAAGAAATATGCAACAGAATTGATAAAAGCTTTGAGCTTGCGACAAAATAACGAGGTGCGGGCCTTAGTGAAATCACATATCTGACATTAAACGGGAGAGAACACTATGAATAGAAATCACCCTGGATTTAAGAGAGAAGCGGAGCCATTTTTCAGTATTATTATGCAAGGTCTCAGGGATGAGGTCGAGGGAGAGCATTTTTGGGATGCCGTTGCTGAAAACGCCATCTTTGAATTTATGTACGATGTTCCCGGTTTTACAAACAAAATCGAAGGCCGCGCCGCTTATATGGATTGGTTCGCCGATTATTCCATTATCCTGCATTCAAGTGATAATTTAAGGGTTCATAAAGCAAAGGATAATCAAACTATAATTTTAGAATACGAAGTGCATGGAATCGTCCCTCAAACAGGAAAAAACTACGATAATAAATTTTGTTCGATAGTTACAATTGAAAATCACAAAATCGTTTATTGGCGCGACTATACGGATTCTTTTACGGTGGTTATGGTAAATACTCCATGACACGTTCCAGGAAGATTTAAGTAATTTGCGGATACCGAAGGAGATGTGCCATAGTTAAAACCACCAGTTGAAATGACGAAAAATAGTGGTTAATATATCAGTCAGAGTCATAACCATTTACTATATTGTATAGTAATAAAAGAAGAGGTGCACCATGAAATCCTATGCCAAGAGTCTTACGCTGCTAGCCAAGGAGAACGAAGTGTAGGCTAGTAGTCCGAGGTAGGTGAGGGTTTTTAGTAGAGCAAAGCGAGTGCTAAAAATCTATACTCAGCGTTAAGTCATAGTAGCGTATTCCAGCTGCGGGACGGCCGAGGCG
>JAVBML010000007.1:0-16056 GCA_031552655.1 Gammaproteobacteria bacterium
CTCCCGAGCTATGGTAGTTTGTAACGCCGTCAACTCCCGTTCCCGTTGAAAAATACCCAGTTTAGGATCAGCAATTGGAGCTAAGCGAAGCCAATTTTGACCTATCCAAACGCCATCCTTAGTCACCATCGATTCTCCGGAACATAGCATATTCCGCATATCCAAAGCTTCTTCCAGGGTAGCCACGGTGTATACACCGTGGAGTAAATTTTCCACGGCTAGCTTAGAGTTAATTTTACTTGCCAGCGTAGCCAAACTTAACCTAGAGTTTGAAAAAGTCATGGGGGCAACGCTATGATCGCAGATGGTTAAACTACTATTACTCAATACAGAAACGGCATGGCGTATGTTTTTTATATCATCCATGCAAATAGCATCAAGGTAAGCTCCTAGCACTATCTCCACGGCCGTATCCCAGCCATCCGCTACCGCTATTTCCTGGGCAAGCCTTCTGTTTTCCATAAGGTGATTCGCTCTCAGCCATTCAGCTAGAATTGAATTGTTTTTTCCCAAAGCTGCTTGCTGTAAAGCTTCTAAAGATGCCTGACGTCCCTTCAATATTTGTAAATTATTTTTATTACTATCCAACTCCATCACAAGTTTATCAAGTTCGCTGCGTTTATGAATAATCTGTTGCTGTTTAGCCTCAACCTCTTCGCGCAGCCTCTTCCGTTTCGCTTCAAACTCCACCAAAGTATTACTCAGGGTTAGAAGCTCACTGTTTACCACCGAAATATCAATGCCCATCAATTCCTTTTCAACTTTATCTAATTCCCTTTGCTCTCCTTCCAACATCTGCTCCAAATGCCTAAGATTAGTCTGCTCTAACTCAAATGTCTTGTCCGCCTGGGAAATAGTACTGATGATAGTATCCCACGATTTTCTCCAACGCTCCTCATCCAATTCTATTTTTTCTAATTCCTCCTGGGTTTGGGTTACTACTCTTTGCAGCGCAGTAATTTTCTCCGCTTGCTGCAATTTTTGGGTAACTAACAAATCTATTTGCTCCTGATCACTCTTCCGATGCACCAAAGTTGCCTGATAACTGCTATGCGATTCCTCTAAATCTTTAGCTAATTCCTCACCTCTATTTTTTATATGCTTTATTTGCTGTTCCCTGCGACCAATATCATTTCCCAGGGAATAATATTCGGATTGCACCTCATTAAATTTTTCCACATCCATAGCATATTGATTATTTAGGGTCGCAATCTTGGCATCAAACACCTTTGATTCATTTATATTTTTTTCTAATAGAAGCTCCTGATCTTCAATGGCTGATCTATGAATTAACAATTTCCCATGGAGATCTCTCATGTGTAAAACAATTAATTCTGCACGGACCAGACGTTCCCTATCTTTGAGTTTTTTATAGTACTCAGCCGCCCGCGCCTGACTCTTTAGAACTTTAAGTTGTTTATCAATTTCAATTAATATGTCGTTGAATCTAATTAAATTTTCTCTTGTTTGTTTTATCCTATTTTCAGTATCTCTCCGCCTCTCTTTATATTTAGAAATACCGGAAGCTTCCTCTATGAAAATACGAACCTCTTCGGGCTTTGCTTCAATGAATTGGGATATGGTTCCTTGCTCAATAACTGCATAGTTGCCATGCCCCAAACCCGTACCAAGAAATAAATCGGTTATATCCCTACGTCTACAACTGCTGCCATTAATAAAGTAATCAGAAAACCCATCTCTACTAATCTCTCTTTTAATGGAAATTTCACTATAGCTAGCATACTCTCCACCAAAAACGATTTCTCCATTGTCAAAAATCAACTCCACCGAAGCTTTACCCACGCGATTCCTAGCTGATGATCCACTGAATATCACATCGCTCATGGAATCACCCCGCAGTTGCTTAGCAGATATCTCCCCTAGGACCCATCTAATAGCATCTATAATATTTGATTTACCGCAGCCATTAGGCCCTACAATGGCTGTTAGATTGCTCTGTAATTCTATTGAAGTAAAATCCACAAATGACTTAAAGCCAGATAATTTTATCTTTTTTAATTTCATAATTTTTTAGTGCCAAGGAAGGCTCTAAGATAGCAGATTTTAAACAAAAATAGAAATTTTATTGGCTACCAGAAACCCATATATGCCACTGCCTAATCTTGTAAAATGGCAAGAGCTCCTGGATAGCTAACTTATTGCTAAACTTCATATTTTAAACCTCCCTGGAGATATAAAACTGTAATTATTTAGTCAACGAAACTCTGTAATTTTTCAGACCGACTAGGATGGCGTAACTTTCGCAAAGCTTTGGCCTCTATCTGACGAATGCGCTCCCGGGTCACATCGAATTGCTTACCAACCTCTTCCAAGGTGTGATCTGTATTCATATTTATACCAAAACGCATACGTAATACCTTGGCTTCCCGGGGTGTTAAAGTTGCAAGCACATCATTGGTGGCTTCCCTAAGACCACCATGGGTAGCAGCATCCGTAGGCGAAAGTGTTGTTGTATCTTCAATAAAATCTCCCAGGTGCGAATCCTCCTCATCACCGATGGGAGTTTCCATGGAAATGGGTTCCTTGGCAATTTTCAATACCTTGCGAATTTTATCTTCATGCATTTGCATATGCACACTCAATTCCTCCGGCGTGGGCTCGACACCAGTCTCCTGGGTAATTTGTCGAGTTATGCGATTCAATTTATTGATCGTTTCAATCATGTGCACGGGAATACGTATGGTTCGCGCCTGATCAGCAATGGATCTAGTTATGGCCTGCCGAATCCACCAGGTGGCATAGGTGGAAAATTTATAGCCTCTCCTATATTCAAATTTATCAACGGCCTTCATTAAGCCAATGTTACCCTCCTGTATCAGATCTAAAAATTGTAAACCACGATTGGTGTATTTTTTAGCTATGGAAATCACCAAGCGCAAATTTGCTTCAATCATCTCCTTCTTTGCTCTACGAGCTTTAAGCTCTCCGGCATTAACTTGCCGATTAATTTCCTTAATTTTAGCCAGCGATATACCCACCGAAGTTTCCAAAGCTAGCAATTTCTTCTGTTCCCTTTGAATATCAGCACTATAGTTAGCCAATTCCATAGCGTATTTTTTATTCTCCCGGGAAAAATTTTCCGCCCAGGATAAATCAGTTTCATGTCCCAGAAATGAGCTAATAAATAGTTTTCGAGGAACCTTTAATGTCCTAGTGCATAGAGATGCAATCAGGTTTTCCACAGCATGAATGCTATTTACCACGCGCCTGACTTTACCAATCTGTTTATTAAACTCCTTGGTAGTTAGTTTAAATTGCGTAAAACTATCAACCATCTGCTGAGCTAATTTGGTAGTAGTACCATGTTTGACACCGTATTTTCCCAGTGCTTTTGTATATTGGTCATATAATTTGCCCAACTTTTCAAAGCGCTGTTTTGCAATAATTGGATCCGGTCCTGACTCAAACAGATCCAATTCATCACTGTCATCCTGCTCTTCGTCTCCTTCTTCCTCCTCGTTCTCCTCATCTTCAAGATCATGGCCGCGCTTTGCCAATAGTGGCTTCAAAACTAATTCTTCACCACCATCTACTTTTCTTACTCCCACGGGAGCTGAATACCATTTTTCAATGTCATAGAACCCCAATATTATATCCTGTAGTCGCCTATCCGTGGTTTCCATTTTAGCGTATTCCAACAATATGGATTCTATGATACCGGGAAAATAAGAGATTGCAGCGAGCACATTTTTAGAACCCTCTTCTATTTTCTTGGCAATGCTAATTTCTCCTCCACGAGTCAGTAAATCTACGCTTCCCATCTCTCGCATATACATTCTTACGGGATCATTAGTTCTTCCTGTCTCATCCTCAATGGTTGTAATGGTAGCTCGCTCATCCGTCGTTGCCACCACTTCAACGGCACCGTCAGTGGAATCCGCATTCTCCTCATAAATGGGAATACCAATATCATCGTGGAGCATACCAATAATATCTTCTATTTGATTTGGATCCACCACTTCATGGCTAAGATGGTCATTAATCTCTGAAAATGTTAAATATCCTTGATCTTTGCCCTTAGCAATCAGCTCATTTAAATCCTCTCTTTCGGAAGCCTTTTTAGTAACCTCTGGATTTTTCTCTGGTTTAGATTTTCGTTTCTCCTTGGCTAGAACATTAGCCTCGTCATTTTTTTTATTCTTTGCCTTTAAGGTTTCTAGTTTTTTAGGTAACTCTTTCTTCTTCTTAACTACCTTTGCCGCTCTACCACCTGCCATTAAATTCACCTGTTTACTATTTTTAATTACTTTTAGCTTGCGCTGTGCCCCAGATTTTTTCACCATTTTCATCTTTTTTGCTTGATTTTTTACGTTTTTTCGTTGCATGTATAACCTATTGTTTTTGTTTTAATATTACAATCAAATCTTGCAATTTTTTACGCCTACCATCATTATCTTCATGATTCCTAGTAACCGTTGCCAGTAATTTATCAACTTCTCTTTCGTTGACTATGTTTCTTAATGTTTGTATAAGGCCTAGGAGTTCATTTTTCAAGAGATTTTGAGGTATAATTGGAACTCTGGATACTAAATCCAGCAAGATATTCTCTCCCTCTTTACCTCGCCAATGCTCTAAAATAGCTCCCGTGGTAGCTTTGGGATTGTTTTTTAAAATTTCCAATAGCTCCTTTACTAAATCCACGCCTACTATCTCTATGGATTCTAAGTCATTTATATTATCTATTTCTGAAATAACGTACGGATAATGCAATAAAATACTAACTATTTTTTGCATGGGCAATGGTAACGATTCACTGGTTCTAGCCTCTCCGGAACTTATCTCCTTTGCCTTGGGTAGTTGCTCCCCAAAAAGTAACATTTCCTCTTTATTAATACCAGCCACCATGGCTACTTTGGATAATAATAATTGATAAAAAATCCCCCGAGGCATTTTTTGAATCATAGTATTTGCACGTTGCACCAGTGCAGCCTTGCCGTGAATAGTATCACTATCAATCATGCTTCTCAGTTGCTTAATAAAAAATTCCTCCAGGGAAATCGATGTCGTTTTTAATAAATGATTAAACTGTTCCCGAGAGCGACTTCTAATCAGAGCATCGGGATCTAGATCCTCAGGTAAAAATAAAAAATTTATGTGAATACCATCTCTAACATAGGATAGAGAAACTTCCAGAGCTCTCCATGCGGCAGCCCTACCGGCCTTATCTCCATCGAAGCAAAATACTATACTAGACGTGTGACGTAGCAGCAGCTGTATCTGCTGTGAAGATATGGCTGTACCCAGAGTTGCTACCACATTGGTTATGCCGAATTGTGCCAAGGAGACAACATCTAAATATCCCTCAACGACAATTAATTGTGACATCATTCGTGAAGCTTTTTTCGCCTCATACAAACCATAGAGTTCATTTCCTTTGTGAAATATTGAACTTTCTTGGGAATTTAGGTACTTGGCTACATCATTGCCAATGGTTCTAGCGCCAAAACCAACAATATGACCTTTGGCATTGCGAATGGGAAAAACTACTCTATCCCTAAATTTTGCATAGATACTCCTATCCTTGGTGGCAATGATCCCCAAAGTTAGCATCTTTTGTTTTTTGAATTCTGAATTACTATATAGGGAGCGTAAATTATCCCAATTGGCAGGAGCATAGCCAATTCTGAATGTTTTACAAATGACCCCGCTTAATCCCCTAGACTTTAAATAGCCAATGGCTTTGCTAGATTTCTTTAATTCTCCCTCAAAAAGCTGGGTCACCTGCTCGGTTATTTCACAGAAACCCCGATAATTATCATTGCCATCACGGTGCTCGCTCCTAGGCACTACCATACCAAAACTTGCTGCTAAGCTTTCCACGGCATCTACGAAATCCAATTTTTCAAACTGCATTAAAAAAGTAATGGCGTTACCGCTAGCATGGCAGCCAAAGCAATGGTAAAACTGCTTCGGCTGGCTAACACTAAAAGATGGTGTTTTTTCACTGTGAAATGGACATAATCCTAGAAAATTACTGCCCGTACGCTTCAATTTCACGCGGGCTCCAATGACCTCTGTAATGTCTACCTTCAATAGCAAATCATCAACAAAGCTTTTTGGAATTAGATGTGACATATAATTTTTGTAGTAACACTAGGAGGTATTACTATTTTTCTAATATTTTTTTGACTTCCATGCCTACCTTAGCCATATCTGCTCTTCCCTGAACTTTACTGCGAATTTCATTCATTACCTGGGACATGTCTTTCAGGGAATGAGCGCCGACATTAACTATTACTTTCTCAATGATCTCCCTAAGTTCTAGTTCCGTAAGAGGTTGCGGCATAAAATCTACCAAAACAGCTATTTCAGCTTCTTCCTGGGCAACCAAATCCTGCCGCTGAGCTCTACCGTACTGCTCCGCCGAATCTCTGCGTTGCCTAATCATTTTATCTACAATGGCAATGACTTGGCTATCATCTAGAACTATTTTCTCATCTATTTCCCGCTGTTTGACAGCCGCCAATAGCATACGAATAGTGCCTAGACGAAGCGTATCCCTGCGTCGCATACATTCCTTCATATCTTCCCTGATTTTCAACAATAAAGTATCCGAAGACATTGCTAGGTACTTCGCTGTCTTCTAACACCATAACTCCGAGGTCCAGTTTGCTTTTGCTGGCGCTTAACGGCTGCGGAACGCTTACGTTTCCTCTTTGCCGTAGGTTTTTCATAGTATTCTATCTGGCGCAATTTAGCGGGAATACCAGCCTTTTCACAGGCTCTTTTAAAGCGGCGCATGGCAACATCAAATGATTCATGCTCTTTAATCTTTATGCTCGGCATAGCTTACAATACCCTAATTTATTATTATTCGGATGGGATTGTACTTGTTAATTATTGCTAATGCAATAGAAACTGGCTCCAATCTAATTACAAAATGGATAAAAATAGTAACGCCAGTAACTTCGAAAAATCAATGCTAGGGGTAACTAGATTTGCTATCTTTTTTAAAAAATTATATAGTTTTTCCGGAAAATAAATGGCCGCCTAGCAAACTAATAGAGTGGCAACAAAGACACTAGACTAGTGCCACTAAGTTGATTTTACCAAAGGGGAAATAATTTAAAAGTGACATTTACTATTTTATCTCTAATTATCGTCAGCGTATTGCTCAATACCATGGCACAACTATCCCTAAAAGCCGGCATGCTGGAGATAGGTTACTTTAGCTTTAATTTACATAGCTTTTTCCCCATTGCCCTAAAAATAGCGACCTCACCATGGGTTTTATGTGGCCTAGGAGCCTATGTTCTCAGCATGATAACCTGGCTTTTGGTGCTTTCAAGAACAGAGGTAAGCATGGCCTATCCCATGATTAGTTTAGGGTACATAGTAAGCGCCATTGCCGCTCACTATCTCTGGGGAGAACATCTGGGTATCATAAGGATCTTTGGTATTTTTATAATCCTCCTCGGGGTCTTCCTCGTAGCAAAAAACTAGCCAAATTAAGGATCGCTGAAAATTTGCATTGACATCTCACATAACTTAATTAGAATCTCATTGGTTTAGTATAAACGGGGCTATAGCTCAGCTGGTAGAGCACTTGCATGGCATGCAAGGGGTCAGCGGTTCGATCCCGCTTAGCTCCACCATTTTTACTATGTCCCCATCGTCTAGAGGCCTAGGACATTGCCCTTTCACGGCAGTAACAGGGGTTCGACTCCCCTTGGGGACGCCAATATATGGTTTTTGCAGTTCCATAGGCTTTCATACAGAATAACAGTACACTGACGTACTCATTTTATGGGATTTTGGCGCTAAGATCTCTCGTTTTATTCCTTAATTATTTTAATTACACTATCAAAAAATTTTTCCTGCTTAAAATAATAAATTTATAATCAACGAATGATGGCTATGGGTATTTATTAGGCATTCAATTTAATCATGACCTACCAAGAGAACTTTTTGCACAACACCATAGATCTATTTTAGTCACACCACACCCAACTAAGGTTTTAGCTAGTTCCATCGCCGTACTGCCCGTGGTAATAACATCATCGACGAGAGCCACGTGTCTATACGCAAAACCAGCGGATACTCTAAAAGCTCCTCGAACGTTATGCCTGCGATCCTTTGCCCCAAGCTGTGCCTGAGCTTGGGTATTTTTAACTCTAGTTATGCTAAATTTATCCAATGGAATTTCCAGGGCTTTAGACACATAAATGGAAATTTCCAAGGCTTGATTATAACCCCTTTGTTTCAATCTACTAGAATGCAGAGGAATAGGGACAATTACCTCCGGTTTTTCTTTCCGGAAACAGCTGAGCAAATATTTCGCCAGCATTTTCCCTAGGGCCTTCGCTACCATAAGATTAGAACCAAATTTAAGATCCCTAATTAGCCTATCTATGGGGGTAGCATAGTAGAACATAGCCATGGTATTTAGGTTATGAAAAGTAGCAGTGAGGCAACGGCCGCATAAATTTTCACTTAGCGGTAATGTTTCGGCACATAGGCGACAATGGTTTTTTAAAAGAGGTAATTCAGAGACACAGGGTTCGCAGACACCTAAATCACTATCCGTGACCTCACCACATATTATACAATACTTTTTAAATATAGAACTAAGCAACCATGTATCTCCCACTATTATTGTTAGTTTAGGGGAAAATTCACCGATGCCAATGCAGTATTTATTACGAGTAAAAACTACTACTATACAGATTAATCTTCATTAATTTGGTGCACCTCAATGGTAACATCATTAAGCTTTACCCTACCGGTACTACTAACATTTTCGTAGTTAAAACCGCTTTGCCATAGAGGTGACCAGTAAATAGCTAGGGAACCAAGTAATTTATCAGTATCGTGGGTGCTGGGGTCAATGTACAAAGCATTCTCGAAGAAACAGATCTCCAGCTTAGCCTCCAGTTTAGAATTAAACTCATTCAGCAAAGCAATTTCTTGACACTGATTACAGGGTATTCTAAAATTTACTGGTCGGTACGTTTGCCAGGTAATAAAATCCGGAGGAAACATAGCTTTACCATTCCTAATTTCAACGTTGAGATAACCATGGTAAATTAAATTTTCAGTATTCCTCGACACCATGGCACGACGTTCTTCAACCATGGTATTAAAATTACTAGCTAAAGCATTCCTATGACTTTTGCTATAGCTTTCCCATTCCAATTTGCTAATACCAAGATTTTTCCTAGCATGGGAGCACCCCAAGGCATGAAAAAAAACCAAGGCCAAAAAAAATATTCTGAAATTAGATTGCATGAACAACGTAGACTAAAGGCAAAATATGTAAAAAAATACATAGGGTTATTTACCCTATGTATTTTATAACATCGAAACTATTCACTCTGAATTGCAGGAGTCGTAGCAACTTCAATTGCCTTTTCTTGAATAGGTTCCAATGACTCCTGCGTTGAATTCCCGTTCTCTAATGGCACTGCTACGGAGGTCGACGCCGATTCCTGTTCCATGGGTACTGCTATTTCCTGGGAGCTAGGGTAAACCGCTTCCAAGGTAGTTGGTGTGGCAGGTTCAGAATTAGCTGGTGCAATCTGCTCGGGCATGGGTAATGACGGAGATTCTTGAGTTGTGGTAACATCAGCAGCAGGTACTAAGACATTCATATCCTGTTGTTCCATGGTTACGGTACTGCTATCCTCTTTACTGCACCCTAAAAGAAAAATGGCAGTTAATGAAACAAAAAAAACTAACAATTTACGCATTTATTTTCTCCAAAAATTTCTATAATCAAAATAAGCTACCCTATATATTTTAGACTAATTATAGCCAATAGCAAGCTAGTTACTTAGTCCAAAGCAATTTGTAGCTCAGCAATGTATCATTTGCTCACTATTTTTGGGCAATAACTCGGGCAAAAAATCAGCTAAAATTAATAGTGAAAAAATGCTCCTTCCATGAAAATAACTAAATTAAAAATTTTAATCTAAATCATCGGTGACACATATTGACAACCACCTTAAGTATGTGGCATATAGCGCGCATGACCTTGGCACAAATTTTAGAAAACACCATGTATTTCATTGCATTGCTTAATCCCGTAAGCAAGGTATTTTTTTTGGCTTCTAAAAAAGTTACCCAGGGTAACCAGAATCTAACTGCCATTTCTCTAAAATCCACTATGGTATCGTGGATAATATTGGTATCCTTAACCTGCGTAGGTGACTTTCTCTTGGCACGCATCTTTCACATTGAAATCTATTCCCTGGGCGTAGCTGGAGGAATAATTCTCTTCAGCATAGGATTAAATGCTGTTAAAAAAGGAGAGTTTTTAGTTATAGATGACGATGACCACCAAGAATGTTCTGATATTTCCATTGTTCCACTGGCCACCCCGCTAATCGCTGGTCCAGGAACCATGACTGCTGCCATAACGCTAGCATCAATTCATGGCACGTTGGTAACCATAGTATGCATCACCATTTCCCTTTTAATCAATCTAGGATTTATGTTGCTTTCCTACCCCATTAGCTGTGGCTTAGAAAAACTCAACGCCACGGGCACTATTATCAGAATTGCCGGTCTCATAGTTACAGCCGTTGCCATGCAAATGATTTTCTCAGGCTGTGCCATGTGGCTTGTAAAAGTTACCTAGCTAAAGCGCTGCTCTAAATATTTAAATACTCCCACCACGCAATCCGCTTCACCGCCTTTGGGTTTACCTGGTTTAGAGCAATTATTGTAGGCATTAATATCGAAGTGCGCCCATTCAATATCAGGGGCAACGAACTTCTGCAGCATAAGCGCTCCGAGAATGGCTCCACCACCTACGTTATCAGATTTCGCCACATTAAGCATATCTGCCATGTCACTTTCTAGATATTCTTCGTAGGCATCATGGAGAGGAAGGCGCCAAACAGGCTCTCCTTCTCGATTCATTGCTGACACTAAATCATCGGCTAAATTATCGCCATTGGCAAATAGCGCCGCGATGCTAGGGCCCAAAGCAACCCTAGCGGCACCCGTTAGAGTTGCAAAATCTAAGATTAACTGTGGTTTCCACTCGGAAGCATAGGAAAGAGCATCGGCTAAAATTAGCCGACCTTCAGCATCCGTATTACCCACTTCAATGGTTATGCCGCTGCGACTTCTGATAATATCATTGGGTTTAAGAGAATCTCCGGATGGTAGATTTTCCACCGCGGGAATAATTACGCGGAGATTTATCCGTAGTTTTGCTTCCATGATCAAACGGGCAATGGCTAGCGCATGGGCTGCACCGGCCATATCTTTTTTCATCAGCATCATATGGGAAGATGACTTAAGCTGTAATCCCCCACTATCAAAGCACACTCCTTTGCCAACTAAAACTACCCTAGGATCAGCACCATTACCATACTCTAAATCTATGAGCAGCGGTTTTTTCTCACTGCCCTTGCCAACGGCATAAACGGTGGGAAATTCCACTGCCAACTCCTCTCCCTCTATAACTTTAACCTTAGCTTGAAATTCCTGAGCCAGAGCCACAGCTGTGGCAGCCAGCTGTTGGGGGCACAGATCAGCAGCGGGGATATTAATTAAATTTCTGGCTAAATAGATAGCTTGCAGAATACTATTAATTCTAGAAAGTGCGTAGCCTTCACAATTTAATCGTGCTCCACTTCCCGTGGTATTTTTATAGCGATCAAAGCAATAGCTACCCATGCCCCAGCCAATAGCCGCTCGTTCCAATTGTAGAGAAGAAAATTCTCCGATTTCAATTCTGTAAACCCCTGAGGGCAACACTTTGGGTAAAACTCCAAAGGATAGAAAACTATCCAAAGACTCAAGGCCAAACAAAACTTTTTCTAACTCCCCGTGCTGACCAAATATCAGAAAATATTGATTCGACTTAGCGGTGAAATTGCTATGCATAACTATGGTTCTAAGACGCTCATCCTGTAAAGCTAGCCACGGAGAAAAATCACTCTGCACAATGGGTAATATTTTAATATCTTTTCCATGGCTCTCACTGGTAAAACAATCTATCATAGAACCTCCACTCGGCTCATAGGTTGTAAAGAATTAGCTTAAAAAATTATTGAACTCGATGTATAGTTATAGACCAAATTTACTAAATAGACAATAAATGGCATTGAAAAATACATTAACCTTCCCTTCTTCCCATGGAAATAAATTTAATAAAAGCACAGCTTTCACCAAAGAGGAAAGAATAAAATTTAAACTGCTAGATAAATTGCCCTTTGCCATAGAAAATACCAAACAACAGCTATGTAGAATTCATCTGCAGCTTAACTCCCTAAGCAATGCGGATGAAAAAAGTAAATTTCTAATGGAATTGTATTACCACAATCAATCTCTATTTTATGCCTTCGCAGTTGCCAATCTACGGGAAGTCATGCCGCTCATATATACTCCCCAGGTTGCCAAACGATGCTCATCTTTTAGTGAAGAATTTAAATACCCCTTGGGAACTTACATTGCCTATCCAGATCGTCACCATCTAGCAACCATCGTCGCCAATGTAGTAAACAAAAATATCAAATTAATCGTAGTTACCGATGGTGAAAGGGTACTGGGCATCGGAGACCAAGGAGTTGGCGGAATACACATTGCCCTTGGCAAGCTCATGCTCTATACCATTCTGGGCGGCATTGATCCAAATACAACCTTGGCCCTGGTGTTGGACGTGGGAACCAATAATAATACTCTACTAACCAATCCCATCTACCTCGGTTGGCGTCACCGAAGAATTAGTGATAAAAAATATTATCAATTTATAGACCAATTTGTCGCAGCTCTTAAAAAAAGCTCTTCATCCATGGTATTACACTGGGAAGATTTCAGCAGGGATCATGCCTGGACATTGCTAAATAGATATCAACGGCAATTACCATCTTTCAATGATGACATTCAGGGAACAGCTGCCGTTACCTTAGCGGCAATCCTAGCAGCCATGAAATTAACCAAAAGTACCCTAGGACAGCACCGCATTGTAATCCTAGGTGCTGGCAGTACGGCCCTGGGATTAGTTAAATTACTACTTCTCTACGCGAAAAAAATCGCCCTGGAGGAAAAGGAATTCAAACAAAATCTATGGTTAGTAGATAAAGAAGGATTATTAACAGATAGACTAAAGAATCTAACTGAATTGCAAGGGAGGTACATCAAAAAATCATCTACAATAAGCTCTTGGAAAATAAAAAATCCTAAAAATATTACCCTAGAAGAAGTAATAAAATATGTAAAACCTACGATCCTAATAGGTTTTTCAACGGCACCCCATAGCTTCACAAAAACCGTGGTACGTACTATGGCAAAATACGTATCTCGACCCATTATTTTTCCTCTCTCTAACCCTTCCGATAGAGCTGAAGCTCATCCCAGGGATCTAGTTCAATGGACCAAAGCTAAAGCAATCATAGCCACTGGCTCCCCCTTTGCCCCGCTAAACTATCGGGGTAAAAAAATTGAAATTACCCAATGCAATAACGCCCTAGTATTCCCTGGAGTAATTAAAGGCATCCTAGCAAAGGGAGCTAGCACCATAGAGGACGAAGTATTTCTAACCGCAGCTCTCACTCTGTTTAAGCTAACACCGATGCAAAAAAAGAATCTAGCGCCACTCCTCCTACCTGCTTTGGAAAAAATACCCGCCGTTAGTAAAATAATTGCAAAAAATATTTGTCTAAAAAACTAAGGATGGAACGACATTTTTTCCTCTTCAATGACCATGCCATTTTTTTTTCAACCCTATCCTCATTCAGGTTATTTATTTGGCTATCGGTAGAAATGGCTGAATCAAATGAAATTTGATTGACATTGTTTTTCGCAGCAAGAGCTTTGCCAAAATGGAAACTATACTCTCTAATTCTATTCTCATTTTGCAGAGCGCCCATAAACTCTCGCTGCTCCTCGAGAGTTAATTGATTATCCTTGGTAATCATTTGCCTAATTTGATACAAAAACCCATGCCTATTCTGATTAGTCATGATCATTACCAGTTCGGCCAATTGAATTCCCGCATGATATCTATTTACTCCACTTTTACTAGATAGTATATCCTTAGCAATCTCTTCGTAGCTAATCTGATCTAACCTTGTGCCTACTATGCTACTGCCAAAAGTGCGCAAAAGTTCTATTTTATCACCGGCAGTAAGTTGATCTTTTTTGCTAGCTAAGGTCTTGGCGTTGGCAATGGCGGCCCTGGCCATGGCCAGGGCATTTTCCTCAAGAAAAGGGGCTACATCCAGGGAGGAGTCCTGCTTTTTTGCCTCCAAAATCCATGCCAAATGTATTGCTAATTTAGCCTGTTCTCCAACCTTTAGGGAACCTAGTTGCATCGGTGCATTTGTTTTGGCACTAGCCACGTAGTTACCATGGCTACTGGAAGATATCATGGCAAGTAATAAATTAACCGCTGGTTCATGGGCCATAAAACTTTTGTATACTTTTATAAAGTTAGTTTGCTGCTGCCTTAGATCATTTTCTTCCCTATAGGCTCTATCCAGGGGAGCCATTAGCATTAGTGCAACACTCTGGGCATCGTTAAATTTTTTAGCAGCTTCCGAAGGAGTCCGGGAAAATCGTTCATAGTAATCTAAATTTTCCACTATATCGTTTAGAGCCAATAATCCTAGTAATCCACCTTGATCTCCCTCCAATTGATTTAATGGTTTAGTCTTCGGTCTTCTGAGATGGACAAATTCACCTATATCCATAATTGAAGGGTTATTCATAAGCCTACTTTTTAAATTCATCAGCAAATTTTCCGCCTCCCGCTGGGCAGGATGTCCAGAATCTTGTTGAGCTTTGCTGAGCTCCCTGGTATATATTTTTTTACGACCGTAGCTATTATTTCTTAGATACTGTGGTTCCTTTTTCAGATTTTTTTCAATCACCATGGCAAGGTATTTATTTTTTATATCAACCAAAATAGGTTCCCAATTTCGATCTGCAAAATCAAATAGCTTTTCCCGATTTATATGTAAATATGCTATGGTTTCAAACATGCTACGAGACTTTCCAGCTATGCAATGGCAATATATATTCTTTTGCAAATGGGATTTAGCTAAATCCCTTTGAAATTGCACCATGCCATCGGTGGTCTGATTGAAACCCGTTGTTACATCTAAGGTTCCATGGTCAAACCACTTAATGCGCAGCAAATTATTATCTTGTCTATTTAATTCTCCATCGGTAACCATGCTAACTCGCAAAAATTCCCGACCTTTAGATTCCGCTTTATTTTTAAAATCATCTAAATATGAATCAAGAAGCTGAGCTCCCAAAGTCCAGGAACCATGCTTTGCCGTCATAGGTATGATTTCATTATATAGCGTATCTTTATTTAAAACCTTGGCGGCTAGTTTAATAAATCTCAATAACCGGGCATTCGTAGTAATATCAGCTTTTTTTTTCCTAGGATTTTTAGTCACCACTTCCGCGGTGGATACCATCTGGTCAGTGGCCAAAATCTCCTCGGGAGAAAAATTGGTTCCTAGTTTTTCAATAATTAAAGAAGTTTGCCCAGGTTTTACCCCTAGTAATCCTAGATATTTTTTAAACTGATTAACCTTTTTTTCTTTAAAAGCTAAATTTAATTGGTCAATTAGAAATTGCGTCGTACTTCTCTGATTATGTAATTTAGCACTTAATTTAATTGATTTAGAATCATGGGTAAAATGAATATCTGTCACTCCGACAATTAGCATTACATCTCTAATTTCTGCATTAAGTTTATTAAAATAAAAATCTTGCTTAAATTCATGAATTTTGGCCAAATCCACATTTGGCACACCTAAGCTCTCTAGGTAATTTTTGATAGCCTGGGGGGATTCATGGGTAACCATGTCACTGAGTTTAGGTGCAATGCTTCTTACTAAAGATATAGTTGATACACCCAGGGATAACCTTAAATTTTTCCTATGTTCTACGAGAAAAGTGGCCAATAGAGGGTATTGAGGAAAGAGGAAATCTATCTCTTCTGTTTCCTTCTGATCTATTTGGCGATTAATGTTCTCCGTGATTAGCTTCACCTGTCTTAAAGTATTTTCGATTTCCACTAAAGCATCATCGGATATTAGCTGGTAAGATATTTTCTTAAGACTA
>JAVBML010000054.1:0-15596 GCA_031552655.1 Gammaproteobacteria bacterium
AAAATCTATACTAAGCGTTAAGTCATAGTAGCGTATTCCAGCTGCGGGACGGCCGAGGCGAATTAACTTGGCGCGTTAAGACGAGTACGTTTAGGGGTCACGATGGCCTAAACGTTTCATGAGTTAGCGGCACTCCTGGTACGTTTATTTTCACTAATATCGTCTTGCACAAACATCTGCGCTTGATTCTGTACCTGGGCTTGAATTTGCTGCCGCTGATTTTCCATCACACATTCCATTTTGTGCCTACCCAGCGCTGCATTGAGTAAAGACGAATAAGCTAAGGGATGCTCCTTTGCCTTAGCTTTAAGTGAATTATCAAATGTATTACTATCTCCAATCATGGTTTTTAAAAAACTCAACCACGATTGTTCTGACCCCAACGGCAACCTGTCCATGTTACTCTCCTCCTAATTTTAGCGTTAACTGTACGCTATTTCTCTTTTCTCAATGTATATTGAATTACTAATAACTTGCCTCTGGTAAATGATATTCTAACTTGTTTTCGTAGAAATTCATTGGCTATGGTTCTACCATCACCCATTTTAAGTAGAAAATTATGCAACATATATTTGCTGCCGCTTAGGGATAAATTTTCAACGGCATTTCCATAAGCCTGCAGGGAAAAAGTGTTGCTCACCTGTCCTCGAAGAATGGTGGATTGAACAATAAGCCTAACCACTTGATTGCTATCCTTCAGACAAGCATTAATTCGTTTCGCTGCGCAAATATCCAAAAGACCCAGAGCACCTAAGAGGTGATCCATTCGAGTACCCCCCAGAGCTCCTAAAATTATGATCTCCCGTGGCTTTAATACCAAAGCTTGACTTAAAGCTAGCTGGCTATCGGTGCAGTCTTTTTCCCGAGGATAGTGTACCAGAACAACATTTTTCCGGGAAAAATGGCTGAAAGCTCTTCGATCAATGGAATCAAAGTCACCCACCAAGTAATGGGGAAGAATACCATAGCGATATAAACAATTTCCACCACCATCGGCCGCCACTATTACTGTATTGCGATCCATTTCACCACGAATTAATTGCTCCATTGGTGCCTCTCCATTGGCTACAATTATAATCTTCATGGGAATATTTTACTCCAATAATTAAAAGCTGTATAGTGAGATATTTGGGAAACACATATGAAACATATTCTAATTAGTAATGATGATGGTGTCCATGCTACTGGTTTAGCAAGTCTAGCTAGTGAGTTAGCAAAAATCGCGGCCATAACCGTTGTAGCTCCTGACCGTAACCGCAGTGGCGCAAGTAATTCACTTTCGGTACAAACCCCGGTGAGAGTACAAAGATTATCCAATGGCTATTACAGTGTAACTGGTACACCCACGGATTGTGTACACCTAGCTGTTACGGGGCTATTTAATGCCAAATTTGATATGGTAGTATCTGGAATCAATGCGGGGGCAAATTTAGGTGATGATCTACTATATTCCGGTACCGTAGCGGCTGCTACGGAGGGTGGTCTCCTGGGAGTTCCCTCCATTGCCTTTTCCCTTGCGGGGAAGGACCCTCAAAAAAATTATGACAATGCCGCAATCATAGCGGTTCAAATCATAAAAAAATTATTTAAGGAACCATTACCCGAAGCTACAATCTTGAACGTCAATGTTCCCGACATAGCTATGGAGGAAATCAAAGCATTTGAATTAACGCGTCTAGGAAAAAGGCATCCTGCGCAACCAGCCATCAAATCCTTAGACCCCCGGGGCTACCCAGTTTACTGGATTGGAGGCTCGGGAGAGGAAGCAGATGCTGGTCCAGGTACGGATTTCCATGCGATTAAAGAAAATAAAGTATCAATTACTCCCATTAAAATTGACATGACTCATTACAATGCCTTTGAAAAATTAAAGCCCTGGATATCTAGTCTAATTGTTTGTCAAAAATAAAAAAATCAAACCATGGTAACGATAAATTTCATGAGAAAGGTGATGCTACCTATGCTAGTCATTGCTCTGTTACAGAGCTGCGCTGGTCCTCGAAAAATTAAATTACCTCCAGTTACCGAAGGTTGGCAACAATCGAAACCAATAAAAAATGGCTACCTGGTGCAAAAAAACGATTCCCTATATTCCATTGCCTGGTCCTTTGGTTTAGATTATAGAGATCTAGCATCCATTAATAAACTTCACCCGCCCTACAAATTACTCCCGGGACAACACTTATTACTAAAATCTCCTAGGGCTCTTCGCAAAAAATCAAATTCCATTGCTATTTCCACGACCCCAGCACCCAACGTCCCGTCGCACTGGCAATGGCCAACAAAGGGCAAATTAGCCTCGACTTTTAATAACTACAAAGCACAAAAAAATCAAGGCATCGACATAGTGGGTAATTTTGGCCAAGCTATATTCTCCTGCAATAAAGGCACCGTAGTATATAGTGGCACAGGGATTAAATCCTATGGCAAGTTAATAATTATTAAACACAATGAAGACTATTTAAGTGCCTATGCTCATAATAAAGAAATACTCGCATTCGAAGGAGACCATGTTAGGGCAGGACAACAAATAGCAACCATGGGTAATAACAGAGAAGGAAAATCAATGTTGCACTTTGAAATCCGTCTCCTAGGTAAACCCGTTGATCCTCTGAATTACCTGCCAAAAAAATAATGAAAGTTAAAAGGGTACTTTTACAACCAGCATTTACTCTACATGCTAGGCCTCACAGAGAAAATAGTCTACTGGTTAGCTTCTTAACCATGGAATATGGAAGAATTTCCCTCTGGGTTAGCAGTACTCGCCGCAAAAAATCTCCATGGCGCTCCCTATTGCAACCATTCACGCCTCTGCTAATTTCCTTCAGCGGTAAAACCGAGCTTTGCACTTTGCAACATGTGGAAACCCTGGGATTAAACTATGGCCTGGCCGGTCCTGCCTTGTTCAGTGGTTTTTATCTCAATGAACTCCTAATTAAACTTCTTCCCGAAGGGGAATCATATTTAAACGTATTCAATTTTTATCAAAATACTCTAGAAAACATATCCCAGGGAGCTTCCTTGGAAATAAAATTACGTTTATTTGAAAAAAACCTACTAAAAGCTCTAGGCTATGAAATAGATCTAACTAAAACCGCCGCTAATGAAACCATCGAATCCCAGGAATATTACAGCTATGAATTCGGCAATGGCTTTGCTAAAGCAGAACACATTGCCCCTAATTTTTCTGGAAAAAGTCTATTGGCCCTGGCCAGAGAAGACTTCCAAACCCAAGCTATGGTGGGAGATGCGAAGCGATTAATGCGCACTATTCTCACCACATTACTTCAACACCGTCCCCTCAAAAGTAGAGAATTATTCTACTTCCCCGAAGATTAATTTCGCATCAGCCGGGGAAAACTCAGCACAAAGTCAGCATATTCACCATAGACTGAATTACAAGAAATACTGCCGCCATAGGATTCCATGGTCATTTTACAAAATGCTAAACCAATGCCTCTTCCACCACTGCTACCGACAAAGGGTAAAAATAATGATGTTGCAATCTCCTTGGATCTGATGCCAAGAGCCGTATCGCGAAATATTACACGATTGCAGTCGCCTTCCAAAGCTAAGCCAATGTAAATTTCTCCCTTTTCCGCTTCCTTAATGGCTCGCAGGGAATTTTTAATTAAATTAAATAGAACATGTTTTATAAATATACCATTACCACGGTATGTAAAATCCTGGTGTAGATTAGCATCCCATACTATCCTTTGACGCTCACTTTCATAGAAAGGATATTCACTAAGTGTTTCATTAATGCTATGTTTTATCGAACATATTTCACCGTTACCATGGTCAATTTTATTGTTTACTATGCTATGCAATTTAATTAGCAACATATCTATAATGTTACTGCTCCTTCTAATTGCTAATTTTATATTTCCAATGGATGAAATTTCCGCAGTGGTTAATTTTGTAGTCTCTAATTTTTCAATATTGAGACTGATAACACATAGAGGATTACGTATCTCATGAGCTATGGCTCCTGCTAAGACTTCCACGGCACGGCACACTTGTTCAGCGATATCTTTATCTTTTTGCAGTTGCTCCGCATGGCGACAATCCGTAATATCTATGGTACTTCCTATGATACCTACCACATCCATCTTCTCATCATAGAGCGGCTTCTTGGACGATATCTGCACTAACTCTTTACCCTCGGGAGTAATTACTTTTTCTTCGACAATAAATTCTCGCTTATTTTCCATCACGTAGAGATCATTTTTTCTATACCTATCGGCCACATCTTTATAAAAGAGATCATAGTCAGACATACCTACAATGTTCTTATCGGTAATGGTGGGCGCTATGTTAGTGTTATGTAATTTGTTAACTGCATAGGCACTTTGTCCCAAATATAATCCATCCCTGTCCTTCCAATACACACTGGAGGGCACATTATCTATTATATTTTTTAATAGATAGAGATTTTTTTCCGAGGAAGATATTTTTAATAAAAGTAGTTTTTTTTGCAATTCAGCATTGCCATTCTCAAAACGTTGTTGCCTAATTCGCTCAAGCAATACGGTGTAAAGTGAAACCTCATTGTCATCGGTCCACTTTTTAGTAATTCTAGGAAAAACTTGCATCGGATCCTTTCGTAGTTTGTTTTTTATGGCTAAATTATTTTTGACTAGCAGATCTAAAATATATTCCAAATCATTGCTATTTTTCATCCCCGCTGCTTGGTGAAATTTTATCAAAATTCTATCGATATATTTCAATTTATCCATATTTTCTAAATCTTCTATAACCTGTTGCTCAGCTCCTTCAATGTTAAGCTTCAAGTAGTCAACTCTTTCCTCGATGTACTTAGATAATCTAGTGCCCCGAACTTTTATTACACTGGAAGTAGCCCGCTGCATCCCCCACTCCCTGGCAATGGAACTTCCCCTGGTATCCAATTCATCGGATACAAAATCAGACTCACCAAAAAAATCTACCTTATCCTCCCCATTGATTAGTGCAGCATTTACCACAGTTACTCCCTGGAGACCATTGACTCTGATATTTTTTCTAAGGATTTTACATACATAGGGGTGAGCTTCAAAACATAGTATCTTCGCTCGGGGATAAAATATTTTAAAAAAGATAGTGGCTATACCCACCTCACTGCCAGCATCAACTATAAAGGGAATGGCACTACTTGTTTGAAATCTATAGGCCATGTTAACAAATATTTCACCTAGGGTTTGCACAGCGGAGAATTTACTCGTATAGTAAATCACATATTTATCAAGAAAGATCCTTCTATGTCTATTGTCAAACTTTAAATAGATACTATTATCGGTAAATATCTTTATTAAATATTCACTCCGCTTTTCAAGTTCCGTAGAGGAATTATTTTTTCCCATGAACCATTCTCATACAATTTAAAACCTTCACCTACTATAAGCTCTAGTTAATGCCAAAGCAACTATGCCAGAAAATGCTTCCAATAGACGCTTTTGCTCCGGAGTAAAAATAGTATCATTTTTAGTCTTCACCAAGCAAATAACTCCAAGAACGCGATCCCTAGTTTGCAAAGGAACATAGTACCACCTGGTAGATGAAAGTGTATTAGTCCCTTTTCCCGCATGGCGGCCATTTTTATAAACCCAAATGGCCACGGCTTGTTCCATGCCATCCAAAGTTAAGCTAGGCTTACTTTTAACTTTTTCCACCAAATTTTCATGCAAACTATCATCCCTGGGTAACATAATAACCACATCACTGTCAAAGGCTTCAACAATGCCCCGTAGGGATCGATTTAAAATTTCATCGGAATTTTCAGCACTGAGAATTTCCCTACTAAAATTATAGAGAGCATAGACAAAACGTTCCCTATATCTAGCACTATCAGCACGCCACCGAATCATTCTACCCACCCAGCTCACACCAATAACAATTAGTATAAATAATAGTATATTAGATAAATAGCGTAAATCTGCCACGGCAAACGATTTTATTGGATCTATGAAAAAAAAATCATAGAGACCTAGAGACAGCAATGAAGTAAAAAAACCTACGGAAGTACCTCCTAGAATCCCTGAAACGATGGTAGGTAGCAATAGAATCATTAATAAATTATCCGTAAAAATCCATCGAGGAAATAGCCAACCCAATAAAAATACCAATAATATGCCCATTGCTCCTAGCACATAAGGACGTAGCTTAATTTGCTCCTCAACAATGGGTTTATCTCGCTGGGGCATCTGAGTATTACCACCCACAACTAGAACATTAATGGGGCTAGCCTTTTTGACCAAGTTATCTAAAACGGAGCCATGAACAAATTTTTGCCAGGGGGAACGCTGGGAAAGACCAGTAATAATTAGGGTAACATTTTTTTGCTTAGCAAAGTCCACCACTTCATCGGCAATGTTATTACCACTCAGAGCCACAACCTTAGCTCCCAATTCCTCAGCAAAACTAATGTTGCGGTATAATTGATTTCGTGACTTTTCGGTGTATCTTACTTGCTGCAAAGATTCCACGTGCACCGCATACCATTCCGCTTCAAGATCAGCTGCCATGCGATGGGCGACTAGTAATACTTTTTCCGTATTTACGTTGGTACTAATGCCCACCAATAGTTTTGACTCCACGGGCCAAACATCGGATATATCTTCCCGCTCCCTATAGGATAAAAGATCTATATCGACTCTCTTTGCTGTGTATTTTAGAGATAGTTCCCGCAGAGCTAGTAAATTACCCTTTCTAAAAAACCTCTGCATTGCCACCTTGGCCTTTTGAGGAATATACACCTTTCCATCGGCAAGGCGTTGCTGTAGTTTTTCCGGTGATAGATCAACTAACTCAATTTCATCGGCAGACTCCAGTACCCAATTGGGAATGGTCTCATCAACCTTTACTCCGGTAATTTGGTGCACTATATCTACCAAACTGTGGATATGCTGAATATTTAGGGTGGTATAAACATTAATACCCGCATTTAATAGTTCCTCCACATCTTGGTATCTCTTGGCATGCCTAGATCCAGGAATATTGGTATGCGCCAGTTCGTCAACTAACACCAATTGGGGATGTCTGGCTAAAATAGCATCGAGATCCATCTCATGAATTTCAATGGCAACATAGTGCACATTCTTTCTAGGCAAAACCTCTAATTTACTTACAAGGGATTTAGTATCTACTCTTTCATGGGTCTCAACCAACCCGATAACTACATCCGTACCATTGTTCTTATTAATAATAGCATCCTGGAGCATACGATAGGTTTTTCCTACGCCGGCGCAGTAGCCTAAAAAAATTTTTAATCTTCCTCGATTATCCACCTTTTCAGTATCTAGCCCTTTAAACAGGGCCTCATTATTTTCAGTTACTCGATGCTCCGTAGTCATAGAATCTTTCCAAAATTATCTAAAGCTAAATTTAATTTTAATACATTCACACCAGCCACTCCCCAGAGACCTACAAAATCCGCATCGATGCACTTGCTAATTAAATTGCGAACCATCTTCTTTGATAACTTTCTACTCCTAGCAACCCGCGGCATTTGCAATAGAGCATTCTCCACGGAGATATGTGGATCCAAACCGCTGGCAGAACTGAATACCATGTCAGCGGGTATTTTGGTGTTCCCAGAGATATTATTTTTATTTACCAGATATTCCAAGCGTCTTAGAATTTTTCCATGCAAAATATCATCTCCTAGTGCTAAATTGCTACCGCTGGATTCAGTGGCATTATAGTTTATGGCCGAAGGACGACTGTGAAAATACTTATCCCCTCCAAATTCCTGGGCAATCAAAGAGGAGCCGATGGGACGATTTTCAAACATTAGTAAACTACCATTGGCTTGATGAGGACACATATATTTTCCCAAAAAAAGGGTAACCATGGGATAAATTAATCCCAGTAAGATTGTAAAAAATAGATAGAATCCAAATGTTCGAAGTAAATTTAACATGGAAAACTCTAGGCTATACCCAAAAATACTATAAATAAATCAATTAATTTTATACCCAAAAAGGGAAATAATACTCCCCCGATGCCATATAGTAGCAAATTCTTCTTCAAAATAGTAACTATCGGCAATTGACTATATTTTACTCCCTTCAAAGCCATGGGTATCAATAGCGGAATAATAGTTGCGTTAAAAATTATGGCTGCCATGGCTGCACTAGCGGGGGTTGCTAGGCGCATAATGTTAAAAATTTCAAGTTCTGGATAGCTACTAACAAAAATTGCCGGTAAGATGGCAAAATATTTTGCGATATCATTGGCAATACTAAAAGTTGTCAATGCTCCTCGCGTAATTAAAATTTGTTTACCTATGGTAATGATATCCAATAATTTAGTTGGCGTAGAGTCTAAATCTATCATATTAGCAGCTTCCCGGGCAGACTGAGTGCCAACATTCATGGCAACGGCAACATCAGCCTGGGATAAAGCGGGAGCATCATTGGTACCATCTCCGATCATGGCTACCATGTAGCCCTCCTCCTGGTATTTTTTTATTCTCTTTAATTTTATAGCCGGCGTTGCCTCGGCAATGAAATCACTCACCCCAGCCTCCGCAGCAAGTGCCGCCGCTGGTAGTTTATTATCACCGGTAACCATCACCGAAATAATACCGGCATTTTTTAATCTTATGAGACGATCTCGGATATCTTTTTTTAGCACATCTCGGAGATAGATAACTCCATATACCTTGTGCTGATCAGCAACCACCAATGGTGTACCACCCTCCTTTGCTATTTTTTCCACACTGTACTTAATTTCATCGGGAAATTTTATTTGGCGTGAACGAACAAAGCTTTCCATGGCATCGGCGGCCCCCTTCCTAATATAGCTATCACTAATATCAATGCCACTCATTCTTGTGTCGGCACTAAATTCGATAAATTTAGATCCCGCCAAGGGCCGAATATCACGTCCTCTGATTTTTAAGATATCCTTAGCCAAAATAACCACACTTCTTCCCTCGGGAGTATCATCGGCTAGGGAAGATAGCATGGCAACCCGAGCCAATTCTTTCTCCGTAACTCCCCTTGCCGGAATAAATTTTATGGCAAGGCGATTGCCAAGAGTTATGGTCCCCGTTTTATCCAAAAAAACCACATTAACATCCCCGGCAGCTTCCACAGCTCTACTGTTCAGTGCAATAACATTGTGGGCCAATAGACGATCCATGCCAGCAATGCCAACGACCGGCAATAGACTACCAATGGTAGTTGGAATCAAACACACAAATAGCGCAATTAACAACACTAGGGGTATCTTAAAATTCAAATAGCTACTGAAAATTGGCAAAGTTAATACGACAACAATAAAAACCAAAGTGGAACTGATTAAAAAAATCTCCAATGCCTTTTCATTGGGGGTTTTGTCGCGCTTGGTACTCTCCATCATGGCAACCATTTGATCAATAAAGGTCTCCCCCGTATTTGCCTTAATTTCCACCTTAATTACTCCAGCAAGTACTTTTGTACCACCGGTAACTCCAGTTCTATCACCCCCAAATTCTCGCACCACCGGTGCCGACTCACCGGTGATTGCTGATTCATCTATAAGTGCAACGCCATCCACTATTTCCCCATCGGAGGGAATGGTCATGGCATCGGACACCATTACCACGTCACCCTTTTTTAATAGCAATGCTGATACCACCTCAATCTCTCCACTGTCCAATACTTTGTGGGCATACACTTCGCTGCGACCTTTTTTTAATTCTTCCACCTGAGCTTTACCCCTAACCTCGGCAAAGCTTTCTGCGAAGTTGGCAATAAAAACAGTGAACCATAGCCAAATACTGAGATGTAAATCAAATAAAAATGGTAAATTGTGAAGCCAATGAAACCAAGTAGTGACGGTGGTGGCAATGGCTGATAATTCTACTAAAAAAATTATAAAATTTCGATAGAGAAATAGGGGATTTAGCCGTAGCAATGCTTGCCTAATGGACACAGCTATCAATTTTCTATGCCAGAGTTTATTTTTTTTCATGGTATGGCTCTAAGTCTAAAAAATTCCAGCAATCATTCTAAGGTGACTAATCATAGGACCAAGAGCAAATGCGGGTAAAAATGACAGAGAACTAATAACTAATATAACGCTAATTAATAGCAAAATAAATAATCCATTGGCCGTATGAAAATGAGTAGCCTTGGGACTAACATTCTTTTTTACCATGGAACCTGCCATCGCCAGGGCAGATAAAGATAGTAGTAAATAGCCAGCGAACATAGCCCAGGAAGTAGCAAGGTTATAAAATACACCGTGCGAATGAATAGTACCGAAAGATGAACCATTATTCGCTACCACGGATACATAGTTATAAAATATTTTTATTAACCCTTGGTTACCTGCGGTGGCAATGGGTGGTGCTATGTAAACGGCAGTGGCTGTTAAAACTAATTGCAAAATTCCCGGCATAAAAAGAACCAAGACAGTAATTACCATCTCCCTGGTACCTAATTTTTTGCCATAAATTTCCGGAGAGCGACCTATCATCAGAGCGATTAAAAACATGGTCAATACCACATAGAACATCATACCAATAAAACCATAGCCAATGCCGCCAAAAACCACCTCTCCCATGGTCATGGCCAGCAGTAACATCATCCCCGTAAGCGGCATTAAACTAACATAGGAAGCATTAGCAGCACCCCCAGCGGTGGCCGTTGCCGCCGTTGCAAACGCAGCGGTAGATATGTTACCAAAACGTAGCTCCTTTCCTTCCATACTGATGCCTTGCCCAATGTTTAATTTTTCAAAAATCTCACTGCCACGCAATTCGGACCAAGAACTAATCGCCAATAGCAAAATAAACAGTAGTGCCATGGCAGCAAATATGATCCATCCCTCCGTTCTATCCCTAATCATAGCACCAAACATGAAAGGAAAAGCCGCCGCAATTAAAAGTAATGCTAAAATATTGACTAAATCAGTGAGCGGTGTTGGATTTTCGTAGGGATGAGCAGCATTGGCAGCAAAAATTCCGCCACCACTTGTTCCCAATTGCCTTATGGCAACCTGAGAAGCAACGGGTCCCTGGGCAATGACTTGCTCCCTACCTTCCAAAGTTTTAACTTTCACATAGGGATTCAAATTGTTAGGAGTACCTTGGAGCATTAAAAATATAGACATCAGCAAAGATAGGGGCAAAAGAACATAGAGTATGGATCGCGTTAGATATACCCAAAAATTTCCTATGCCGTTGCCATTTTTTCTCAACATTCCATTGATAAAGGCAACGGCAATAGCCATGCCAGCGGCGGTCGACAGAAAATTTTGTACTCCCATGCCCACCAATCTAGTAAAGTAACTAATTTCGATTTCCGGTGTGTACGGCTGCCAATTGGTATTGGTAATAAAGGAAACTGCCCCATTGAATGCACGATCCCACCTAATCGACGAAAATTTTTCCGGATTAAGTGGCAAAACATGTTGAAATTTTTGCAATAAAAACAAGACTAAAAATCCCAGGACAATAAATAGTAAAAAATTAGCGCTAAATTCTTTCCAACCCATGTCTTCCTGAAAATCAATGCGAAAAATTCCATAAATAAAATTTTCCAGTGGCACCATTAGCGGCGACAGCAGAGTTTTTTTTCCCATAAAAACCCTGGCCATATATTCACCTAAAAAAAATGCACTCGTTGTCAAACATAGTAATAAAACTGCTATTTGAAACAACCAGGTACCTAGCATAAATATCTCCCTACCTATCTCTTACCATATAATCTTACCCACTGCCCGCACAATGTGCCATTTGGGCAGCGTGGTACTCTTGAGTTAAAGGTATAATTAAAAGATCCAAATTGCCACCGAGAATTCTATCCAATTGATATAAAGTCAAATTAATTCTGTGATCCGTAAGCCTTCCCTGGGGGAAATTATAGGTACGAATTCTCTCCGATCGATCACCGGTACCTACCATACTTTTTCTAGTGGCAGCCTCCTCTTTTTTTTGTTTTTCCTGCTCAGCAGCTAGTAGACGAGCTTTTAATAGCGCCATGGCCCGGGCACGATTTTTATGCTGTGACCTCTCATCCTGGCACTCCACTACCACTCCCGTTGGCAAATGGGTAATTCTAATGGCAGAATCCGTAACATTAACATGCTGTCCCCCGGCACCGGAACTGCGATAGGTATCAATTTTTAAATCCGCTGGATTAACCTCAATTTCATCCACCTCATCGGCCTCGGCAATGACCGCTACCGTGCATGTGGAAGTGTGCACTCTACCCTGGGATTCGGTAGCTGGAACTCGCTGCACTCTATGAACCCCAGACTCAAATTTCATCTTAGAATAGGCCCCCTTGCCCGCAAGACGAGCAATAATTTCCCGGTAACCGCCATGTTCTCCCTCCTGGGAATTAACAATTTCCACCTGCCATCCACTAAGATCAGCGTAGCGAACATACATACGGAATAAATCACCGGCAAAGATTGCTGCCTCATTACCTCCAGCTCCGGCTCGAATTTCCAAAAATACATTGCGCCCATCATTGGCATCCCGGGGCAGCAGTAAAATACCTATTTCATTGCTAAGTTTTTCTACCTCTTCGCGCAGATAATTTAGCTCTTCCCGGGCAAGCTCTGCTAACTCTCGATCCTGTTCACTCTGCAAAATATTTTCTACCTCCGCCATTTTTTTCAGACTAAGATTATATTTGTCAAAGCTATGAACAATATCATCCAAGGTACTATATTCTTTAGCTAATTCGCGGAAACGATTTTGATTGCCTATGACATCAGCTTGAGCCAAGAGCTCACCAATTTCCCGATGCCTTTTCTGCATTGCCTCCAATTTATCAATTACCGATTGCTGCATAGACCCACATAAAATTTTAAAGAGAGGCATTATACAACACCTCTTCACAGAAACATAGTCGTTTAAATTTGCCAATGATTTCCCCCCAGCATCTACCGCTTGAATGGCTAATCTCCCTAGCTAAAGAACAACCCTGAAATATACAAAAACATTTAAATTTGCAAACTACTTAGCAGCTGAATTGATTAAAAAATAGTGACAAAGACAACGGTTTATAATAAGTTAATGGCGACTTATTTTCACTTTGACTATGCAATCCACTAATTTTTAAAAAAACTACTATTTATGCTAGCTGATTCCCACTGTCATCTCGATCGCCTCAAACTAGATAGCTACGATGGAAAAATCGATCTTGCCATCGCTGCCGCTCGAGCAAAAACGGTGGAATATATCCTCTGTCCCAGCGTAACCACGGATTCCATCTCTTCCATTTTAGAAATAGTAAATTTAGACAGCAAACTTTTTGCTGCCCTGGGCATACATCCAACGGAAAAAGATGCCTCCATTCCCAGCTACGGTGAGCTATTGGCCATGGCTCATCATGGAAAGATTATTGCCATCGGTGAAACGGGATTAGATTTTCACCACTCCCATGATGCCACTGAAATTCAGCGCCAAGGGGAGTTATTTAAATTACACATTGCAGTGGCTAGGGAATTAAACAAACCACTGATAGTGCATAGCCGCGAGGCTGAAAAGGAAATCATGGAAATTTTAGTCCGGGAACAAGCTAGCCGCAGCGGTGGCGTAGTACATTGTTTTACCGGCAGTGAAGAAATGGCCATGGCGGCTCTCTCCCTGGGCTTCTATCTATCATTTTCCGGCATCATAACCTTTCCCAGGGCAGAAAATTTACGCTCCATCGCTAAACTTATTCCTCTGGACAAAATGCTAATTGAAACTGATGCTCCCTACCTTGCACCAAATCCCCTGCGAGGTAAAAGCAATGAGCCACGCTACCTACCCTACATTGCGGAGTACATGGCCAACTTACTTGCCATACCATATGAATCATTCGCTCAACAAATGGTGGAAAATTTTTTACGTTTTTGCCGCATAATGTGAAAACTAAATGAGCTAACGGAAACTCCAATTTAACTATGAATTACTCCATCACTAGGCAAAAATATTTTAAAAAAACAACTAAAACTATAATCATTTTTGGGGTTATTTATCTATGCTATGGTTGCACACCGCTCACACATTGTCACCGCGATCACGCTACTGCTGCCCTAAGAAATCAAACTAAAATAGCAAAATTGAATCACTGGACCGTGGATGGTGTTCTGAGTTTCACTCAGCTTAAAACTCGTAAAATAGCTCGCTTCCAATGGACCCAAAGGGCAGATCACTATCAAATCGATATTCACAGCCCCCTGGGTCTAGGAAATATAAAAATCACTGGCGATGCCCGGGGAGGAAAAATAGATGGCATAAATAATAATGAATACATGACCACCACGGCCATGGAAGAATACCTAGAAAAATTACTTGGTTGCAAACTTCCCCTGATTAACTTCCGCTATTGGATTCTAGGAACATATCCTCCGATTTCACAAAATGCAAATTTGCCTAAAAATAGCAGCAATTACCAGGTAAAATTTGATAACTACTACCACAATCGCGAAAAAAATATCTTCCTAGCAATGCTCATAGAAATCTCCCAAAAAAACACTCTAATTAAAATCAAAATTACCAAGCACCGCTTCGCAACCTAAATTGATCTCCTCCGAGGGAAGAAGTTTTCATTTAATAAATTTGGGACTATAATGGAGAAAATAAACAAATGGACTTGTAGTGTATGTCTAATAGAATTCCAACAAAACTAAAAGCTCAACTTGGAGAGGAGCTAGGCAATTGGTATCGCCTCTTTGGTAAAGTACAGCCTCGCAAAGCCTACCGTGAAGACGATGAAGATGGCGGAGCTGCCAGTGCCCAACCACTGTTCATGGAACATCCATTTCTAGCGGAAATGCCCCTGGGTGCATCCTCCGATCTTACCTCCATAATTAGCAATGATAAAAATACCCTGGAAGAAGCGGAAAAAAGATCCGCTGAGCTAACGGAGGAACTGCAGCATAGATTATCTTTGACCCTGGAACAGAAGAAGCAAAAGAAATTTCTCCATGAATATCACAGCAAACCGCAACCATTTTAAATTAAAATTATATAATGCATAGAACGAAAAAACATTCCCTGGCTAGCACCATAATATATGGATCCGATCGAGATTTAATCAATATTCTCCAAAGTAATTCCAAAATTGATGCCATTGATGAATATGGGTATACTCCCCTAGTCCAAACGGCAATTGTCAATAGCATATCCAAGGCCGAGATTATGCTCACAGCCAATGCCCAGATAGATTTTCCGGATCTCACGGGAAGAACGGCATTGTTTTGGGCAGCGGACAATGGCAATCTGGAGCTCTGTAAACTCTATTTAAAACACCAAGCTAATCCCAATGCGTACTCCCTAGGTGGACAGCCCCTATTGGTTTTACCACTTTTAAAACAACATCGGGAAATTAAAAAGCTTCTAATAAATAACGGTGCAAAATTATCCTTTGCCCAGGATTTCCTAGATGCAAAATTAATTGGCCATGGCTTTGAACTAGAAGGTCGCATAGATATCGTTAACACCAATGGAACGTTTATAGAAACTGACGCTGCTAGCCAAGGAGAACGAAGTGTAGGCTAGAAGTCCGAGGTAGGTGAGGGTTTTTAGTAGAGCAAAGCGAGTGCTAAAAATCTATACTAAGCGTTAAGTCATAGTAGCGTATTCCAGCTGCGGGACGGCCGAGGCC
>JAVBML010000066.1:0-5867 GCA_031552655.1 Gammaproteobacteria bacterium
TAGAACTTGGAGACAGGTTACGTAAATTAGAGCGAGAAATTTATTTAGCAGCTGGAACCACATTTAACATTAACTCACCCCAGCAGCTGCAGGAAATTCTCTACGTTCGCCTAGGACTACCTAGGTTACAAAAGACTCCCAAGGGAAAGCCATCGACGGCGGAAGGGGTGTTACAGGAATTAGCATTGGATTATTTTCTACCTAAATTAATATTGGAATACCGTGGGTTAACTAAGCTGAAATCGACTTACAGTGATGCTTTGCCTAGGGCAGTTAATCCCAAGACTGGTCGCATACATACTTCCTATAATCAAGCCGTTACTACCACGGGACGACTTTCGTCAACTAACCCTAATTTGCAAAATATTCCCATTCGCACGGAGGAGGGGAAACTAATTAGGAAGGCATTTGTTGCCAAGCCTGGCGCTAAAATAATTGCCGCTGATTATTCACAAATCGAATTACGCATTATGGCTCATTTGGCAAAGGATGAAAATCTTATGAAAGCTCTACGACGGGGAGAAGATATACATCGCCTGGTAGCTGCGGAGATTTTTAATCTATTACCCGAAGATGTTACGGAAAATGATCGACGAAATGCCAAGGCTATTAATTTTGGTCTAATCTATGGTATGTCCGCTTTTGGGTTAGCAAAGCGCCTTGGTATCTCTCGCATGGCTGCGGAGAGGTACATGGAGCGTTATTTTCAGCGCTATCCTCGAGTGGGTGAATACATGCAGAAAATTAAAGAGTTTGCCTATGAGCATGGCTACGTGGAATCGATATTCGGACGAAGACTGTATCTTCCCGATATTCGAGCGAAACACTTTGTCCGTAGGCAGGCAGCGGAACGACTTGCCATTAACGCTCCCATTCAGGGCAGCGCCGCTGATATAATCAAACTGGCCATGATTGCCATTGATGATTGGATAGATAAAATGGATGGTGATGATGTAACCATGATTATGCAAGTTCATGATGAATTGGTTTTCGAGGTGAGCTCTGCATCGGTTACCACTATCCTAGCCATAGTCAGGGAAAAGATGGAACGCGTGGCGAATCTGGATGTTCCCTTAGTTGTTACCGTGGGCATAGGGGATAACTGGGGAGAAGCCCATTAGTTTTAAACAATGCTAAGAATTTGTGGTTCTTTTCTAGGGGCCATGGTGGGAATTAGCTCGGGGTAGCCAATGCTTAGTGCTGATGCTATGTGATAATCCCGAGGTAAGGCAATTTTTTTTCTCAGTTCCAGATCTTCAATGTATTCACCTAAACCAATCCAACAGGTACCTAAATCTCTATTGGTTGCCGCCAGCATAAAATATGCTGCCGCTAGGGAACAATCCTGCAAGAAAAAAGGGTAGTTATTTTTTCCCACAATGAAAACTAGACTAGGAGCATTATGAAACACATTATACTGGGCATCACGCAAAGCGGATTCATATTTTTTTATCGGAGCATGAGGGTTGTGATCAATGATTTTTAGAAGATTTTTTTACTCTCTTCGGATAGAAGTTCTATGGTGGCGGTATCATTCACTATGATGAAATGCCAAGGTTGTCCATTTGAGGAATTTGGAGCCATGCAAGTTTCCCGTAGAATATCATTTAAAATTTCCTGGCTCACTTTTCTATCGGTAAATTTTCTGATGGAACGACGATTGCTTATTAATAGTTCATAGTTCATTTTTTCTCCCCCGGAATTAATTGTCAACCACATGCTTTGTCGAGGTAGCTATTAGTTTATATTCGCGCTCCGAAATTATTTTATCGCTGAATTTTTTTTCTGCGTCGGCCAGCATTGTTTGACCTTGTTCATTTAATAATTTTCTCGTTACGGATGTAACCTGATTGAGATCTGAATTAAGCAATATGTCTCGCACTTCTTCATTAAATACTAAAAATTCCCTGAGAGCAACCTGTTTGCCATCCACCGTCGGTACTAATTTTTGGCAAATCACTAGTCTTATGGTTTCAATTATATCAATGGTTCGACCGTTGCGTTCATCGGCGGGAAAGGTACCAACTAGACGCCTGATGGTTTCCGGAACACCCGTGGTGTGCAGCGTAGTATATACGGGATGTCCCGTAAGTGCCGCTTCTATGACTGCGGCAATGGTTTCCGTATCCCTGGATTCACCAACGAGAATAAGTTTTGGTTTCCGCCGTAGGGCATTTCTTACTCCCGCTGCAAAGGTTGCTAGGTGTCTAGGTATTTCCGATTGGCTAACAATGGCCGAGGGTTTTTCTATACTATCGAAGACAAATTCGATGGGTGCCTCATAGGTTAATACTTTGCGGTTACACTGAGCTTCTTCTACGATTTTTCTAATTATGGCGGCGAGCAATGTGGATTTACCGGAGCCCGTGGCTCCCGTTACGTAGATTACTCCATCTCGGGGAGCTATGGCATCAATTATGTTTTGCTGTAGATTTAGGTCGTCTAATTTTGGTGGTTCACTGGGAATGGTGCGTAGAGTTATTTGAATACCGTGGTGCCCTTCCACTTGGCAACCGGTACCGTTTACGCGGTAGCGATATCTTTCTCCTCGGCTAGGGCGAAATTCATAGTGCGTATCAACATCCTGGCCGGATAAAATTTGCGTTGTTCCATTTGGTCCATAGAGCAAATTTAAAATATCCCCCACCTCCGCCGTCGATAGCTTATGTTTGGTTATTTTGTGAATATTGCCATGTATTTCTGCCACCACCGGCTCCCCGGTTTGGAAGGTTATGTCGGATGATTGTAATTTGCTACAGTGAGCTAAAATGGGTTCAAAATTATCGGCGCCAAATCTCAGTGGTTCCTGGGGAAATAGAAATTCTGATATTGTCATTTATATTTTGTCCATTAGGGTTTTACAATTTTTTAATTTGTCAAGGAGAGGACTTTTAGCGCGACCACTAGTTGTTGCCGCCGGTTTCCATTTTTTAGCGTCGGTTTTTAAGTGGGAGATGGCCGTTATGCGTAGCAGGCGATCATTAATTTGTATGTCATTGCCATCCCCGGTTATGCCGAGATCAGTTTGGGAAACATAGGGCTGGGTTACCATATGCTGTGCTAATAATTTTCGATAGAGAATCATCCCTTCATAGTCTCGCCTTAATTTTGCTAGATTTGTATTAAATATCTGACTGGCTTGCTCCGTACCATCGGTCCAACCGACATTTATGTACTTATTCCATAGCTCTCTTTCGTTTTTATTCTTGGGAAGGAGAGTAGTGTTAGGTTCTTCCGGAGCTTTATAGGGCATCCAAAGATAGTTGCGCCAGTTAGGTGGTGAAGTAACAAAACGTGGTTGCTGAATTATTTGATATTCCCTGTCGGAAACGCGTATGGAAAAATCATCGGCTAAATTCAAAGTGTTTCTTCCTTCCACTAAGACTGGTGGTAGTACACTATGTTCTAACATTAGGTAATTAAAATTAAATATGTGATCAAGATTTCTTCTTTGTTTTTCTAGAACTATATTTATGTGGTGAGAATGCCAGGCAAGTGCTGCCTGAGCTCCCAGGCTATGGGCAGTCTGCTTGAGGGCGTCGGTTCTTATGGTGGCATTGCTAATCTTCGTTGCAGAGTTGATACCAAAGGCATCTATTTTGCTTGCTTCCGGAGATTTAGTTTTGGCACATCCTCCTAGAAGTAAAAATATAATTCCTGCAAATGCTAGCAGCTTCTTTTCCATGAATCCTATCCTTTTTAGATAAATTATTATTTGTTGTAGCGTAGTTCTATTAATTTACTGGCTGGATATATTTCAATGTTAGCTTTACTTGCGCATTGAAAATTTATGTCCCTGAGAATATCGGCTACGGTCATGTTTTTAGCCGTAATTGATATGAGAACGGGAATTCCAGGTTCCGTGCCCAGTACATTTAATTTGTATTTACATATGCCCGCGAGTTTTCTAGCGAGAGGTTCTACGGGGCCGCTCCAATCAACGGAAGTCAATTGGTTCATGCCGATTAATTCGGCATCAATGGGACTTTTTAATTTGCTATTTCCTTGGTTGCTCTTTTCTATGCTTGCTAATTCGGTTAGTGCACTGCTGATTGAATCGGCGGCATTGGCAAGTCTTGCTTCGGTATCTAAATGACTACGCTTAGCGTGGACACCCTGGGGGGTGATTTTAGTTTTCGAACTACATCCAATTGTTAGAGACACCAAGATGCTAACTATTAATACTAGGTTTCTAGGCTTCATATCCATATATCCCATTCAGAAATTCTAATACTATATTTTGAAGCAATGGTTCTTAGTTGTCAAGTGGATCCTTTTGTATTTACAGCGGAGGATTTCTCATTAATTATTTGCATCAGTAGTTTAAATAGATTGCCATTGGCAGCCACTATTTCTTTTTTATCAAAGAGATTATCACCACCATCGAAATCTGAAACTAGGCCCCCTGCTTCTTTAATTATGAGAGTCCCTGCTGCTATATCCCAGGGAGCATAGCCAATGCCCCAGAGGGCATCCACACGACCACAGGCAAGGTAGGCACAATCTAGAGCCGCTGAGCCAGAACGTCTTGTTCCTGCAGCCTGGGGAATTATGGCGGCAAGAATTCTTAGAAAGAGGGAAAAATCTTGGCCTTTTTTACCATTAAAACCAGCAGCTATGGTTGCTCCCATGAGGGATTTATGTTGGGAAACTCTAATTCTGTGTTCGTTAAGAAAGGCACCATTTCCCAGGGTTGCCGTAAACATTTCCTGGCGCAGCGGGTCATAGATTAATCCATGCTCCATGCGATCTTTATATTTTACGCCAATGGAGATGCAAAAATGGGGATGTCCGTGAATGAAATTAGTGGTGCCATCTATGGGATCTATGATCCAAGTATAGTCATCACTACCTACGGCCCCCCCCTCTTCACCGAGTATTGCATGGTGTGGATAGGATTCATGGATGGTCCTTATGATTTCAAGTTCAGCCATCCTATCTACGGTAGTTACATAATCGTTCGGCCCTTTTTCTTCAATGGTAATGGTATCCATGCGGTCTAGGGCACGGAGAATTATTTTACTCGCATTTCTGGCGGCTTTTATGGCGATATTTATTAGAGGGCTGATCATAGGTTATGGTTAGTTAGCTAGTAAATTATCCTGCTAGTCTACCTCATAAAGAGGCACTTTGGGAAGAATTTAATATGCGAGGAGTACCATTGAATTAATTATATAAGTATAATTCGAGATATTACATTTACAGAAACGTTGGCCTATGCCTCGATTATTCAGATGCTCATTAAATTTTATTTCACCGTGGATCTCCATATTGGGAGCGCTGGGTAGCGGCGCCATGATGACGCTGTCATTTGCTCCCTTCGGTTACCACTATTTAGCTATTTTTTCTTTGGTAATTTTACTACTTATCTGGAATCAAGCGAAAACTCCCCGGCGGGCATTTTTTTACGGGTTAATTTTTGGCATGGCTTTTTTTGGTACGGGGGTATATTGGGTGTTTATTAGTGTGTATCACTACGGTAATGCTCCCGGAATAGTGGCAGCTATGATAGTTATGCTATTAATTAGCTATCTAGCCCTTTATCCTGCGGTGCAAGGATATTGGTGGATTCGTTGCCGTGGAAATTTGAGCCATGTTGGATTTCTGCTATTTTTTCCCACCTTGGTAGTCGCAGGGGAATGGATACGTGGCTGGCTATTTACGGGGTTTCCCTGGCTGTTTCTAGGGTATGGACAAATAGATTCTCCTCTGCGAGGCTTTGCCGCTATTTTGGGTGTCCATGGCATCTCTTTCATTGGTGCCCAGATAGCGGGAGCACTGGGTGCCATCATTTGCCTAAGAAAAAACCTTTGGAGAGTGATTGCTTTGCTAGGTTTAATCTGTTCTTGGATCATTATTGGTACGTT
>JAVBML010000064.1:0-18848 GCA_031552655.1 Gammaproteobacteria bacterium
CTCTAAAAATTGCTTTAATTGTGTTGAAAAATAAGCGTAAAATTAATCTATGAAAAAACAAGGCTACGATCCAAGCACCCTGGAAACCCGTTGGTATCAAAACTGGGAACGAAACAACTACTTCGCTGCCAAGGGTCAAGGTAAACCCTATTGCATCGCCATGCCACCGCCCAATGTAACTGGTACCCTGCACATGGGCCATGGTTTCCAGATAAGTATCATGGACGCCCTGATTAGATATCACAGAATGCGTGGTTACAATACCCTATGGCAACTTGGCACTGACCACGCCGGCATTGCCACCCAGATGATCGTGGAAAATTTACTGTGCCAGGAGGGAAAAACACGCTCGGAGCTAGGACGAGAAGCATTCATAGAAAGAATTTGGCAATGGAAAGAGCAATCGGGCAATACCATTGCCATGCAGCAACGACGCCTAGGAGTATCCGGGGATTGGACCCGGGAAAGATTTACCCTAGATGCGCCCCTAGTAGATGCGGTGCAACATGCCTTCATCCAACTATATAACGAAGACCTCATCTACCGCGGCAAGAGGTTAATCAACTGGGATCCCGTACTAAAAACTGCGCTATCGGACCTGGAGGTAGTGAGCGAAGAGTGTAAAGGTCATCTATGGTACATAGAATACCCTCTCATTGGCAGCAATGATAAAATTACCGTAGCCACTACGAGACCGGAAACCATGCTGGGAGATGTCGCCGTGGCGGTTAATCCCAAGGATGAACGCTATCGCCAACTGATCGGAAAAAAATTACTGCTGCCACTGGTACAGCGAGAAATTCCCATCATCGGCGATGAAACTGTGGATCAAAATTTCGGATCGGGATGCGTTAAAATTACACCGGCCCATGATTTTAATGATCACTTGCTCGGTAAAAAACATCAACTGCCCAGCATAAATATCTTCACCAAAGATGCCAAAATTAATGACAACGCGCCACTTTGCTACCAAGGATTAGATAGATTTATAGCTCGCCAACGCATCATTGCAGATCTGATGGCCTTAGGATTATTAGCAAAGACAACGGAACATCTGCTAAAAATTCCCCGGGGGGAAAGAAGTGGCACCATCGTAGAACCCTATCTCACAGATCAATGGTTCGTTAGAGCAAAACCGCTGGCGATACCTGCCATGGAAGCACTGCACAGCGGCAGCATTAAATTTATCCCCGAACACTGGGGAAAAACCTATCTACAGTGGCTAGAAAACATCGAAGATTGGTGCATTAGTCGCCAACTCTGGTGGGGTCATCGCATACCCGCTTGGTATGATGAACAAGGGAAAGTTTACGTGGGTAAGGATGAAATGGAAGTTCGCACCAAATTTAACCTCGGCGAACACCCGCTGAATCAAGATGAAGATGTTTTGGATACCTGGTTTTCCGCTGCGCTCTGGCCATTTTCTACGCTGGGCTGGCCGCAAAATAGCAAGGAATTGGCAACCTTCTATCCCACCAATACCTTGGTCACTGGATTTGATATTATCTTCTTTTGGGTCGCTCGCATGGTTATGTTTGGCTTAAAATTTACGGGCCAGGTTCCCTTCAAAGATATTTACATTACGGGACTAATCAGAGATGCCCATGGCCAAAAAATGTCCAAATCCAAGGGTAATATTCTGGATCCCATCGACTTAGCGGATGGCATAGACTTAGAACAATTGGTGGCAAAGCGAACGGCTAATTTAATGCAAGCAAATTTAGCCCAAAAGATTGCAGCACAAACTAAAAAAGATTTCCCTAGGGGAATCAGTGGTTTTGGCATTGATGCTCTGCGCTTTACCTTTTGTTCCCTGGCCACCACCAGCAGAGACATCAACTTCGACATGGCAAAACTCGAAGGTAATAGAAATTTCTGCACTAAATTATGGAACTGTGCTCGCTTTGTTTTGATGCAAACGGAGAATTTCACTCTGGATAATTCCTCCGAAACCTATAGCATTGCTGACCATTGGATTACCGAAAAACTGAATGAAACTTTGAGCACCGTTGCCACGGAATTGCGAAATTACCGCTTTGATTTAGCTACCCAAGCAATTTATGAATTTACCTGGCACCAACTCTGCGATTGGTACCTGGAGCTAGTTAAACCAATATTAAGCGACTCGCAATTCGATGCAACGCTACAGCGGGGAGCCAGAAAAACACTGTTAACCATTTTAGAAAAAACCCTGCGCATGATTCACCCATTTATGCCCTTTATCAGCGAAGAACTATGGCACCAGATAGCACCTAAGCTAGGAATTAGGGAAGTAACCATTATGCTGGCAGAGTATCCCCAGTGCCAAACTACGGTGACGAATTTACAAACAACTATGCGCAACATGGAATGGCTAAAAGCCATTATAGTTGCCATCAGAAATCTCCGCGGTGAAATAAACATTGCGCCTCAAAAACACCTTATGTTGCTGCTACGCCGAGGTGATATCGAAGATCGTGAAAATATAGCTGCCTATGGATACTACATCAAATGGCTAGCAAAAATTGCAACGCTTCAATGGCTAGAAGAAAATGAAAAAATGCCATCGTCCGCGGCCACCACAGTGGGAAAATTGGAACTACATTTGGTCATTGACGAAGCGGATCTCCAGGCAGAGTTACCACGACTCACCAAAGCATTAGCTAAAGCCACTAGTGAATACACCTTGCTAACTGCTAAGCTCCAAAACCAGCATTACATCGCAAAAGCTCCCGCAGAATTGGTAGCCCGGGATCGAAAAACATTGGTCACCCATGAAGAACAAATGCAGCAACTGCAGCTACGTTTAGATAAGATTAGGGCCATGGTTAACCACGGTTAGCTTTGGATACGAATCCATCTCCCTGGAGATAACACTACAAATTCTCCCTACTCCATTGCTGCTTTGGCAAGGCACTTATTTTGCGCTACAAATAATTGTGCTATGCCCGTGCGTGCCAATTGCAACATCGCAGTCAATTCTTCCGGCGAAAAATTACCGCGCTCTGCGGTACCTTGAATTTCCACAAAATTACCATCCGCTGTCATAACCACATTCATATCCGTAGCCGCACAACTATCTTCTTGGTAATCTAGATCTAGCAATAATTCGCCGTCAACTATGCCAACGGACACCGCTGCCACGGCTTGCTCAATGGGTGATCGCTCTAAATGCAACCTCTGTGCCAAATGCCGCATGGCATCACAGAGAGCCACATAGCTTCCAGTGATCGATGCTGTGCGGGTACCACCATCGGCCTGGAGTACATCACAATCCATGGCTATGGTCACCTTGCCAATGGCACCGAGATTAACTATGGAACGGAGAGATCTACCAATGAGACGTTGAATTTCCAAAGTTCTTCCTCCCTGCTTACCGCGCACCGCTTCGCGATCGCTGCGCACGTTGGTGGCTCGCGGCAGCATACCATACTCTGCAGTTAACCACCCTTCGTTACACTCTCTGAGGAATTTAGGTACCTCAGGAACAATGGATGCGCTACATAGTACTTTGGTATCACCATATTCTACGAGTACGGAGCCTTCGGCATATTTATTGTAGTTGCGTTGCAAAACTATGGGACGCAATTCATTAAATGCTCGTTTATTAAACCTCATGGCTAATCACTCCTGACAAATCTTTAATTATATTTAACTAGTTAAGATCTCGCACCATTTCCAATTCATAGAATATCTTAACTATCACCGTTATATATCATCTAGTATATCCTCGCACAACATATTATTGCATAATATCTGAGCGATATTTCGGCTATTGAGAAACTACCAACTATGGGTTATAACTAGGCACATTCTTTCACAATTTTACTACCGGAAACACTAAATGATCCAAAGTATGACCGCATTCGCCAGAACCACGGGGCAAAACGATAGCATCACTGCAACCTGGGAAATCCGCATCGTTAATCATCGCTACTTCGATTGCTCCTTTAAGTTACCAGAAAAACTGCGCCACCTGGAACTCCCCCTTAGACAAAAACTACAGCACGCATTGCAACGGGGAAAAGTGGAGTGTTTGCTAAAAATTAGCACACTACCTGACACATCGCAGAACTTTGTTCTCAATGAACAACTCATCGAAAAGCTAATGGTCGCTGTAAATAACATTAAAAATTATACGCCCACGACTAACCTCAATCCCTTGCAAATACTATCCTGGCCCCAGGTATTGCAAACAACGGAGTTAGATCTTGAGTCATCGCAACCTTTGTTGGATACTCTATTCAGCCAGCTCCTGGAGGAAACCACGGTGACCAGGGGGCGCGAGGGTAATCTCCTTGCTCAGCTAATTAAAGATAGATTGGAACAAATTTTAGCCATGGTTACCAACCTAAAAAATCTGGTGTCCCAGATTACCGCTAAGCAGCGGGCTAAACTCGAAAAACACCTCGGTGAAATTGCCATCAATTTCGATCAAAGCCGCCTGGAACAGGAAATGGTCTATTTTATACAAAAAATTGACGTCACTGAGGAACTAGATCGCCTAGCAGTGCATACCCAGGAAGCACTGAGAATATTAAATCAAGGTGGAGTAATGGGTAAAAAACTAGATTTTCTCATGCAGGAATTACACCGCGAAGCAAATACCTTAGCTGCAAAATCAAATGATCTTGAAGTAACACAAATCACCGTAGATCTTAAGGTACTCATTGAACAAATGCGGGAACAAATCCAAAACATTGTATGATTTTAAAACTTCCATTGCACGGTGCTAAAAATATAGAAGATAAATAAACTCCTCATTGGCATTAGAACATTTCTCCATTCTTTCCTACATACTATCCGTGATGACAATACCCAATAGGCTAAATCCCGTAGCCAACACCTGAGCCACCAAGGCCGCCAACCCTAGGCGACTATCACGAATGGCAGCGTCACCATGCATAATGGGACAGGTTTCATAAAAATGCATAAACATCACCGCCAATTCATAGAGATAGTTGCAAATATAGTGAGGGAAGTTTTCCTTAGCCGTTTGCAACAACATATCGGCAAATCTAAGTAAATGCAAAGCGAGGGCGCGCTCTACGGTACTATCCAGAGTAATTTCTTGCGTGCCATGGGATTGCATTGCTAGACCGTGTTTACTAAATAAACTCTGGATGCGCACATAGGCATAGAGTAAATATGGAGCAGTGTTACCCTCGAAGGCCAACATTTGATCTAAATTGAAAACATAATCACCGATGCGGTTTTTCGATAGGTCGGCATATTTTATGGCGGCTATTCCTAGAATTTCTGCCAAAGCATCACTGCGTTCACTGCTCCAATCGGGATGACGTTGGTGCACAATTTTTTTAGCCTTGGCCACCGCAGCATCGATGAGTGATGTTAATTTTATGGTATCTCCGGAGCGCGTTTTAAATGGTTTATTATCATTACCCAACATGGTACCAAAGGCAACGTGCACCATGGCAGTTGACCCCTTTACCCAACCCGCTCTCCTAACCGTAGCAAATAATTGCCTGATATGAAGAGATTGTCGAGAATCAATTACGTATAGCAATAGATCAGCATTAAGATTGTGTATCCTATCATAGACCGCTGCGAGATCCGTAGTTGCATACAAATAACCACCATCCTGTTTTTGAATAATAAATGGTGTGGTAACATGAGCTTCTAATTCCTCCGGGGTAAAAAATATGCACTTCGTCCCTCCATCATCCACGGCTATCCCTCGCTGGGTAAGTTCCATCACCACGCCGGGTAAAGAGTTATTATAAAAACTCTCTCCCACGGCATCATTCGGCTCCAATTTAATTTGTAATCTTTCATACACCTCCTGGCAATGGCTAAGTGATATTTGCACAAATTGCCGCCACAATTGCATCATTGTGCTATCCTTTGCCTGCAACTTCGTCACAAACTTTCTCGCCGTGGTAGCAAAGGCTTCATCCTGATCAAAGCGTATCTTTGCTTTTCTATAGAACTCCTCTAAATTTTTTAATTCCCAGGAAATTTCCTGACCAGTTTGCTGTAGTTCCATAAAATAGGCTAGCAGCATGCCAAATTGTGTGCCCCAATCTCCCACATGATTTCTGCGAATCACTTTATTTCCTAGAAACTCATGGAGCCTTACAAGTACATCGCCGATGATCGTACTCCTCAGGTGACCCACGTGCATCTCCTTGGCTAAATTTGGTGATGAATAATCCACTACCACGGTTAATTTTCGTTCCCTAGGAACTCGCAATATATTATCCAATCTAAGTGCAGAACTAATAAAAGTATCTGCCAAGGTAATATTTATAAATCCCGGTCCCGCTATCTCCAATTTCGCAATGGCAGCATCATGGGAAACAAAGGAAACTACCTCCGCTGCAACTTCCCGGGGATTTCTACCCAGATTTTTGGCAGCAGCCATGGCACCATTCACCTGGTAATCACCGAAAATATTTTTACTCGATGGCACCAGTACCACGGGAAAAGAGTCTGCAATACCTAGGCAACGAAAGGCATCCCTAAATTTTAATTCCAACCTTTGGATGATGGTTTTTTCCATGGTAAATTTCTCAACCGCTATGAAAATACAAAGTACAGCCACTGATAATTGCACACAATGCCAATGCCACACAGCAGCCTAATTCTAAGCAATTACTAAATACACGCCGTCCCCATATCAACCGATGAACCACAAATACCATGGTTCCCATCACATATAAAATGGTGGACCAAAGTAAATATTTGCCGGCAGCGTAGAACAGCCAGAAACCATAGATTAGAGCAACCACTGAAAAAACACCATCGCACACCCTGGAGGCAGAAAAACCACCGTCATAGGTCCTCCCCGTTACCACTAAGATCATTGCATAGATGGTGGAAAACAGGTAGGGAGGAATAATCATGGATGCAGCAATCAGAATACTTTTTAGATAGCCAATGTGAAATACATATACCGCTACTAGGTATATTTGCTGGCAAATCGCTCCAATAATTAGCGCCCCCACCGGTGTACCCTGGGCATTTTCCAAAGCAAAAACTTCGGGGAATAGGTTATCGCGCTTGGCAGCACTAAAAGGCACCTCGGCGGATACTAAAATCCACGATAGAAAGGAGCCAAGCACCGTAATTACCAAGGCTCCATTCATCAAAATATTACCATGAACCCCTAGGATATGGTGCAACAATGCTCCGCAGGAGGGATTAGAAAGAGTAGCCAAAGTTCCGTGGGGTAATATGCCGAAGGGCAGTACCGAGATGGCAAATAAAATAGCAAACATTGTAATAAAGCTACAGATAGTAGCTATGCCAATGTCTCTCCTGCGACGTGCCCGAGATGAAAAAACGCTGGCTCCTTCGATGCCAACAAAAACCCACACAGTGGCAAGCATCGTATTCCTTACCTGCTGGCTCAGGGGACCAAGATTACTAGGTTGCAAGATGTTGCCAATAAACATATCCCGTCGAAAAGCCAGGACAATAATTATAATAAAAATAGCAATGGGAACGATCTTCAGCAGGGTGACGATGCTATTAACCATTGTGGCAGTTTTAATTCCTCCCAAGCACAATCCCGTGGTTATCCAAACAATTAAAGAGCTAAGTATCAATGCTGTGAAGCTGGTACCATCACCGAAGGAGGGAAATAGCACGGCCAAAGCCGCTCCAATCATAATTAAATAACCAATATTACCCGCTAAGATAGACAACCAATAGCCCCAGGCAGAACTAAATCCCAGATAATCTCCCAGAGCAGCTCTAGCATAGGAATAGATACCAGTATCCAAAGTAGGAGCGCGCAGAGATAGATTTTGAAATATCATTGCAATGGAAAACATGCCCCCAAAGGTAATCAACCAAGCCAGGAGTAAAGCAACCACACCGGCACTAGCCGCCACCGTTTGTGGTAAAGCAAAGAGCCCGGCACCCAGCATGGATCCCATACTTATCGCTATGAGAGCGCCAAGTCCCAGTTTATTTTCATTGCTTTTCATAGATTGAGATTAACCCTAAAGAATATACTTGGTTAAATCTTCATTTTGCAGCAGCTTGGCAAGCTGTCCATCTACATATTCAGCATCAATATTAAAATCTTCCCCCTGGCGATTGGGAGCCTCGTAGGAAATCTCCTCGAGAAGTCGCTCCATGATAGTATAGAGTCGCCGCGCTCCAATATTATCAGTTCTTTCATTAACCTGAAATGCTATTTCTGCCATTTTACTAATGGCATCCGTGGTAAATTGTAGCTTCACTCTCTCCGTTGCCATCAGTGCTCCGTACTGCTCTACCAATGACGCCCTGGGTTCCGTAAGGATTTTAATGAAATCCTCCGTAGTCAAAGCCTGTAATTCTACCCTAATGGGAAAACGCCCTTGTAACTCCGGAATCAGGTCCGAGGGCTTAGATAGATGAAAGGCTCCCGAGGCAATGAATAAAATATGATCAGTTTTGATCATACCATATTTGGTAAATACCGTAGTTCCCTCAACCAGGGGTAGCAAATCTCGCTGCACCCCCTCGCGGGAAACATCGGCTCCCCCTATGTTAGTTCTCGAGGTTATTTTATCTATCTCATCGATAAAAACTATGCCATTCTGCTCAACGCGCTCCCGAGCAAGCTGTTTGCTCTCCTCTTCATTGATCATTGCCATCGCTTCTTCGTCGCAGAGCTGTTTCAATGCATTCTTTACCTTGATTTTACGCCTCTTTACCTTGCCCGCATTGATGGTAGATAGCATACTTTGCAATTGATTGGTCATCTCCTCCATACCCGGAGGAGCCATGATCTCTACACCAACGCTGGGGGGAGCCATGTCCAACTCTATTACCCTATCATCAAACTCTCCCGCTAGTAGTTTTTCGCGCAATAACTGGCGCGTTGTTGCCAACGAAGTCTCGCTTTTTTCCTGATTTGTTGAGGAACTCTTTATAATTGGCGTGGGAAGCAGGGCGTCTAAAATTCTCTCCACCGCGGCAGCTTCAGCCCGAGGTTTAACTCGCGCCATCTCCTCTTCCCGCGCTTGCTTAATGGCCGATTCCACTAAGTCGCGAATAATTGATTCCACATCTCTGCCCACGTAGCCCACTTCCGTAAACTTTGTTGCTTCCACCTTAATGAATGGTGCATTAACGAGGGTAGCCAAGCGCCGAGCAATCTCCGTTTTACCAACACCCGTGGGACCAATTAGTAAAATATTCTTGGGCTTAATTTCTTGGCGCAAATCACCATCCACCTGGGAACGGCGCCATCTATTGCGCAGTGCCACCGCTACGGCTCGCTTTGCTTCCCGTTGCCCCACAATGTAACGATCCAATTCATGAACAATCTCAGCCGGTGTAAGCTGCGCACTATTTTTTTGCATGTAATCTCCCGGAAAACAATCTCGAACCTTTATTCTATTTAAATTATTCCAGCGTTAGTTCATCGATGGTAATGTTGGTATTGGTATAGATACAGATGCTAGCCGCTATCTGCAAACTCTGGGTCACGATCTCCCGGGCACTCAAATCGCTGTAGGCAATGAGGGCCTTTGCCGCTGCCAAAGCATAGTTACCACCGGAACCAATGGCAATGATATTCTCTTCGGGTTCCAAAATATCCCCATTGCCGGAAATCATTAGTGATGCTTGGTGGTCGGACACGGTCAGCAAAGCCTCTAGACGTCGCAGAATTTTATCCGTGCGCCAATCCTTTGCCAATTCCACCGCCGAACGCATTAAATTACCCTGGTGTTTCTCCAACTTCGCTTCGAAAAGCTCAAAGAGCGTAAAAGCATCCGCCGTTGCTCCAGCAAAACCCGCAATAACCCTGTTGTTATATAGCCTCCTTATTTTGCGAGCATTACTCTTAACAATCGTATTTCCCAGAGAAACCTGCCCATCTCCTCCCAAAGCAACGCTGCCACCGCGCCTTACGGAGAGAATAGTTGTACCGTGAAATTGTTCCAAGAATACCCCTGCTACTGTCGATTTTATTAATTGTCACGTAGATTAGCACACCGGTTTTTTTTAGTCTAGCCATTGCTTGCTCCCACTAACCCCATGAAACCTAGTTTGACGTGGCATTTTAAGAATTGCTATAATTAATTTATCCAGTAAAGGATTAACTTAGCATTATAGGAAGTATAGTATGATCAAACAGCAACAACCAATAGCAAAACACATCGTTACTAGAGCGGTGAAAGTTAATTATAGCCAAGGAAACCGCGAAGATTTACTGAAAAAAATCTTCCCCCAAAAAAAAGGAACCTACGATAGAGAAGACTTAGAAGGAAAATGTTTTAATCATTGTGCTGTATGGATAGAATCAAAATGTCCAACTTCAGACAGAGAATTTAAAGACATAATAATGCAGCAAGATGATTTTTCTCCTCCCAATAAACCAAAGATTTAATTCTAATCTAGGATCCCTAAATATAAAAACAGAAAAGAGTAATTCTACGACCTAATCACTTTTCCCGTGACCACATCGTAGATCGGTGTGGCTTTTGCTAATGTACCAATTTCTCCCGCCACAATGTGATCCACAGCATCAACTATACGTCGATCCACATCTTCCAAACGCATCGCCGGTGGCAACGATGTGAAGTTAGCACTGGTGGATACCACGGGGCCAGAAAAGTTCAAACATATTTCCCGAGCCACGTGATGGTGCGTAACCCTAATGGCAACGGAGTTAAAGTCTCCTCGAATCCATGGAGGAACCTGCTCCGCTGCGGGAAAAACCCAGGTAACGGGAGCCGATGTTAACCAAAGTCTTTCATACCTTTTCGGATCCAAGGCCATCAATGGCCGCACACTCTTCCAGGTGGCAGCAATCAGCAATAATCCCCGGGAAATCTCTCGCCCCTTGATCTTCAATAATCTGCGCACGGCCGTCTCATTGAAAGGATCGCACCCCAAACCAAACACTCCCTCCGTAGGATAGAGTATCACTCCTCCTTCGCGCAGTATGTTATCGGTAGATTTCATAATTTAACCCATCTCATCAAAAAAATTATTCGCTGACTAGCCCAACAAATGTTGTTAGTTTCCTGGGGATAAAAAAACGATTAAAATTTATCCCCAAGCATTCACAATTTATCCACAACCATTTATGGGGATAATTATTTGAAAAAAAACATTTTTTTAGAAAAATAAACTTTATCCCCGGTGCTAATAATAGCAAAAAATATTAAATTAAAATATTAAAAGCTAGGGATGAAACACTGACTTTGACAAAGGTGAAGAAAGTGAATAACATGGGCGGTTCAAAAAAGAAAAACTTTTGATTATTTTTATGCAAAGAACATATCAGCCTAGCAAGATAAAGAGAAAACGTACCCATGGATTCCGAGCCAGAATGGCCACTAAAAATGGTAGAAAAGTAATTACCAGCCGCAGAGCCAAGGAAAGAAAACGCCTAAGTGTGTAGCCAAAGATCGTTTTCATTTACGAAAAAATATCGCCTATTGAACCAGAGAGAATTTAGAAGGGTTAGGACGGTTGCCGATTTTAAAAAGAGATTAAAGAGCCTTGGGGTATACTGTAGTTTCAATGGGCTTAGCTATCCAAGATTGGGCATAGTGGTACCCAAGAGGATCGTACCAAAAGCGGTGGATAGAAATTACTATAAACGTGTGATTAGAGAGATATTTAGAATTCATCGAACGAAACTAAAGGCCCTGGATATGCTATTTTTTATTAATTCCCATGGAAAAAAAGAGGTATATTCCCAGGTGTTAAATGTGGTTACTAATTTAAGCCAATGATTGCCATGAAAAAAATATTACTTGCAGTAATTCGTTGCTATCACTACCTAATCAGCCCTTTCCTCGGAGAAAGGTGCCGTTTTTACCCCAGCTGTTCACTCTATGCGCAGATTGCCATAGAGCAGCATGGTATGATCCACGGACTTTGGTTAGTAACTAAGCGACTATGTAAATGTCATCCATGGTATCGTGGAGACAGCTATGATCCGGTTCCCGAGGCAAAATCAAAGAAAGAGGGCTTATATGTTCGATAGAAAAGCGGTGCTCTATGTTTTGCTGGGTATTACGATTTTCATGCTCTTCGATGCTTGGCAAAAGGACCATGGTGCAAAGAGAGAACTCTCAGGGCAAACAGATACAACAATAGTTGTCACGGATAGTGGAGTTCCGCGGAGTCTAGTCAAGGAAATTGAACGGGATGAACCCACGTTGGAGAAACAGCGAAATACCATTCGGGTGACCACGGATGTTTTGGATGTGGTAATTAATCTTGAAGGTGGCAACATCGAAGAGGCTAGTTTATTGAAGTATCCGCGGGTGATGAATAGCGCAGATTCAGTGCAACTGTTGAGTACCCAAGGAGAAAATTTCTACGTTACTCGGAGTAGCTGGCTGGGGATGGGAAAGCAAAAAAATGGGTACCTACGCTATGTTGCCAAGGAAAAACACTACAAACTGAAGCAAGGTCAGGAATTTCTTCAGGTTAGACTTGATGGAGTAGGTGAGAATGCGGCAATGCATTGCACCTATAAATTTTTTAGAAATAGCTATGCCATTCAGATTAGTCATGAGATTGACAATAGATCAAATAAAGCTTGGCAGGGTAGTTTTTGCGTAGAGATTCGCCGTAAAAACTTAGAAGCTCAGCGGAGTATGTTTCAACTGTCAACCTATGCGGGAGCTGCCGTTTCCAGTCCGGAAAAACCCTATGAAAAGGTTAGTTTTTCTAACATCGAAGATATCATGAAAAATCGGGGTGGAGTAATCCGTAAAACGGCTGCAGGTTGGATAGCCATGCAGCAGCGCTATTTTTTAACGGCTTGGGTTCCCGAGGTCAAGGGGCAGTATACCTATTTTGGTGATGTCAGTGGCGATGTCTACGCCATTGGTTTCCTCGGGGAAAAAATGGTGGTTGCTCCGGAAACGAAGCAAACTCTTGATTCCACGCTATATATTGGACCGGAAATCGCCGAAAATCTTGCCCCCATCGCCAAGGGCTTAGAGCGCACCGTGGACTATGGGTGGCTGTGGATAATTGCCGTGGGGCTGTTTTGGATTTTAAAACAATTGTACATTGGGCTAGGAAATTGGGGCCTAGCCATAATTTTGATTACTGTGTTGATTAAACTGGTATTCTATAAATTCTCCGAAAGTAGTGGTCGATCCATGGCTAAGATGAAGGAGCTTATGCCCAGGATGCAGACTCTCAAGGAGCGCTATGCCAATGATCGCCAAGGTTTACATCAGGCCACCATGGAGCTCTATAAACGGGAAGGAGTGAATCCAATGAACCTAGGTGGTTGTTTGCCTATGTTGATTCAAATACCGTTTTTTATCGCTCTCTATTACGTATTGGTTAATGCGGTGGAGCTTAGGCAAGCACCATTTATGCTGTGGATTCACGATTTAGCGGCCCAGGATCCATATTACGTTTTACCCATTCTAATGGGGCTTAGTATGCTACTGCAGCAAAAAATAAGTCCATCCTCATTGGATCCAACCCAAACTAAGGTAATGATGATTATGCCTCTGGTATTTACTTTTCTGTTTGCTACTTTTCCTGCGGGATTGGTATTATATTGGTTAGTAAATAATGTTCTATCAGTATTGCAACAATGGTATATCAATAGAAGGTTGGAAAGGGAAAGCGTGCAGCATCGTAGGAAATAAAGTTACAGTGCTACGATGAGTAATTTTGCAGTAACAAATGGCGACACTATTGTGGCCCAGGCAACTCCTCCGGGACTGGGAGGTGTTGGCATAGTGCGTATCTCGGGAGGGCTCGTGACTAGCATTATGGAACATATGGTGCAGAGAAAACTGATGCCGCGGGAGGCAATTTTTTGTGGCTTCTGGGATGGAGATAGGCAGTTAATTGATCAAGGAATTGCCATATATTTTAATGCTCCCCATTCATTTACGGGAGAGGAGATGCTGGAACTGCAAAGTCACGGCAATCAAGTGGTGATCCACATGTTAATTGAGCGTGCATTGGTACTGGGGGCGCGTTTGGCAAATCCTGGAGAGTTTTCCCTGCGGGCCTTTTTAAATCATAAAATTGATTTGGTCAAAGCCGAAGCCGTGGCTGATATTATCAGTGCTACAAATATCCAAGCGGTGAAAAATGCTGCAAGATCTCTCAGAGGAGATTTTTCGCTGCGCATGGATGATTTGGTGCAAAAATTAATTGCACTGCGTACGCGATGGGAAGGTATGATAGATTTTTCCGAAGAGGAAGATGTTAGCGCGATGGATCAAAGGGAGATGCAGGAAGCATTGGAGGAATTATTAGGTGATGTAGAATTGCTCTGTGGCCAGGTAAAAAACGGAATGTTGGCGCAGAATGGTATAAAAATTACCATTGCCGGGGGCACCAATGTGGGAAAATCAACTCTATTCAATAGGCTTAGCGGTCAGGATTTAGCTATTGTTACCCATATCCCGGGGACCACTAGGGATGTACTTAGGGAAACCGTGTTTTTATACGGCGCTACCGTGAATCTATGTGATACAGCGGGTTTTCGAATTTCATCGAATGTGGCGGACCAAGTTGAAGAGGAGGGGATACGGAGAGCCAAGCGGGAGATAGAGGAGGCGGACCATGTGCTATTTGTTGTGGATAGCCTCGATGATTCTTGGCAGAAAATAGCGACGGATTTATTGATAGATTTTTCTAAAACTACCTTAGTATGTAACAAAATTGATTTACTAGGTGAAGGGCAGAAGCCAGTGTTTCTGGAGGGTATTGTTACCGTTCCCCTATCTGCAAAAAATGGTCAGGGATTGGAATTACTGCGGGAGCACCTAAAAAACTTAGTCTCCCAAAGAAATTTTGTCGACGGATTTAGTGCCCGGGGACGACATCTGGATAGTCTACGCAGGGTCGAAGTGGTACTGCGAGAAGTGGCCACGCTGTCTAGTTTAGGCAACATGGAATTGGGTGCCGATGGGCTGATGCGAGCGCAGCAGATTTTAGCGGAAATTACGGGCAAGGTAACTTCCGCAGATATTTTGCAGCGAATTTTTTCTGATTTTTGCGTTGGTAAGTAGGGAAAAGAGTGATTGATAGTAGCTTTTAAATAGTAAAGTTTTCCCAGTGAGATGGTAGTAGTTAATAGAGATGGGAGCATTAGTTTATGGCTAAATTAATTGTGTTGGATCGCGACGGGGTGATCAATGAAGATTCACCAAATTATATCAGATCTCCCGCAGAATGGACACCTCTTCCAGGCAGTTTAGAGGCCCTAGCGCAGCTAAATAATTTGGGCTACACAGTGGTTGTTGCTACCAATCAATCCGGCGTGGGTCGGGGGTATTTTTCGTTGGAAACTTTGGAGGAAATTCATGCGAAAATGATGCATTTAGTTAGGGATGCCGGGGGAGATTTAGCGGCGATTTTTTGCTGTACCCATGTGCCGGAAGATGGCTGTGGCTGCAGGAAACCGCAGCCAGGGTTATTGCTACGTGCAGCAAAGCAATTTAAGGTTTCGCCTGGGGAGTTAACTATGGTGGGAGATTCATTTCGCGATATTTTGGCGGCTAGGAATTGTGGTGCCCAGGCTATCTTTTTACGTTCTTCGGACAAAGGTCGAGATTTGTTTCTAGCGGAGGAGATGGGAGTTCCCGTGTGTGATAATTTATTAGCGGCCGTGACATACCTATCCATGGACTAGGGCGCTATTTTTTCAAAGATAAAAGTTATGAGTGGATAACTTCCGTGGATCCCGATAGAATTTAGATAACCAAATATGGTGCATGATAATATGGTAGAGGCATTGTGGTAGAATCAATAAATTGGCAACGTTGCGTAGAGCAACTGCGCATAGAAATAACGGAAAAACAATTTAATACTTGGATCCGGCCTATACAGGCTAAGGTGGAAGGTGCAAAGGTTCTTTTGTTTGTACCAAATACCTTTGTATTGGAATACATTAGGGAACATTTTTTATATAAGATAAATGATATTTTGGAGGGGATGAATTTAGGTGCTGTTCAAGTGGTTTTAGCCGTTGGTAGTGTCCATGGTCATTCTGAGGTGTCCACATCGAGTGTGGTCTATCCTAGTGTAGAGGAAAAACCCAGGAAGAATTCTCGGGAGATAAATAGTCTAAATCCCACCTTTACCTTTTTAAATTTTGTGGATGGTAAATCGAACCAATTGGCGAAGGCAGCGGCTCTCCAAGTTTCAAAGAACATTGGGAAAGCCTATAATCCATTATTTATCTATGGTGGCGTGGGCTTAGGTAAGACACATCTGATGCATGCCATTGGCAATGCCGTATTGGAACATAGTATGGAAGCCAAGGTTCTCTATTTACATTCGGAACGCTTTGTGGCCGATATGGTAAAGGCATTGCAGCGCAATGCCATAGATGATTTTAAGAGATTCTATCGCTCCGTAGATGCCCTATTGATTGATGATATTCAATTTTTTGCTGGCAAGGATCGATCCCAGGAGGAATTTTTTCATACTTTTAACTCCTTGCTGGAGGGGGAGCAGCAAATTGTTTTAACCTGTGATCGCTATCCCAAGGAATTATCTGGTTTAGAAGAGCGGCTGAAGTCTAGATTTGGTTGGGGATTGACGGTGGCCATAGAGCCGCCGGAATTGGAAACGCGAGTAGCCATACTCATGAATAAGGCAGAATCTTCCAAAGTGCACCTTACCGACGAGGTGGCTTTCTTCATTGCGAAGCACATTCAATCCAATGTTCGTGAATTGGAAGGTGCTTTGAAGCGAGTGATTGCCAGTGCCCACTTCATGGGTCAAGCTATCACCATTGATTTTGTGAAGGATGCTCTGAGGGATCTTCTAGCTCTCCAGGCTAAATTAGTTACCATAGCCAACATTCAAAAAACCGTAGCGGAATATTACAAATTAAAAATTGCCGATCTACTTTCAAAAAAGCGTACCCGAGCTCTAGCTCGACCGCGCCAGATGGCCATGGCTTTAACTAAGGAGCTAACCAACCATAGTCTTCCGGAAATTGCCGATGCCTTCGGTGGTAGAGATCACACTACGGTTATTCATGCCCAACGTACCATTAAAAATTTAATGGTGAGCGACATGGTAATTGCCGAGGATTATAGAAATTTAATTAGAATTTTATCTACTTAGTGCACATTGGGATATCCATGGTCAATTCTTTCTTGGGGTGAGATTATTTGTGACTTTAGAACATCGCTATGATGTGGTAATTGTGGGCAGCGGTGCAGCGGGGATAGCTTTGGCGCTAACTCTTGGGGATGCTTGCAGCGTTGCAATTCTTTCCAAAGGAGAGATTACCGATGGCAGTACTGTGCGTGCCCAGGGTGGCATAGCCGCTGCCATGGATGACGATGATAGCGTGGAGTCGCACATCAGGGATACCATGGTGGCTGGAGATGGACTGTGTGATGCGGCAGCCGTGCATTTCGTTGCTACTAATGCCTCCGCAGCGATTCATTGGTTAGTAGCCCAGGGCGTGAAATTCAATGGGGTCGCAGGAAAGTTTCATTTGACCCGGGAGGGTGGTCACAGTAAACGTCGCATTCTCCATGCCGAGGATGCCACGGGTTTAGTACTTGCCAATGCACTGTCGACAAAATTACATGCCAGCGGGGCCACTATTTTTACTAACTATGTCGCTCTTAATTTGGTTAAACAACGGGATCGCTGTGTTGGGCTCTACGCTCTTAATACTAAAAATAATTGCGTTGAAACCTTCCACGGTAAATTTGTAGTATTAGCTACGGGGGGAGCGAGTAAAGTTTACCTTTATAGTACTAATCCGGATTGTGCTAGCGGCGATGGCATTGCCATGGCTGCTACTCTGGGAGCAAAGATTGCCAATATGGAATTTAATCAATTTCATCCTACCTGCCTCTATCACCCCCGGGATAGATCTTTTTTAATTAGTGAGGCAGTACGTGGTGAAGGAGGGATATTGCTGCTACCCAACGGAGATCGATTTATGCATCGCTTTGATGAGCGCTTAGAACTTGCTCCTCGGGATATTGTGGCAAGGGCCATTGATTTTGAAATGAAGCGTCTCGGCATAGAATGCGTATATCTAAATATATCCCATAGATCGGCGAAGTTTGTACGCAAACATTTTCCCAATATTTATAGACGTTGCTTTGATTTGGGTTTGGATATTACCAAGGAATCTATTCCTGTAGTGCCTGCGGCGCATTATACCTGCGGTGGAGTTGCGGTGGACCACCATGGTAGAACCACCATTGATGGTTTATATGCCATTGGCGAAGTGGCTTGCAGTGGTTTGCATGGTGCCAATCGCATGGCCAGTAATTCTCTATTGGAATGTTTAGTTTATGGAAGATCTGCGGGGGCAGATATTCTTACGAAATTAGCAATGGTTTCCCAGGCTACTACCATTCCAGCGTGGAGTGAACAACGAGTTATTTCAGCCAATGGCGCCGCTGCTATTCAACGGAGTTGGTTAGAAATTAGAACTCTAATGTGGAACTACGTTGGCATTGTGCGTAGCAATGCACGATTAGCAATGGCATGGGAACGTTTGCTGCTATTGAAGAGTGAAATTAGGGAGTGCTATGATAAATTTGAGGTGGAGAAAAATTTAATCGAGCTAAGGAATTTAGTGGCGGTGGCTGAGCTAATGGTTACGGCAGCAACGGTTCGAAAAGAAAACCGTGGTTTACATTACAATATTGATAATTTGACTGCGCCGTGATTTTTCCCTGGCGGACTTTATTGTTTATTTTCAGGTATTGGTGCGCCCGTAGAAAAACAATATTCATCTAAAAGTTTTTCAAGATTATGATTTAAAATTTTACCATCATTCGCTGCTAGCCAAGGAGAACGAAGTGTAGGCTAGAAGTCCGAGGTAGGTGAGGGTTTTTAGTAGAGCAAAGCGAGTGCTAAAAATCTATACTAAGCGTTAAGTCATAGTAGCGTATTCCAGCTGCGGGACGGCC
>JAVBML010000050.1:0-14440 GCA_031552655.1 Gammaproteobacteria bacterium
GCCGTCCCGCAGCTGGAATACGCTACTATGACTTAACGCTTAGTATAGATTTTTAGCACTCGCTTTGCTCTACTAAAAACCCTCACCTACCTCGGACTTCTAGCCTACACTTCGTTCTCCTTGGCTAGCAGCGAATGATGAATAGCTTATAATATCTTGACATGGTCAACACCTCGTGAAGGATTATTTGCTTAGATTATATGGTAATTATGGCAGCATTGTTAATATTCGGGATAATAAATACATTCCTTTTTTAATAAGGAAATAGGGGAGTACAAAGCAAGAACCACCAGCTGCCAATAATATGAAACTCTTTTAATTAACTCTAGATTTAAGGAAATAGTGCAAATTTTATTTCATCAGAGGTAATATTTTTTCCACCAGTGCCGAACTATCATCAGCCAAAATTAATGGCTGTGCCGCAATAATTTGATCCCTATAAAATTTACCTTGGGCATGGGAACCTCCCAAAAAACCTACGGTATCCATCCCCGCAGCTTTGGCAGCCTCAATGCCAACTACACTATCCTCCACCACCAAACAGCCAGCGGGTTCCACACCCATTTTCATGGCGGCATGCAAAAATATATCCGGTGCCGGTTTACCGAAGCGTACCTGGGATATATCAAAAATAATTTCATCACTGAAATACCTATCCAATTTCGTCGTAGCTAGGACATTTTTAATATCCCGAAATTTACTATTGGAAGCGATGCACTTAATAACTTTCAATTCCCCTAGGCTATTCAAAATTTGATCCATGCCAAATATACCCTTTAAATCCCTCCGTAGTTTGATTCTAACCTTCTCCATGATTAACGCCAAAGCTTCGGAGGAAACTAGGCGACCATATTCATCATATATAATCTTTGGCCACATTTGTTCGCTGGCACCGGTAAACAATTCGATGGACTTTTCAAGGGTTAAAGGTAAATCGAGAGCAGTTAACTCCTGGACTCCAGCTAAATGATAGAGTATTTCACTATCAACCAATACACCATCGCAGTCAAAAATTACGCACTGATATTTCATAGTATTTAGCAATTAATAAATAAAAGTGGCCTTTACCTCGGGCAATATCTCCCGTAGCTCCGCCATTAATTTTTCCCGGGGAAAAACTTTCCACTTTTCTCCCAGAGCAAATTTGCCACGGTATCCCTCGCCAACGTATTCAATAAACAGAGGGCACTCTCCCCCGCCATGGCTACGAAGTAATTCATGCAATCTTTGCCAAAATAGACTGCTAAGATCCACTTTGGCAATGGTTAACAATAGCCCTCGAACATAGTCTGCGCGAACTGTATCCAAGTCCATAACTCGATGCCCTCGAACTCTATATCCGCTGGAAAAATTATCTACTCCTACTTCTCCTTCCACAAATACCAATTTATCTTCAATTAAAAAACTCCTAGATTTGGTAAATACCTCATCAAATAATGTGACATCTATGGAATCGCTACCATCCTCCAAGGATATTATAGCCAAACGATTACCGGATTTCGTATTAATGATTCTCATGCTTGAAACAAAGCCAGCTATGAGTACCGTTTTTCCAATTTCTGGAACTAGATCAGCAATGCTGCGGGTAATAAAATTTTTAATCTCATCATTGAATCTATCCATGGGATGACCATGGAGATAAAACCCTAGAACATCCTTTTCCATTTTAAGACGTTGTTCCGGAAACCAATCCTCGGCTGGTAGATATTCGAATGTCTCTTCGCCAATGCCCGAAGCAGCCAGAGAAAACAAATCCATCTGCTGCGAAGCACTCTGTTGATTTCTTTGGGTAGCTATTTTTAAAGCTAAATCAATGCTAGCAATCTGCCTAACCCTGGTGGGCCCAATTTTATCTAAAGCACCGGCTTGAATAAGAGCCTCTAAAACTTTTCTATTAACTTTACCAATGTCAACCCTTTGACATAGATCGAATAGACTCTGAAAAGGGCCATTGCTTTGGCGCTCCTGCACAATCATTTCCGCCGCCAGTTTTCCCACACCTTTGATGGCACCTAAACCATAGAGAATTTCATCGACAGCCTCACCCACCACAAAGTGGTAATGACCTTGATTAATCTCGGGGGTAATAACTTTTAAATTATAGCTTTTACATTCTTGCAAAAACGTCACGACTTTTTCCGTATTATCCATATCCGAAGATAGTACCGCTGCCATAAATTCCGCACAGTGGTGACACTTTAACCAAGCCGTTTGATAGGAAATCAGGGCATAGGCAGCGGAATGAGATTTATTAAAACCGTAGCTAGCAAACTTTTCCATGTAATCAAAAATATTATTTGCCAAGTGCTTATCAATGCCATTTTTTGCCGCTCCTTCAATGAATACCACGCGCTGCTTCACCATCTCTTCCGGTTTCTTCTTCCCCATGGCTCGACGTAGCAAATCGGCATTGCCTAGACTATAGCCAGCTAAACTTTGGGCCATTTGCATTACCTGTTCCTGATAGATAGCAACTCCATAGGTGGGGCGTAAAATTGGTTCCAGCTTGGGATGAAGATAGGAAATTTCCGCCTTGCCATGCTTACGCTCAATGATTTCATCTAGCATCCCAGATTGTAGTACTCCCGGCCGAATAATGGCAATCAATGCCACAATGTCATTAAAACAATCGGGTTTAAAGCGCCGAATCAAATCCCGAGAAATTCTTGATTCCAATTGAAATATGGCTGCCGTTTTACCGGATTGTAGAAGCGCATAGGTATCCCCATCATCCAAGGGTAGTTGACTAATATCAATGGGTTCCCTATGTTGTTGCTTCAGCTTATAATTGATAGACTTCAAGGTCCAATCAATGATAGTTAAAGTGCGTAAACCAAGGAAATCAAACTTCACTAGGCCGACTTTTTCAAGATCATCTTTGTCAAATTGGGTAATAACTCCACTATCATCGGCTTCTTTGTATAGGGGCATAAAATCTGTCAACGCCGCCGGAGCGATGACGACTCCCCCTGCATGCTTACCAGCATTGCGCACAATTCCCTCTAATTTCTTTGCTAAATCTATCAGCGTTCTAACATCCTCCTCTCCATAGCGTTGCATTAGTAACTCCTCTTCCTTCAGGGCTTTTTCCAATGTCATTCCCAGAGCAAAGGGAATTAATTTTGCAATTTTATCCGTGTAACCATAGGGATAACCCAACACTCTACCAACGTCACGCACAACGGCCCGGGCCGCCATGGTGCCATAGGTTATGATCTGAGCTACTTTATCCGTACCATAGCGACGCATGACATAGTCAATTACTCGATCCCTTCCATCCATGCAAAAATCGATGTCAAAATCTGGCAAAGAAACTCTTTCGGGATTCAAAAATCTTTCGAACAATAGATCATGATCCAAGGGATCTATGTCCGTAATACCCAGGGCATAGGCAACCAAAGAGCCAGCACCGGAGCCTCGACCGGGGCCCACGGGAATATCATTTGCCTTTGACCAACTAATAAAATCAGCAACGATGAGAAAGTAGCTCGCAAAACCCATTTGATTAATGACCGCTATCTCATACTCAAGACGTTTCCTATATTCATCATAAACCGACATATCATTGATCTTAGCCAATCTTCTAGATAATCCTCCATGGGTTTCTCGATCAAAGTAAGCTTCCAGTGCAGTTCCATCGGGCACGGAAAAAACTGGCAACAGGGTACGATCAAGCTCCAATTCAACGTTGCAGCGTTTAGCAATTTCAACGGTATTGACTATACTTTCAGGAATATCTGAAAATAAGTCACTCATCTCCGCCATGGACTTAAAATATTGCTGCTCAGAATAGCCAATGGGGCGACTGGAATCATCAAGTACATAGCCATCGTGAATGCAAACTCTAGCATCGTGGGCATCAAAATCATCCCGAGCTAGGAAACATACGGCATTGGTAGCAACCAAAGGCAATTGTGATTGCAGAGCTAAATCAAAGGCTAGAGATATATACTCCTCTTCATTCGGTCTCTGGGTACGGCATATCTCCAAGTAGTAGCTATCGGGAAAAAATTTCTTCCAAAATCTAGTAAGGCTTTGTGCCTGTGTAAAATTTCCAGCCAGTAGAGCTTGTCCCACATCTCCATCCTTGGCTCCCGAAAGAACAATTAAACCCGGTGCCAACTCCTCCAACCATCGGCGTCTAACCACGGGCTTACCTAGAATCTGACCCTCCGTATAGGATTGGGAAATTAACCTCAGCAAATTACCATAACCTATCTTATTTTTAGCCAACAGGATTAATTTAAAGGGTGCAGCATTAGCAACCAGATCATTTTCTAACCAAAGGGTTACACCAATAATTGGTTTCACTCCCAGGGAAATCGCTCGCTTATAAAATTTAACTACGGCAAATAGGTTGCATTGATCCGTCAACCCCACGGCAGGCATATGGTAATCAATGCACCGGGGAAATAATTCTCCAATCCTAATAATTCCATCAACTATGGAATACTCCGTGTGTAAATTTAAATGAATAAAACTAGCTGTCATGTTATAGGTAATGGATATGCCACCGAAAAATACTAAAGTATATTGTACAGAATTTAAAGGATAAATTATATGAATGAATACTTAAATTAAATGGCAAATTTTCACTGAAAAGCATGCAACGATTTTTCAATATCACCAATCTCTAATCATCCGCCTAGTTTATAACCACGGCAAAGAAACTAATGTTCTGCAAAAGCTATCCTTTTCAAAGGATCATTTTTATAAATCTTTAATAGCAACTGCTTGGGGGAAATTTAATTACCATTAATACCAATTAATTTAATTTTTAATAAAAATTATTTCTTAAGCACTTTATATATAGAATTTTACTTTAATACTTCTCTATAACTTTTTAATAAATAACATAAATTTATCTATAAAATTATAAATATCCGAGTGATATTTTAACCATGGAATCACTACAACGACCACCGTGGATGTACCTGAATATCCCAAGAATCCTTTTTTCCTGCCATAAAATGCCTCCATCCAGCATAGGCAATCATGGCTCCATTATCGGTACAAAACTCCAACCTAGGATAATATACTTTCACCCCAAGACTCTGGCCTAAATTACGTAATTTATCTCTCAAGCTTAAATTGGCACTAACACCTCCGGCCACAACTAAGCTGCTAAATTTATATTCCCTAAGGGCCCTGCGGCACTTAATCACTATGGCATCAGTCGCAGCATCTTGAAAGGCGGCGGCAATATCTGCATCGCTGTCGACGTTACCACCATAGTTTCCATAGCAGTTTAGCGCATAGGTTTTTAATCCACTAAAGCTGAAATCTAATCCGGGACGATCAGCCATAGGGCGAGGAAAAGAAAACCTAGAGGCATTACCCTTCTCAGCTAACTTTGCCAACCGAGGACCACCTGGATAGGGTAATTTTAATATTTTGGCCACCTTATCAAAGGCTTCGCCAATGGCATCATCCAATGTTTCTCCCAGCAATAGGTAATCACCAAATGCCCTTGCTGCTAGCAATTGCGTATGTCCCCCGGACACCAGTAGTGCTAGAAATGGAAAATTCGGTGGATCAGATTCTAAAAATGGTGCCAATAAATGCCCCTCTAGGTGATGCACTGCAATGCTAGGAATAGCCAGGGAAAAACCCAGAGCAGTGGCAAATGCCGCTCCCACCATCAATGCTCCAGCTAAGCCAGGACCAGCCGCATAGGCCACGGCATCCAAATCATCTAATTTCACACCAGCATCGATAAGAATTTCTTGAACCAGGGGTAAAATTTTACGCACGTGGTCCCGGGAAGCTAACTCCGGCACCACACCACCAAATTTACTATGCTGCTCCGCCTGGCTATGCAATCCATGAGCCAGCAACCCACGAACCGTATCATAGATCGCGACACCTGTCTCATCGCAGGAGGTTTCAATGCCCAAAACTGCCATATTTACTGCCCAGATTTATTATTAATAAATACAAAATCAAATATGCTATGATTTTTCTTTATCCCTTGTTTTTCAAATTTAGTAACGACTCCACGCTCCATGGCGCTTTTTGATTTACTAAAGCGCTTATCTTTACCAAACAGACCCATAATATGTTCCGCATAATCCTCCCAATCTGTGGCAATCTGCAATGCCCCACCGGGGATAATTTTTTCATGTAACGTATCAATAAAACCTGGCTGAATTAACCGTCTTTTGTGGTGACGTCTCCTGGGCCAGGGATCAGGAAATAGTATAAATACTTTGTGAAATAGATCATGGATAGCTATCAATTGCAAAAAACCCACCACATCACCTTGATAAATACGCAAATTGCTTCGGGGATTTTTTTTAAGCAAGGAGAGAAGATTTATTATGCCCGGCTGATAAACTTCAACGCCAATGAAATTTTTATCTTCCTGGGTTTGAGCCAAATGAAAAATATGTTCCCCATTGCCAAAACCCACTTCTAAAACTATGGGATTACTACCATCGAATAGAGCAGCAAGATTTATTTGTTTACCATTTTTAGCTATACCATAGCAAGGCCACAGCTCCTCAAAAATCTGACTCTGCAACGGGCTAGCTCTCCTAGATCTCTTGGCAAAACTTCTAATGGGATTTCTTAATAGCATCGTTTTAACTTAATCAATCATAGCAATAGTAGGTCCCTAGCCATCACCATAACTAACGTTAGGCTTCGACCAAATACCGGTAATGCGGTATTTATAGATATTAACGCGCTTAATGGCACTGGATATTACTTTGTCTGCGATGAAACTCACCACTCCCGCCACGGGCCCTCCAGCTATGGTTGCTGCCACCGGGATGCTGGAAGTAAGGTTTGGTGAAATACCCAGTACTAAATCATAGTCTTCGGCAACCATGCCAATTTTACCACTAACTTTAACCCCCGCTGCTGGCCCCAACATATCAAATTTTTTCACCACAACGTTACCACCACCTAGGTCAAAATTTCCCACAATGCTGTCAAACGCAAACCCTCTCTTTCCGAGATCACTAAAATCTAAAGCTAAGCGCCGGGGTATAGATTGCAAATTAAGTATATTTAAAATGCGGCTAAAACCAAGCTTATTTTCCGTATTTTTATCCAAATTAATGATGCTACCATTGCTAGCCTTTAGGGCACAGGAACCCGTGGTTTTTTTTACCTCAATTTGATAAGGCTTAGCCATCCATTGAAAATTAAAACTTACATCACAATGACCACCAACGATGCTATCAAATAAATGCCACTGATGAAGTAAATTGCCGATATTTTGACTATTAAATCTCCCCCGTAGAGTAGTTCTATCTATTCCATTTCTATGTGACCACTCACCGCTAGCATTTAAACTGAAGTCACCATCGATAATATTAAGCTCTCGTATTGCTAAGCCATGGGCAATGGGGGTTGAAACAAATGCTATGCGATCGAAGTGTCGAGCACCATAATTAAAATCGCTAATATTTAAATCCAAGGGAGGTAATTTTTCAGGCTTCCCATCATTAAAACTCATAAGCTTAGGATCCTCAAGGTGAATTTTTTTAAATGCCCCCCTAATGGGTTGGCCAGATAGTTTTGGAAAAAACAACTTACCATCAATCTCCCGAGCAGTTAATTGCACTTCCAATCCATGAACTTTAGCATGACCTTGAAGACTCAATTGGTTTAAAGTTTTTCCAAGAACCGTAAATTGGGCGATATCTAAGTAAACTTCCCTAATCATTGAATTAACATCACTACCTTCAGCAAACAAAAATTCTTTCCAATGATCAACATTAATCTGGGATATTTTTCCTGCAAGCCGTAATCCTTCGCTGTCAGGTATTTTTGCCCTAGCTCCTCCAAATAACAATTCCCCTGCCGCGGGCACAATCTTCCTCGTAGCTGGATCTCTTTTGGCTTTGAAAGCCATGGAAAAATGTTCAGCATAATCGACAAAAACTCTAAAAATATTTTTCTCGGTAAAATGTGCTTCCAAAGAGAAATTAGATTTTTGCGCTGCCGGCTTAAAAAATGGTTCCGGTAATTTAACGGCGGTTCCCACCAAATCCGACACTAGCTTAAAAGTATTATCCGCTGAATTATTACCTAAATCCAATGTCACAGCATAGTTAAACATACCATCGAAGTAGGGTTGCAATGCAATCCCTAACCCCTGTTCCAATTGTTGCACGGTGGCACTGCTGGCAACATCCACCCGCGTGAGAGAATTTTCTTCACCCTCGTGTAAAGTATTAATTTCAATTACCGTGGGCAGATTAAACAGCAAACCAGAAAAATTCTTTGAATGTAACCCATCCTCGCTAAATAACAAATCACCGGTGCAGCGCTCAATTATCACATGCCAATCTTTCACAACCAGACGATTGTCTTGAAGTCTAATCAAGCCATTAACCCTAGTTTTCTTATCCACCAAATCATCTGCCAGGGGCATGGTGAATTTTAATTGCAGTAGCATATTTCCACCCAGAGATATATTCTGCAATTTTTTACCGATACTCTTTCCCAGGGGACTGGAATTTACAAATGTTTGTCCCACCCTAGAGTTACTATTTATCTCACCATTTATGCGCAGTACTGGATGTTCCAAATCATCGATGGTAGCGCGAATGTAATTAACATTCTCCCCAAGTATCTTACCCTGTTTAGCATGGATATCCATGGAACGATGACTAAATATCATTTTCCCCGTGATGGCATCAATTTTTGGCCAATCTCCATCATATTTCAATCTAACGTCACGGATGTTACTGTCCACCACAAATTTCCCTTCACCATGGTCAAAGGGAAATTTAGCTAGATCACCTTGTAAAATCATTTCCCCGGATATCTTCTTACTCTTGATGAAGGCACCATCTAGCCATAGCAAAGCATTCTTCGGTAAAAGAGAAGCGGGATAATATAGTTTAGCTTTATTTAAGTTTGCCAGGTTATATTTCACCCTAATATCTACCACGGGCAAAGCAGCTCCGGCCACATAGGTGACACTTCCCTGACCCATAAAATCCAACCACCGATCCATTACTTTCAATTTATTGAATTCCACGGTTAGGGAATCACTGCCAGAGTACCAATGCAAATTACTTTGCAAGTTGTGTACAAACAATGGTTGACGAAACAGCTTATTAATCAATGTAGCATTGGTAATGGCTAAATTAATCTTGCCACCGGCCAGGGTAAGCCAATCCGTTCCCTTGGAAGAAATTTGACGATTCCAATCATCAAAATTCAACAGGCAATTATCCAAGATCACATCCCCCGTAGCGACTATCCCTTCGCCGCTATTTTTTGTAAAATCTCCCTGTAACTTTAGATCACTAACAAATTTTCCCTGGGTACCATCTGATCTTAAAAAAGAACCACTGCTAATCAATTGATGCCGAAGCATGGCATTATGCATTTTTAAATTTACATTGGTAAAACTAAATGCTCGATTTTCCATTAGATTAATTTTCAGATTAAAATCCCTTAGATCAATTTTTCCCTGGGAACAAAGCCAGCGTAAAAACTCACCAAAATCTCCCTCGGAAAATTTGCTATCCGACTGCACAAATCCATAAATAGTAAATTTACCATCCTTACCTTGGTTAATGACTAGCTCACTACCTCCGATGGATAAAAAATTAGATTTAAAACTACGAGTAATTAAACTACCAATAACATCGAAGCCAAAGTCCAAGCGATGGGCACTGATAAGTTTGGTTGACCTATCATTATCGAAAACTACGACATCATGTAATTTGACAACGGGCTCCAAACCACGGCTACCAAAACTAATTCTAGCAATGGTAATGGGTCGATTTATGGCCGTACCAATTAAGCGTTCCAATGATGCATGGTAGCGACCAACAATGCCATTTGAAAGGTATAAAAATGCTAGGGCCAATACCATGAAAAGCAGTGCACCAATGAATCCATAGTTTAGCCAACGTAAAACAATGTGAATTGTTTTTTTCATCTAGTACCTTTCCTGCTTTCTTCCAGCACTAGATAATAATACTGACAGTGCTAGCCATAGCAAAGTACCCACCGGTGCCACACCCAGAACAGCTGTAAATCCATCATATCTCTGGGCACACAATTGCATTGCAGCAATGATTAATTGATAGCCCAAAAAAATTAAAAAAATTACCATGCCCATTCTCCCTGCTCCCTGGGCAATAATATTCTTTCTAAAGATTTTCAACAGATGCGCCGCCAAAACAATGGCTATGCAATTCTCCCCCAAATAGGTACCCGTAGCCAAATCCAGGCATAGTCCAATTAGCCAAATGACAAATATATTGGCACTCCTGGGGACAAAAATAACACAGTGAAAAACAGCCACCAAGGGAAAAATTGGCTTTAGCCAAAATAGGGATTTTGGCAACGCTATAAAGGCAAAAAGAAATAAAAAACCGTAGGTAAATAAAGTTTTAGTATCCATGCGCAGTGATCGACTATTCATATTGCTCACTATTTCTTAGATGTTTCCCATGGTAAGAGTAAATATAGACTACCACCCACTTTAACGCTGGGAGTAACCCAAACTTTCAAAAAACGTTCACCGCTCTTGGTTTCAATTTTTTTCACCGTTCCCACAACATAGCCCGCAGGGAATACGCCACCTATTCCGGAGGTAACTAAAAGATCACCCGGTTTAATTTCCGACGTTACCGTAACCCCGGTCAATTCCAAAAGATCGTTACTACCTGTACCCAGTGCTATCGTTTGCAATCCACTTTTTACTGCAACCACGGGAATTGCACTTTTTTTAGCCGTGATGGGCATTATTCTGCTAAAATCATCTTCCACTAAAATAACCTGCCCCACTACTCCTCGGGAATCTAGCACCGGTTGTCCAACGTAAACGCCGTCGTTTTTTCCTCTATTTATGGTGATTCTATGATCAAAATTATCCAACGCTAAATTCAGTAATTCAGCAACCAAGTACCTAGTTTCAGTTTTTTTTTTACAATTAACCAGCTCTCGTAATTGGAAGTTTTCGTCCTCCACAAGGTGCAATTTCTGTAATTTAACATTTGCCATCAGAAGCTCTCGCTCTAACCGTGCTTGCTTATTGACTAATTCCATCCTGTCTCCTAAAACAACCCCCAGGGATTTAGTCACATTAATTGGCCAATTTACAATGTGCTCTATCCATCTAATGGCTACCAAAGTATGGGAACGAAGGGAACGTGACAAATTAAAATGTAAATCACAGTAAAACAAAATCAGGGAAAAAATAACCAAAACAGATATCCTAAACCCACCATGGGATGACTGAGCAAAAATAGGTTTAATAGACCCTCCGGAATTCAGTTTTACTGTTCATACTCTAAAAAATCTGCGTGCCCAATGAGATCTAAAATTTCCAAAGCTTTGCCTCCACCAAGAGCTACTCGAGTTAAAGGGTCATCAGCGATGATTACGGGAAGTCCTGTCTCCTCCATTATCAAACGATCAATGTTAGCAAGCAGGGCCCCTCCTCCGGTTAGCACTATGCCTCGTTCCGCTATGTCAGCGGCTAACTCCGGTGGCACTTGTTCCAAAGCCGCATGCACTGCCCCAACTATGCTAGCCAATGGCTCCTGCAAAGCCTCCAGCACCTCATTACTATTCAGAGTAAAACTTCGAGGAATGCCTTCGGCAATATTTCTGCCACGTACCTCAATTTCCCGAACCAAATTTCCCGGATAGGCCGTACCTATTTCATGCTTAATGCGTTCCGCCGTACTCTCTCCAATTAGGCTGCCGTAATTCCGCCGCACATAGCTAATTATGGCCTCATCAAATCTATCACCACCAATTCTTACGGACTCTGAATATACTATGCCGCTTAGCGAAATAATGGCCACCTCGGAAGTTCCTCCGCCAATGTCCACAACCATCGAACCACTAGCTTTTTCAATGGGCAATCCAGCTCCTATAGCTGCCGCCATGGCCTCTTCGATAATATATACTTCCCTTGCTCCTGCCCCCAATGCTGATTCCCTGATGGCACGACGTTCAACCTGGGTAGAACCACAGGGCACTCCAATCAAGACCCTGGGACTGGGAGCGATAAAATACTTTTTTTCATGTACCCTGCGAATAAAATATTGGAGCATCTTTTCCGTAATATAAAAATCAGCTATGACCCCATCCTTCAATGGACGAATGGTAGATATATTGCCCGGAGTACGACCCAGCATCTTTTTAGCATCTGCCCCCACCGCCAGCACCTTACTCTGCCCCGCACCATCATGGCGTACCGCAACCACCGATGGTTCATTCAAGACAATGCCTCTGTTACGCATATAAATGAGCGTATTGGCGGTACCTAGATCAATGGACATATCGGTGGAAAATAATCCGCGAATTTTTTTAAACATATACTATTCCCATGAAAAAACTTAATATTAATGGTAAATTATTTTAATAATGTAACTCAAATTTTCACGTTTTTAAACAGGCTTCGTGCAAATGATTCCAATTATCTTCTAAAGAAATAAAAAATAATTATAATCAACATATTGGAAAAATTGTGTCTAGAATAGCACTTGATTTCCTAGTCATTTAGCATAGACTATGGGATGGATAATAATTAACTAAAAGAGGACATTTTCCATGCACAAAAAAATAATCCATTCTTGTTTACTAATTTTTAGCTTAGCTACGGCATCCTTTGCATTTTCAGATGGCATCGAAGAGATATCAAGCAATGCGGGTATCTACCTAGGCGGTCAACTGGGAATGAGTAACTTACACTACGATGGTTCCAGCTACACGTCTGCCACAAGTAGTTATGATAAACACTATCTGTTTGCTGGTAGAGTTTACGTAGGCTATGCATTTTCTCAATTTATTTCCGCAGAACTAGGATACGACTATTATGGTTATCCAAAATTCAAACACAACAACAGCGGCAATACCCAAGATTTGCTTCAACACGGGTTAGATCTAGTGGCAAAAGCTAATTTACCTTTGGAATATGGCTTTAGTTGCTACGCAAAGGCGGGGCTTGCTTTAATACACCGAGGAGTGCTAAACAATAATACCGACACCTTCGTACAAAAAGACTCCAACACTAAAATCACCCCCGTGGGAGCCCTGGGAATTAGCTATTGGTTTGCTCCCCACATAGCCCTGGATCTATCCTGGACTAAAACAATGAGCGTCAGTGATTTACCAACCACGGATCTCATTGGACTCGGCATTATATATAAAATTAATTTATAGTATTAAAAATACCGAAGAGATGAATATCTCTTCGGTATCTTCCCAGATTTTTCCATGCTAAGCAAAAGGTACTTAATAATAGCGGCGCCTTGGGTTGGTGACATGGTAATGACTCATTCCCTTGTGCAGTTACTAAAGATTAATGATCCTCTGGCAACCATAGATGTTTTTGCTTTACCAAATCTACATCCTCTAATTAAAAGAATGCCCGAAGTAACTAATATTTTAACTTCTCATTTTATGGGTGGAGATATAAAATTATGGCAAAGATTTAGCATGGGTAGCACTATAAAAAAAAACGGCTACGACCAAGCATATTTAATACCTAACTCATTCAAATCGGCTCTCATTCCCTTTTTTGCTAAAATTCCTAGAATAACCGGATACCTAGGAGAGCAGCGCCAGTTATTAATCAACGATGCGAGAATTTTAGATAAAGAGAAACTTCGAACCATGGTTGAAAGATTTAGCTACCTCGGTTGTTCCAAAAATACAGCACTACCGAAGTTACTGCCTTTACCAAAGTTACGGACACTGCCAAACGAATTAGCAGCCACCATGGAGCACTTAGCCATAGCAGTTCCTGCTAAACCAATCCTCGCGCTATGTCCAGGAACGGAGCAAAAATCCAAACGCTGGCCTGAGAAGTACTTCGCCGAAGTTGCCCTAGCTAAAAAAAAGCAGGGCTGGGATATTTGGATTTTCGGTGGCAAAAAAGAGGAATTGTTAGCAAATACTATACAAAAATGTAGTGGTGAAATTTGCCTAAATCTATGCGGCAAAACCAATCTAGCCGAAGCAACTGATTTACTATCTCTGGCAAAGGTGGTAGTAGCCAATGATTCAGGTTTAATGCACCTAGCATCAGCTGTGCACCGACCGGTCGTTGCAATCTATGGCCCAACATCCCCAACCTTGGCTCCTCCACTATCCAATAATGCGACAAGATCTCTTTCTCTGAATCTATCCTGTGCTCCCTGTGGCAAAAAAATTTGTCCCCTGGGGCACAATAATTGCCTATATCAATTGAAACCCACAGCGGTAATAAATGCCATCGATGAAATAGCGCAAATTAACTGATTAGATTTTTACCACCGTATAAATTTTACAGTGGCGATGATTTTATAGAGATACTTCTATTTTAAAGTAAACAGGAGTGCCGCTAACTCATGAAACGTTTAGGCCATCGTGACCCCTAAACGTACTCGTCTTAACGCGCCAAGTTAATTCGCCTCGGCCGTCCCGCAGCTGGAATACGCTACTATGACTTAACGCTTAGTATAGATTT
>JAVBML010000046.1:0-14039 GCA_031552655.1 Gammaproteobacteria bacterium
ATCTCCTAATTGATGGATACCTAGAGCAGCTTGGAGATCCATCATATTGTATTTATAACCCGGCTGTATAACGTCATAGCTTTGGGTACCTTCCTTACCATAACGATTCCAAGCTTCTCTATCTATGCCATGGAAACGTTGAATGCTAATTTGTTTTGCTAGGGATTCATCGCTAGTGGTAATTGCTCCACCTTCTCCCGTGGTCATTACTTTATTGGGATGAAAACTAAATACCTGGGTATCGCCGAAACTGCCAATGATTTTACCACGGTAGTGTGAACCCATGGCATGGGCACAGTCCTCGAGTACGCGTAAATTATATTTTTCCGCAATGGCATAAATTTTGTCTAGGTCCACGGGGATACCAGCAAAATGTACAGGTAAAATAGCTTTAGTGCGAGGGGTTATGGCTCCTTCGATTTTTGTAACGTCAATATTACGGGTTGCTAAATCTACATCTACGAGTACCGGTTTTGCTCCAACGTGAACAATGGTATTAAGGCTAGCTACGAAGGTCATGGGAGTAGTTATGACTTCATCTCCCGGCTGCAGGCCGAAGCATTTCAGAGATAAGTGCAGTGCGGAAGTCGCGGAATTTAGGGCAAATACCTGGGATGCCTTTAGGTAACTTTTTAGATTTTCTTCAAATTTTTTCACCCGTGGCCCCGTGGCTAGCCAGCCAGATTTAATGCAAGCAACGGCTTCATCAAGGGCTGCTTGGCTAATTTCAGGGGTAGAGAACTTTAGGAATTTATTTGTCATTTTTTCTATAAATATCAATGGATTATGAAATTTATGTCGTTGCAACAGTCGAAAAAAGTATAGGATAATTAGCAGCCATTGTCTAGTCCGATGCTCATTAAATTACCCCGTAGAAATTTTTGATTTGAGGAAGGCTAGGTAAGCATAAATAAAGCATAAAAGGATAGCAAAAGCGGAATTTGCCATGACACATAGTGATAGATTTTAGAAAACCATGGTGATTTAGTGTCGATGTTGCTATGCTAATTAGAAAGGATTAGGAAATCCTAATTTTTTCAGAAGTTTTATTTCTAAATTTTCCATGGTAACAGCGTCTTTTGTTTTAATGTGATCAAAGCCTAGGAGATGCAAGGTACCATGGATGGTTAGGTGAGCCCAGTGGGCCATTATTTTCTTTTGTTGCTCCTTTGCTTCGGTTTTAACTACGGAAGCACATATAACTAAATCTCCTAGAAAATTATCGGGACAAAATGGTGAAGGAGTGAAAGGAAAAGATAGGATATTAGTGGGTTTGTTTTTATTTCTAAATTTTTTATTCAATGCGATAATCTCCCTTTCATCAACTATTCTAATTGCTATTTCACTGCTCTGTTTAGCTTTGGGTAGAGCCATATCGATCCATAACTGAAACTGTTTTTTTGTGGGTAAATTTCCCAGCCTAGATATTTTTTGCAATGCTATGATACTCACTGTTTATTTTCTCTCTCATAGGCTTCGATTATTTTTTGTACCAGGGGGTGCCTAACTACGTCAGATGATTTAAAATAGTTAAAACTAATGTGTGGTTCATTTTTCAAAATGGCCATGGCATGGGTAAGACCCGATCGCTGTCCCTTGGTTAGGTCGATCTGGGTAATATCACCGGTGATAACAGCTTTGGAACCAAAACCAATTCTGGTGAGAAACATCTTCATCTGTTCCACGGTGGTGTTTTGACTTTCATCAAGGATGATAAAGGATGAATTAAGAGTGCGTCCCCGCATGAATGCCAATGGAGCTATTTCTATGCTATTGGTTTTTGTAAGTTTTTCTACCTGGGTAGTGCCCAGGGTTTCGTAGAGTGCATCGTACAGGGGACGCAAATAGGGATCCACTTTATCCGCTATATTTCCTGGTAAGAATCCTAGTTTTTCACCAGCCTCTACCGCCGGTCTCACGAGAACAATTCTGCTGACTAGCTCTTTTTCCAAGGCATCCACGGCGCAGGCAACGGCTAAGAATGTTTTGCCAGTACCCGCGGGACCAATGCTGAAATTGACATCGTATTTGCCCATATTTTTAATGTAATTTACCTGATTCTTCGTGTGAGGAGTAATGGTAATTTTTCTGGTGACGATGGTGATTTTTTCTGGTTCTTGAGCTGAAGAGATTGATTGCGAAGTGGATTTTATACCCTGCAGTAATAAATGTATGTGCTCCGGAGTAAGAAGTTTGTGGGCAGTAATTTTAAATAAATCTTGAAGTATTTTTTTGGTTTGCTTTACGGCGCTATCTTTACCTTCAATGGTAAAAATATTACCGCGATTCATAATTACGCTACCTAGATAATGTTCAATTTGGGTTAAATGGCAATTATGTTCACCACATAGATTTTTTAGCCTATTGTTATTTTCCGGTGTCAAGGTAATTTTGGTTTTATTCATAGTAGATCTGCCGAGGAGTAGTAACATAGAGAGCTATCGCCAGTTTGCCATTCTTCCAGGGAAATGTATCCTATATTTTTACCATGAACTTCCACGGTTCCCTGGGTAGCCACGTGTACGTGGCCATAGATTACCTGGCTAAAATTAAATTGCTGCAGTAGTTTTTGCAATGCTGCTTTTCGGGGTTTTAGGTGACCAGGGTTAGCCAAGATTTTTTGTTTGCGGGCACTATGGCGCTGTAGTTGCTCCGCTATTATTAATCTGATTTTCAAGGGTAGTCCAAGGAAAATAGTGGTTATCATGGGAATTCTCAGTAGTTTTCTGAATAGATAATATCTAAGATTATTGGTGGCCAGAAGGTCGCCGTGAGTGAGCAAGGTTTTTTTACCATAGAGATCCATAACGTAGGGGTCAGTGATTAGGGTACAGCCACTGTCGCTAGCAAAACTAGGCCCCAGTAGAAAATCTCGGTTACCAACCATTAGGTAGATGGGAATTATTTTACTAGTTTCTTTTAATCTTGTTTTAATTTCGCTGTTAAAATTGGAGTTATCATCATCTCCTAGCCAGAATTTAAACAGATCTCCAAGAATGTAAATGGCATCCACATTACTATCCAATTGCTGCAAAAAGGTAAAAAATGCTTCGATGACGCTCGGCTTGCCAGATTCTAAGTGTAAATCGGAGATGAATATTGTATGTTTATTCATGAAATAGCTGGATCAATGCGCTTAGAAATTATTTCATAGAGATTGGTGGATAAATGTGGTTCTTGGTAGATTTTAAACAATTCCCTTTGGAGCATAGATTCGAGAGTGGAATTTAATTTTTTATTATTTATCCAGGCAGTGGCAAGGGTTGCTGCAGCCAAGGAACTATTGAAGTCGTCAATGGTAATAATTTGTTCCCTAAGAAATTCATAGCCGGAACCATCGATGGCGTGAAAATTGACCAAGTTATGGGTAACAAAGGTTCTGATTAAGGCGTAGACATTATTCGGATTTTTTAAACTAACTTCAGGGTAGCTCAGTAATTTTTTAAGACGTTCCACATTTCCCTTTAATTTAATAGCAGCATTAATTGCTAGCCATCTATTGAACAGATTAGGCTGTTCTCGCCACCGTTGGTAGTATTTACTAAGAAGCAATTCTCTTTCATCGAGACTAGAGTTTGCTATGATTGCCAGGGCTGCATTTAAATCCGTTAGATTGTTAGCTTGATTTAATTGGTTTATTGCTATATTTAGCATCTCTTTACTATCTAACTGAGCTAGATAATCGAGGGCGATATTTTTTAACATCCTCTGGGCGATAGCTGCTTTGTTTACTTCATAGATAGCTTGGGAATTATTTTCATTGTAGCAAGCTAGAAAATCAGCTTGCAAAGCCCTAGCTAATGCAAGCTTTAATTGTTCCCGGACGCGATGGAGCTTTTCCATATCAATATCTTTTGCCCATGAGTTAATCAATTGATTTTCGCTGGGTATTTCTAACATATGTGCCAGGAGGGCTTTATCTAATTCTTCGCTATGTAATGCATTTTTAAAGAGTTCTAGGAGCTGTGGCGGTAGGTCAGAAGGGGGTTTTTGGGTTTGATAGCTTGCCACCAGGAAAGTGGTCAATAGTTTTTGGCTAGCTTGCCATTTATTTAGTGGGTTTTTAGCATAGGTAGCAATGTGCAGCAGTTCGTCGGGGTCGTAGCTATGATCTATCTCCATGGGAATGGAAAAATTTTGGTAGAATGTGACGGTGGGTTTTTCCGTCACCTTAGTTAGATAAAAACGCTCTTCGTTTTTGGTTACCAGAAGATTTTTTTCACAGAAACTATCTCCTTGCCCATTAATTAATTCTAGAACCAGGGGAATGTAAAAATCCTTAGTTGCCAGGGGGTGAATTTGTGTGATATCTACGTAGTAATTTTGCTGCTCGTCTATGCCATCGGTTATTTTTAATCGAGGGGTACCTCGCTGATCGTACCACAATTTGAATTGCTCTAGATTTTGTTGAGTAATGGCAGCGGCGGTTGCTAAAAAATCTTCGATGGTGGTTGGCTTACCATCAAATTTGGCTAAAAATGTGCTAAGAATGTTGCGGAAAGTAGTGAATCCGAACATAGTGACTAGCATTCTAGCTACCGCGGCGCTTTTTTGATATACCGTAGTGGTATAGAAATTATCAACTGCAATGTAGGATGATAACCTTATGGGATGGGCAAGGGGGCCAGCGTCTTCGGTGAACTGTTTATCCCGAAGAAATTTTATGGATTCAATTTTACCCACGGTGGTACCATATTCTTCCTCTAGGAAAAGTTCCTCCCTAAGGGTAGTGAGTCCCTCCTTTAGACCTATTTGAAACCAGTCACGGCAGCTAACTCGATTACCAGTCCAATTGTGAAAATATTCGTGGGCTATTACGGAGCTAACATTTTTAAAATCATCATCGGTGGCCGTATCCTTTGTTGCCAGTAGCAATTTATTGTTGAAGATATTTAGACCCTTATTTTCCATGGCTCCAAAGTTAAAATCATCGATGCCTACAATTTGATAGAGATCTAAATCATAGCTTAGACCAAACCTTCGTTCTTCCCAGAGCATGGCTTTTTTCAGTGCTTCCATGGCATGGGTACACTGATTCAGGTACTGTCCTTCGGTGAATATTTTAAGGGTAACTGTTTTATCTAATTTAGTTACGTAGCTATCTGTGATTGCATCAAATTTGCCGGCAACTAGGGCAAATAGATAGCAAGGTTTTGGAAATGGATCCTGCCACGTTACCCTATGTTTACCATTTTCGATTTCTTTCTCTTGCACTAAATTGCCATTGGAAAGTACCACGGGATATTCCTCTCGGTCAGCGACTATGGTAGTGGTAATCTTTGTTAGTATATCTGGTCTATCGATAAAATAGGTTATGTGTCTAAAACCGTGGGGTTCATTTTGAGTGCAAAAATTTCCTTTGGTTAGGTAGAGACCCGTATAGTGAAAGTTTTTTTCTGGACAGATGCTAACCGTAGTTTCGAGGGTAAAATTTTGTGGAACATCCTTAATGATCAGGTGGTTTGGAGTGAGTTCGTAGGAGCTGGCTGGTAATGATTGCTGATTAATTTTAATTTTCAGGAGTGTGAGATCAATACCGTCTAGCTTAAGATCGTTGGTATGCTTTGTTAAATGATTTTGCTTGATGGTTAGTTTAGATTTAACTATTGTTTCCCGGGGATTTAAGCTAAATTCCAATGTTGCTGTTTCTATAAGAAAGTTAGGGGTACTATAGTCACTTGCATATGTGCGTTGGTATTTCATCGCTGTGATTTCCAAAGACAGGTACCGGCAGTTTTTTCAATGGTGATCAGCATGTTGTCGTGGGCCATTATTTCTTCGGCGGTCGCATGAATAACCGAGGTATTTTTTCGGAGTAATTGATTGTGATTCGAAGAGTGTTGCATGAGTTGAGAAGTTTTCGGTTCCTGTTCTAGGTCTTTGAATAGGTTACTTTGTCCTCCCGTCATAAATAGATAGACCTTGGCCAATAATTCGGCATCTAGCAATGCACCGTGTCCCTTGGCTTTACGTTCATGGAGATCTATTTTGTAGCGCTTACATAGTGCATCGAGGGTGTTACGTTGTCCCGGGAATTTTTTGCGGGCAATTTCCAGAGTGTCCACTACGGTAATTTGATAATCTTCCAGTTGTTTAGTTCTATTTGTGGCCAACCCCATCTCGTGGTTAATGAAGCCAATGTCAAAGGAAGCATTGTGAGCTATTAGTTCTGCATTGCCTAAAAATACTAGCAATTCATCTAAGATTTCATTGAAGGTAGGCTTGTCTGCTAAAAAGTTTTGGGTTATGCCATGAACGGTTAGGGCTTCTGCATCGATTGCTCTCTGGGGGTTAATATATCTATGAAATGTCTTGCCGCTGAATTTTCTATGATTTAGCTCTAGGCAACCAATTTCTATGATGCGATGTCCCTGTTCTATTTCCAAACCCGTGGTTTCTGTGTCTATAACTATTTGGCGCATGGCATGTTGTCTCTTTTGTCTTTTCTCATATCATCAATCGCTGCGTTGGCAAGTTTATCTGCTAGCTCATTCATGGGGTGATCGTTGTGCCCTTTAACCCATTGCCAAACTATTGTGTGTTGCTGTGCTATTTTATCAAGTTCAATCCAAAGGTCTATATTTTTAACGGGCTTACCGCTGGCGGTTTTCCAATTTTTTTGCTTCCACTTGGTTAACCACAGGGTTATGCCTTGTTGCACATATTTAGAATCCGTAGTGACGCTGAGTACGGCATGCTTTAATTTTATTGCACCCAGAGCCATGATAACAGCGGTAAGCTCCATGCGATTATTGGTGGTTTGCTCTGCGTAACCCCGTAGACGTTTTTCATGGTGATTATATTTTAATACTGCCCCCCAACCGCCGGGTCCTGGATTGCCTTTGCAGGCACCATCGGTGTAAATTTCTATGCCAGGAATTGTACTTTTCATGTTTTTCATGAATTTTATTAGAGAAATACTGGATATTTTTTAGTACGGAGTTTCATATTTATTAAAATTGCAAATAATCATATTTTTGACAATAATATTTTGTATTTATTATTTAAAATCAATGGATTAGTAGATGTATTTAATTTTATGCATTAGTTTTGTATTTTACCCTATCCTCTAAAAACCATAATGTTTCTTCCCGAGTATCCTCGAGGGATATACCCATGCTGGTTAGTTGGTGGCGAATTTTATCTGCCTCCTCCCAATTTTTATTATGTCGTGCTTCCTGACGTTTTGTTAAGAGAGTACTAATAAATTTTTCATTAACTCCATGCTGTAGGAAATTATTTGGTTCGCTTTGTAGTAAGCCCAGAATTCCCGCGAGATGTTTTAAAAGCTTGGCCCAGACAGCGGCGGTGTTTTTTTCAGTGCCACGTAGCTGATTAATTTCCCTAGCAAGGTCAAATAGAATGGCCATGGCCTGTGGGGTATTACAATCATCTGCCATGGCAGCATGAAATTTTTCGTAGTGTTCCCGGCTAATATTTTGTAGCTCTTCTTGATCCATTGCGTTTGAGACATTGAAACCACGGAGGGCAATGTATAGTCTTCTTAGGGCATTTTCCGCATTTTCCATATTTTCATGGGAAAAATTAATGGGACTGCGGTAGTGGCTAGTTAGTATAAAATATCTTAGCACCTCTGGCGGATAGGTATCGATTATCTCTTCCAGAGTAAAATAGTTATTCAGTGATTTTGACATTTTTTCATCGGCATTTTGCACAAACCCTAGATGCATCCAGTGTTTTGCTAGGGTAGTGCCATTGGCCGCTTCCGATTGAGCAATTTCATTTTGGTGGTGGGGAAATTGTAGATCACTGCCTCCGCCATGAATGTCCAAAGTATTCCCCAGGTATTTTTTAGCCATGGCTGAACACTCGATGTGCCAGCCGGGTCTACCTTTACCCCAGGGAGAATTCCAGGAAGGTTCATTGGGTTTTGCTGTTTTCCATAGGGCAAAATCTAGGGGAGAGTTTTTATCCCTATCTCTTTCATTGGCGGCACTGCTTTTTAGGCTATCTAGGGTTTGGTGAGCTAGTTTACCATAGGTATCGAAAGTTGCTACGCTATAGTAAACATCTCCCGATGAGGTTGCATAGGCAAATCCTCCATCAATAAGTACTTTAATCATGGCAGTTATTTCACCGATGTGCTCCGTGACTCGGGGCTCAAAGTCTGGGCTGATGATATTTAGCCTAGCTTCATCTTTGTGCATAGCTATAATCATAGATTGTACTAAATCTTGATAGTCTAGATTTAGCTCCCGGGATTTTTTAATAATCTTATCATCGATATCAGTTATGTTGCGAACATAGGTAACTTGATAGTTAAGGTGGCGCAGATAGCGTACCAGCACATCGAACCAAACAAATAATCGCCCATGACCGATGTGACATTTATCATAGACCGTAAGTCCACAAACATAGATACCAATGTGTCCTGGCTTAACGGGCTCCAGTAATTCCTTTCTTTGAGTTAGACTGTTGTATAAGTATATCATTGAGCAATAATCATACTAGGTTTGATTAAAAGTTTAGAAAAATTATCCCCTTAGCAAATGGCGTGCCCGACAGGATTCGAACCTGTGACCCTCGGCTTAGAAGGCCGATGCTCTATCCAGCTGAGCTACGGGCACTCTGAATATTAAATAAAGTTTCCGATGCCACAATTTATAGCTAAAAGGGTTTGCTAATGCTAATTAATTCCACGGTAAATATCAATGTTTCATTTGATCCAATGGAGGGTGGGGCTCCCCGGGAGCCATAGGCTAGGTGTGATGGAATATAGAGTTCCCAGGTAGACCCTACGTTCATTAGCTGCAAAGCCTCGGTCCAGCCCGCAATTACTCCCATGACGGGGAAGGTGGCTGGTTCATGGCGTCGGTAGGAACTGTCAAATTCGGTACCATTAATTAATTTTCCAGCGTAGTGCACTGTTACTGAATCATTTAGACTTGGTTTGGGACCAGTACCAACGCGGATAATTTTATATTGCAGTCCACTGGGTAGGGTAACCACTGCGGGAAGAAGTCTATTTTTTTCTAGAAAGGTTTCTCCCGGTGTTTTAGTTTTCTGGGTATTGTCAGTAGGAGCGGTCATTTTTTGTTGAACCTCTTTGTTAGTGGATGGAATTGTTCCATGGGATGCTGGACATGGGGATATAAAAGTAACCGCAATTGTAGCTATTATCATCGGCAGTAATGAGTTACGCATGGCTTTTTTCTCCTTAATTTGTTATGTTCGGTCCCTAGGCGGCAAACCTATTTAAAGCAAAAAGTATAGGCATAGTTTGTTTAATAGTCAAATTTCCTACCTTCGACTGGATTTAGAGTTTTAATTGTCTAACTTGCTCATTGGAAGGGTCTATGGTGAATATACCATCGTCTTGGGGAGTAATTTTTATCATGATGATCATGCCCCCAAAAAGTAGAACCTGCAAATAAAAACGAATTATAATTTTACATTTTATTTGAGGTGAATATGAGTAAAGCAAGAAATAGGGATTATGATAAAGAATTTAAAATAAATGCGGCGAAACTATATCTATCCAGTGGCAGAAGTTATCTTGAAATTAGTAGAGAGTTAGGAATACCTAAAGGTACAGTACCCACCTGGGTTAGGAGCCATAGGATAAATGGTATGGAAGCGTTTCCTAGCAAGGGCAATCTGAGGGTAGGTAATGCTGAAATGGCGACCCTACGTAAAGAGTTAGGAGGAGCGAGATATTTTAAAAAAGCACTGGGCATCTTCTCATCACGCCAAAAATGAAGTATCGGTTTATTTAAGAATAGGCCCAAGAGTTCATGCTGAATTGAAATTAACCGGCGAAAAGTATTCTCGGAAACGAGTAGCTAAGATTATGAAAACTGAACATACCACCATTTTGGGGAGTAATTTCTATCATGACACTTCCATGAATATTACTAAACATAGCATTGTATTCGGGAATGGTTTTATCGGTGGTTGCCAAATAAAGTTAGGGGATTAGTAGTTAAATTTAAGATACGTGTTGTGTCTTTAAAATAGAGATCACCTAGGCAGCAAGTAACTCTGGAATTGTTTTCTATTTACTTATATTGTAGAATTTATTACCCAAGGCAATGTTACTTATGGTTCTTACCGTTACCTCATTTTTTTAGTGGTTACCAGAACAATTTCCGCCCCGAGGAAAATTTTTCCCAAAATTCTTTGGGGCGGTTCTAAAATCTTTGTGCATATGTTTGTTACACTACGAAGACCATTGTTTTTCACGCGTCTTCGGATAAGGGATCTATTTTTTGTGTATGATCCAATGCATTATCATTATCTTTTTTTTCAACGACATCAGGTATTTTGCTCTGCCTTATTTCAGCAAGTAGCCAATGTCGATCTTCGGGCATGGGAATAATTTTTAGGATATAGCTTGATCTATTAGAGTAATTAATATCAATTTCCTGATGTAATTTTCTCCGTAACTCTTCTGCTTGCTTTACTCTATCTTCCAAAAGACTCATTGGGGAATCAGTAGTTGCAATGCTAATGATAGGTAATATAATAATTAATGGTAAGATAACAAATACTATCTTAATCATATTATTTTCCTCCAATTTAAATGTTCATGACTCTTTTTTGCATATGTTTTCATGACATACATTGTTGTTCTTTTTATCCAACGCATTTAAATATTCTTGAATTAATTCAGTCAAAATAAATTTATTCTTGTCATTTTTGAGACTAGCAACCAATTATTTTATTTCATTTTAATTTACTAAGTTAGATCCCTAGGTGGCGAACCTATATTATAGTAAAAAGTATAGGCATAGTTTGTTTAATCGTCAAATTTCCTACCTTCGGCTGGATTTAAAATTTTAATTGTCTAACCTGTTCATTGGAAAAATCTATGGTGAACATATCACCATTTTGGGGAGTAAGTTCTATCATGGCACCTACAGGAATATTACTAAACATAATATTGTATTCGGGAAAGTCCGGTCTAAGAGCTGAATTCAGTGGTGACAAGGAGGCTTTAAAAAGGGGAGAATCTATGCTTATGAATCACTGTAATCAAGGGCTATGTAAATATTCGTGGAGAGATTTTGCTGTGCATGGTAGTGCAGTGGCTGCTAGGGCCGGCTATCCTATTAAGAACCTAGACTAAAGATAGAAATAAAGATTAAGTCAGAATAATAAATAGCTGGCTTTTTAAATTATCTCGTATATTATGGAATCGAACTCCATAATATACGAGAAATAGTTAGCATATGCTAAAACGAACACTTGAAAAAACTATAAAAGAAATTTCTGAAACTTTTCCCATTTTATTGTTGACCGGGCCAAGACAGATCGGTAAAACAACTTTGCTTGAAAACTGCAGGGAAGAAAACCGTTCCTACGTGAGTCTTGATGATTTAGAGCAAAGAAGTCTTGCAAAAACTGACCCGGCATTATTTTTGCAAACTCATAGAACTCCAATAATTATTGATGAGGTTCAATATGCACCAGAATTATTTTCCTATATAAAAATACATGTAGATAGAAATAAGAAAAACGGAGATTTTTGGCTTACTGGCTCACAGAAATTTCATTTAATGAAAGGAATTACTGAATCCCTAGCTGGCAGAGTTGCTATAGTTGATATGTTGGGACTATCTAGTAGGGAAATAGAAAATAATGCAGATGGTTCAATTCCATTTATGAATGCTGACGACTGGCTTGATAAAGCTAGGAATAATATAGGTGAACCAATGCAACTAAATGATATTTACGAAAGAATTTGGTTTGGCTCATACCCTAAACTTATAAGTGATAAAAAAATATCAAGGGAATTATTTTATAAATCCTATATGCAAACCTACATAGGGAGAGATGTGAAGGATATTTTGAATATTGGAAATGAATTAAATTTTTATAATTTCATAAGAGCGACTGCGGCGAGAACTGGACAACTGCTTAATTATGCGGAATTAGCAAGAGATGTTGACATAGACACAAAAACAGCCAAGTCTTGGTTAGCAGTTTTGGAGACATCTGGGCTCATAAAATTACTTGAGCCTTACTATAACAACATTACAAAGAGAATTATAAAAACTCCAAAATTATATTTTTTAGATACAGGCTTATGTTCTTTTTTAACCAACTGGAGTAATGCAAAAACATTAGAAGCCGGAGCAATGAATGGAGCAATTTTTGAAACCTATGTATTTTCTGAAATATTAAAAAGCTATTGGCATCATGGAAAATATCCAAATATTTATTTCTACAGAGATGCAGATCAAAGAGAAATTGATTTTTTAATTGAACGAGATGGCATATTATTTCCAGTTGAGGTTAAAAAAACAGCAACACCTAGTTCGATAGCAGCAAAAAGTTTTTTTGTTTTAGAAAAGCTAAAAAAGAAAGTTGGTATAGGTACGGTTATTTGTTTGAGAGATAAAGATGTAGCTTTGTCAAAGAAAGTATTCGCAATACCGGTTTGGTATATATAAAAAATAAATTAATGCACTTTAGTTAACTACGATATTTATTCAACTTTTTAAAATCTATAATCCATTTAATAGAGTAGATTTTTTAATATATAACATAAAACACCGTACAGGGAATAAGTATTGCAGGGGGGATGGTAAACCGTAAATACTATCAAAAGAGAGTAATGAAATTTTTAATCGGCAGCCATGGCTATTCGTCCCTATCAATGGGAATTGACCTGGATAATCCGCTAACTTCTAAGTTTTATAAGATAGTTCCCGGATTTTATTGCTACAACGCCTTAATGGATGACAAAGCATAGAGTTATAATGTACACGGAGGAGAATATGGCGACGTAGTTAATGAAAAGGATTGACTGTTTTTTTGGAAACGGGCATGGTTAAAAATTTGGATCATGATATATGAATAACGTTAGTGAAAACGACTTCACCCTAGAAGTATTAAGATTTAATTACTTAAATTTAAATAAATATTTATATGAGCTCTATAAACAGGGAACTGACAATATAAACATATTATTGTTGGTTAGCTTAGAGAAAGAGTACTATGAGGGCGAAAATTTAAAAATATATTGTTAGATTTAAAAACACTATCAAACAATTTGATTTGTAATTTTGATATTTTAGACAAAAATGGAAATTCAACGGGAAAGAAAATGGAAAAAATAAAGTTCAAGGTTAATAAAATATCTTTAGATGTTGGTGACGTTCTAAATAGACATACTTGGAACTATAGATACCTAAGGGATTAAATAATATAGATATTAGAGCAGATATTCCCATAGATATAGTAAAAGAATATAAAGATAAAGCTTATTTGGCTGGAAAAAACCAGGGCTTTGAATGGTTTGCCAATTAGAATATATTTGCTATGACTATTGGCTACAACATCCTAATTATTCAACTATAGAAAATGCATTAAACAAAACTCGTGAAATACCTAACTTCATTATAGAAAGAACCTATGACCATGAAACAAGTTATTGTATAGAAAGATTAAAAGCAAGAAACGAATTACCAAAATTTCCAGAACTGTTTGCTAAATATAGTAAAATGTATTTAGTTGATGAAACCGTCGAACATGTGTTGGTACAGCAAGAAGCTATAAATAATTTAGAATTCTATTGTTTCGGAACTGAGCCAAGACATAGTATGGTATTTAGAGCTAAGAAGGCAAGAAATAATAAAATAATACAATATTATGTAAAAAGTCATTTACAAGGAATAGAAAGAGGAAATCACATAACTATATAGTGGACCCCAAAAATCGTACCAATGAATAAGAAGTAAAAAGAGGTATAATCTCTGATAAGTAAGAGGGGGTAAAAAATGTCGCGAAATCGTAAACGATACAGTGCGCAAGAAAAGACCAAGATTATATTGGATGTACTGAAGGGTGAGTTAACCCAGAATCAGCTAACGGCAAAATATGGAGTCCATAGTACGCAGCTATACCACTGGAAGAAACAAGCAATGGAGCTGATAGCATCGGGCTTTTCAGAAAAACCGGAGCGCCAGGCCCAAGATAAAGAAGAGTTAATAAGAGAGTTATACCAGCAAATAGGTCAGCTGAAAGTAGAGCTAGACTGGCTTAAAAAAAAAGCTGAGTTATTCAGTTAGGCA
>JAVBML010000002.1:0-15104 GCA_031552655.1 Gammaproteobacteria bacterium
TGCCGAAGGATATTATCACTCACAGTGCGATCATGTTTACGCAGCGCACTTATCCTCGCCTCTAATTCACTTTGGGTAACAATGCTATTATCCACGGTAACCGCAATTTTATCTGCAACAACCAGAATGGTTGTAGATAACCATAGTATCAATGCTGCAAAGTACCTTCCAATGTTTACTATTTTCATAGACTATCTCTTAGAAAAATTATCTTCAAAACCCCTTACCTGCTCTGCCAATAGATTATGAATACTACCAAATGCAACGTCACTAAATCCCTTAAACAAAATTTGGATATAATAGCGAGAATCATAGTTTTTTTGATCATTGCTACCAATGCCAATAAAATTCCTTCCATAGCCAATGCGCATACCCCAGCAACAGCCATTGTATTCTAAGCCACAAAAATGGCTCTGGGCTCTTCCATAGCTAGTATTATAGTTCAAATTTCCCATAAAACTCCAATTACGCCATACCTGCCAATAAAAAGAAACTCCAATGCGACTTAAGTTGATGGATTCACTGTGTTGTAACTGATCACCCTGGAGAACATAATTATACCACAAATTTAGCACGTGGCCATGGTCCCGTTTATACTGCAAGTTAAAATTTGCTGTGTTAATGCGATGGTAGCTAGGATCCCAGGCAATGTCCATGCTGCCATTCAACTGAGCTCCCATGTTGTATTGAATGCGCCCTACGATGGGTGATAAATGTTCATTACCTAGAGGATCGGGATTAAAAGGTATAAAAGCAGAACTATGATCCTCTATGAAAACGCTGTGTTTCTTAAACGCCAGTAACTGGCCAATGCTAGCACTAAAACATTCATGGCCTTTTTCATCTAAAAATCTACTGGTAAGTGCGACTGCTAATTGATTAGCATCGCCAATTCTATCCACTCCTAAAAAGCGATTGCTCCGAAAAAGCTGACTAAAATCAAAGGGGGGTAAATAGGTATCAAAAATAGGGACCTCATTTTGATCGCGGTGGGGAACCAACAAATAGAATAACCTTGGTTCCAGAGTTTGTTTATAGTGACTACCAAAGAAATATATCTCCCTGCTAAATGCAAAATTACCATCGAGAGAAAATATGGGATAGATTCTAGCTACACTACTTGGTACCCCAGAGATACCGCTATGGATACGATCATAGAGTCCATAGCCAATGCCCTGTAATTCGACCCTGGGAATAAAGGCACCACCCTTCCAATGTAGGGGTTTACTAATGGTTTGCGCTAGAGCTAATCGTGCACCATCTACCACGGTTCTATCATAATATCCCTTTTTCCCATGGGAAAAATTTACAATTTCACTATCAAAATGGTAGTCAAATCCTGAATAAAAATTAGGAAACTCCCCGGCAAAATTCAGCTGAGGTAATCTCCTATATTGCTCCTGAGTCTTACCATGAGTTATGGGATGTAAGGTCTGGAATAACTGCAATCTACTCAGGAAATACCAATGCTCATCGGTGTAACTAACATCCAGACGATTTAGCAATTGATCACTGTCCACCACTCTATGAATACCGGGAAAATCTTGAATAAAATAATCATCGGTTACATAGTTAACATCAAGACTAGCTAACCAATGATCATTAAAAGTTAACCGATTTTCCAATCCTAGGGAACCACGAAAGTCTTTACTATCTCTGAGAGCTTTCAGTGCCCTCTGGTCATAGCTAAACAAAGCAGTATCGCGGAAATTTCTGAAAGCACGGTCCCGGGGAATATAGCTAACTTGGGCATGACCTTGGTTGTGCGTAGTTAGGTAACGAAATTTACCGCTGGTAAATAGGCCGCGCTTGGCAAATATCTCTGGAGCCAGGGTAAAATCATAGTTAGATGCTAAATTCAAATAGTATGGAAAGTCTATGCTATAACCAGACTTCGAAGAATAGGTAGGAGCGGGGGTTAGAAAACCACTTTTTCTTTTCCGATCCAAGGAAAAACTAAAGTAGGGCATATAAAATACAGGGACTTTCCTAACATAGAAAATCGCATTGCTAGCAACGCCGCGATTTTCATTGCGATCCAAAATCAGAGTATTACTCCAAATGTACCACGGTGTAACATCCGGCGGACAGGTACTATAGGTTGCTTTTTTACATCGCAGTATGCCACTCTCTTCGCTATAAATTTCCTTGGCTCTCCCCCAAACATTAACAAGTCCCGCGGAGGTATCCGCTAGTAATCGATAAATACCATCGGTTGCGTGATATTTCTTTTGGCTAAAATCCAATTTCCCCTTGGTGGAGATAAGTAATTTACCATGTTCGCTAAATCTAACATCACCGAATAAATCAGCGTGTTTAATTTTACCCGTTTCATGATCTCGAAAAAACTCTATCCTATCAGCAAATAATTCCCTCCCCGGCTGCTTTAGTATCACACCACCATGCAATAAAGATTCACCACTTTGCTTAAAATAGGCAGGACTGTGGGAAATAACTTCAACGGGAGCATCCATCACTGGCAATGGTTGCGGATATTTAATAATATCCGATGCTTCCTCATAGTAGCCGCCACATAAAAAATCATTTCTCTTTCGAATCCAACCTAAAATTTCATTGTAATTTCCATTCTGGATAATCTGAGCCTTGGTAACATTTCTAGGAATTTCCTCAATTTTATCCGCAGCGATAGCACCTAAAGCTGGTAGCAAATAGAAAAATGGCATTAATAATAAATATTTCACTTTACAAACATACCATTAACCATGGACATCCTTGCTTACTATGGAACGCAACCATTGACCTAGATCACCTAGCTCCCGACCACAAATGCTATGGCCCATGGAGTAAGTAAATAACTTGGCGCCGTAGCCAAGCTTGGTAAGATGCTCATAGCTTTCCCGGGATCGATAGCTAGGAACCACCATATCTTCCATACCATGTCCCATAAAAATTGGCGTGCCCCCATTTACACTATCCTTTGCCAAGGCAATACTTTTTTCGGCAGCTAACCAGGCTGACAAAGACACAATGCCGCCCAATCTATACTCACACCTAAGAGCAGTGTATAAAGCCATAACTCCCCCCTGGGAAAAACCAGCCAGAACAATTTTATTGCTAGGAATTCCTCGTTCAATCTCTCGCTTTATTAATTCCTCAATGAGCACCGCAGAAGCTTCCATACCTAAAATATCATCCCGATTACGGGCATCGATGGTCGTGGCTGTAATATCAAACCAAGCTCTCATTTCCGCGGCACCGACAGCGGTAATTTTTCTCCTGGGAGCATGGGGAAAGACAAAGCGCATATTTAAATCCCGAGGGATGTCCAGCGGTTGTTTTCCTTCGGTAACCATGAAATCGTAGCCATCGGCACCTAGGCCATGGAGACAAATGAAGGAGTATTTTGCGTCTTTTTGTGTATCTATTTCTATAATCTCTAGCATAGTCATTACTTTATGGTATCATGATTAACGGATCACAAATTCCAAGAGCCAAGGAATGTTATTTAATTTACAATTGTTTTTATAAATATGCGAGTCAAAATAGTAAAAAATCTCATGATCCTAGGTACCGGTGCAGTGCTGTTAATAATTTTAGGTTGTGGCCAAATGGGGGGGTTGTATCTACCTCATACATCAGATAACAGCCATAGCCAGAAATCCAATCCATGCCATCCATAGCCACCATTATTATTACTAAAAATGAAGCGCATAATATAGAAGCTTGCATTAATTCTGTTCTATGGACCGACGAAATTATTATAGTTGATGCCCATAGCACCGATGGCACCCAGGATATTTGCAGAAAATTTGAACCTCAGGTTAAGCTTTACATTATGGATTGGCCAGGTTACGGGGCTCAAAAAAATCGAGCCATGAAGCTAGCAACGACAGAGTGGCTGCTATTTTTAGATGCCGACGAAAGAGTAACCCCTGAATTACGGCAAGAAATAGAGCTAAAACTCAAAAAAACCGAATCATCCATAAGTGTATATAGAATTCCTCGTCAAAATTATTTCCTTGGCAAAGCACTAAAATATTGCCGTGGTAAAGGTGAACGCCAATCCGCTAGACTTGTGAGAAATGGCAAGTGCAATTTTTCCCTGGACCTCGTACATGAAACGATCCAAACTGAAGGAAGCAGTGCTAATCTTCGTCAATGTTTGAATCATTTTTCCTACAATAGCTTGGAAAATCGCATAGAAAAAATGAATTTCTACTCCTCTCTAGGTGCATTAAAATTAGTACAGTGCGACGCAAAATCTAGCTTCGGCAAGGCATTGCTAAAAGCACTTTGGGCATTTGTACGTACCTATTTTCTTAGGCTGGGATGCTTTGATGGTTGGCCGGGTTTTATTATTGCCCTTAGTAATTTCGAGGGCACTTTCTATAAATATGCTAAAGTAGTAGAACATCGCATGGTCCACAAGCCTTCAGAAACAAACCAATTTAGTAAAAAACCATCATCGTCCTAGGCTAAAATATCTACAACAATCAACTTAGCCATCGGTGCTTTTCTAACTATGACTACGGATCTATAGCAAACCCAAATCTAATCTAGCTTGCTCTGACATCATGGAGCGATCCCAGGGGGGATCAAAGATCATCTCAATGGCAACTTCCGTAACACCCACCAAGGCCAGCAGGCGATTTTTAACATCGGATACAATAAAGGGCCCCATGCCACAACTCGGAGAAGTTAAAGTCATGCGAATTTTAATCCCATGTTTTTGTTCTGCCAACTCCTCCACTTCCACACCGTAGATCAGCCCCAAATCTACTATATTAACGGGAATTTCCGGATCATAGCAGGTCCGCAACGCAGTCCATATGCTATCTTCCAAGGAATCACCGGCACCGTTTGACGACACCTCCTGGGGTGGCAAATCCAGAGCATCGGCATCCCGATCCTCTACGCGATACATGGACCCTTGAACTATCACCGTAAATGAACCACCCAGTTGCTGCATCACCGCAATTGAAGTACCCTTCGGTAACATTGCTTTGATACCGAAAGGTACTTGAATAACCTCAATGTCCCTAGTTAATTTGCTTTTTTTTTGCATAGCTCACTACTCCGTACTGGTCGTTTGTTTTTCCCCTAGCAAAGCAGCCCGCAAGGTATGCCAAGGAAGAGTAGCGCACTTTACTCGCATGGGAAACTCAGCCACCCCAATGAGTGTTGCCAATTTTCCAAGGTTATGTTTTTCCTCCAGGTGACCATTTTTTACCATCCCTTGGAACTCCCTGAATAGGGTCATTACTTCATCTACGGTGTGATTTTTTATGGCATCACTCATTAAAGAGGTCGATGCCATGGAAATGGCACATCCTGACCCCTGAAAACTAACATCCTCAATGATCCCATCTTTCTCCTTGAGATACAGAGTTACCTGATCACCGCAGAGGGGATTATAGCCCTCCTGTCTGTGACTAGCCCCGGATAACTCGCGAAAATTGTGGGGTTGTTGGCTATGGTCAATTATAATTTGCTGATACAGTTCGCTAAGATCTTTCACAATTTTATCGCCCCCCGCAATAATTTTCTAACTTTCACCAATTTATTAAATAGAATATCTACCTCTTCCTTGGAATTATAAACCCCAAATGATATGCGCGCAGTGCTACCGAGATGAAAAAAATTCATCAGAGGCATGGCACAGTGGTGGCCTGCTCGCAGTGCCAATCCTTCGCTATCAAGTATCGTAGCTATGTCATGGGGATGAATGTGATCTAGAATAAAAGATATAATACCAATTTTATTGGGAGCACTGCCAATAGCGGTTAGTTCATTCAACCCAGCCAGGACCTCCATGGCATAGTCCAATAGCTGCCGCTCATGGGTCATAATCTTTTTCATCCCCAGGGAATCCAAAAAATCCAGAGCTGCTCCCAGAGCAATTACTCCACCCACATTTCCGGTACCGGCTTCAAATTTTTGAGGAAGACCGGCGAAACTACTGCTCTCCAAGGTTACCCTTTCAATCATACCTCCTCCTCCTTGATAGGGCGGCATGGCATCCAATATCTTTTCCTTACCATAGAGTATACCAACACCCATAGGTCCATAGGCTTTGTGGGCAGAAAATGCATAGAAATCACAGTCCAGCGCCCGCACATCGATGGTCAAATGTGCCGCAGCCTGGGCACCATCAACGAGCACGGGTACTCCGAAATCATGGGCCATTTTACATATCTTCTCCAAAGGATTGATGGTCCCCAAAACATTGGATACATGGGTAATGGCCACCATCTTTGTGCGCTCACTCAGTAGCCGCCCGTAGTGCTCTAAGTCTAATTCTCCACGATTATCAATGGCTATGGCCACAACTTTAGCTCCCGTTCTCTCAGCCACCAACTGCCAGGGCACAATATTTGAGTGATGTTCCATGGTGCTAATAATAATCTCATCACCCTGGGTAAAATTTTTATAGCCATAGCTCGAGGCAACTAAATTAATCGCCTCCGTTGTCCCCCGGGTGAAAACAATCTCGTGGCCATGGGATGCATTGATAAATTTTGCAACCTGATTTCGCACCGCCTCGTGAGCAAGGGTTGCCTGTTCCGCTAGGCGATAGATACCACGATGCACATTGGCATTTCCCCGGGAATAAAAATTATTCATAGCCTCTATAACGCTGTGCGGTCTTTGCGTTGTTGCTGCGCTATCAAAATATACCAGGGGAAACTCCGATGTATTTTGAGCAAAAATTGGAAATAGCTGTTTCACTTTGGACATCATCTGCTCCATCCCTCACTAAAATATTCAGGAGTCAATTCTATTGTTATCAAATCTAGGAACATAATCGGTAATCAACCTAGCATGGTGAGGAAATAATTCAAAAATATCTTTTGCAAAAGCCATGGTTAATGTGGCCATGGCATCCTCCCTAGCTATTCCTCGGGATTGTAAATAAAATATGGCTTCTTGATCCAAACTGCCAACCGTAGCCCCGTGGTTACATAGCACATCATCGGCATAGATCTCCAATTCCGGTGAACTATTAGCCACAGCCTCATTGGATAATAACAGATTTTGATTAACTACTTCAGCCCTACTACCAATGGCATCTCGATGAACTACAACTTTACAATCGAAATTATTTACACTGCTATCACCTAGAATACTCTTCACCAAAACATTGCTTGTACAGTTAGGCTGCCCATGTTCCACTAGAATTTTATGTTCCGATTTTTGATCACGGCGGAGCATATCTATGCCCCTAATATTTACCTCAGCGTGGGTAGCCGCTAAGTGTATCGTGAGCTCTTCCTTAAAATTTTCACCATTACCATGAATAAAATTTTTAACCATTTTACTACCATGACGCTGCTCCACCACTGTATTCAAATAACATTGCCCCTCCAATGCTCCCCAGCGATAGCAACATAGATGGCCATTCTCTTTGATCTCTATCTGAGCATCCATCTTTACTGCCTTGGCTTCGGCGCCAAGAAAAACATACTCTTCGATGGTAGTCACGGAACCGGAAGCTTCCACGAGGAAACGCCAGCGCCGGCAATTTCCTCCGGTAAATAAAAATAGTAAATGTAGGGGATTTTTTAATTTTAATCCCCGGGAAATTTGCATAGAATCACTGTAAACATTTACTCCCCGCGGCAAATGGGAAAATCGCTCCTGCAAAACTCCATTTAGAATTACCAATAAGCTGGTATCCGCTAGACGATATTTTTCTACTATCTCCTTGCTGATTAGTGGTAGCATGTAATTTTATTTTGACAATTTAACGTTTAGAGCGACTATTATAGCTAAATATAAAATTTAATAAACCCTATGAATGGAGAAATTCTTAATCTTTCCAAAGCCTTGGCTGGCGTGCTGAAGGAAAAAAAATATACCCTGGCCACTGCAGAATCCTGCACCGGAGGCCTTCTAGCCGGCGCCATCACCGCCATCGCAGGCAGTTCCACCTATTTCGATCGAGGGTTCATTGCCTACAGCAATGATGCCAAGATAGAGACCCTGGGAGTTAAATCAGAAACCTTAGTAACATTTTGAGCGGTTAGTAATGAAACGGCACTGGAGATGGCCCAGGGAGCCTTAGCGCATAGCAATGCCAATCTCGCCATTGCCATAACCGGCATCGCTGGTCCCCAGGGGGCTACGGAGCAAAAACCTCTAGGTATGGTGTCCTTTGCTGCGGTGGCACCAAAAAATAGGATTAGAAACAGTACGAAATATTTTAAAGGTAATCGAGAACAAATAAGAACCCAGGCGGTCATTTTTGCCCTGGAATTACTTCTGGCAATCACTAACAACTCCTAGCTCCTGGAACCTTATAATGATAAAAATAAATTTTCCATTTCTCTGCATAATTTTAATAACCCCTTGGCTATCAATATCCTCGGCAAACTCCAAAATAGAAACAACGAGGCCCGCGGCGAAAATTCTCGGCGCACCGAAGTTAATCAAATCCCCGGGACACTGCCATGGTATCCGCGGCATAGAAACTCACCAAAAGGTGGTAGCCTTGACCTTTGACGATGGCCCCCATGAAATTTACACCAAAAAAATCCTTGAAGTTTTGGGAGAACATAGTATTAAAGCAACTTTTTTCATGGCAGGAGAAAATGTCCTGGAATATCCAGAGTTAGTTATTTTAGTTCATCTACGAGGACATATTATTGCCAACCATACTCAATTCCATAAAAAACTCAGTCTCCTGTCGAAGGAAGAGATTGAACAAGAAATCATGCGCTGCGGCGATGCGATCTTTTCAATTCTAGGAGAGTATCCTCTGCTCTTTAGACCTCCCTATGGAGCCTGCTCAAAAACATCCGCCGAAGTGGCGGATACTCTAGGTTTACAAACCATAACATGGAATGCCACGGCCAACGATTTTCACGCGGTACTAACAACACCCCAAAAGATAGCTCAGGAAGTTCTTGCTCTTACCAAACCCGGAGCAATTATTCTATTGCACGATGCCGGAGGGAACCGTCATAAGACCGTGGAAGCTTTAAAAATAATCATTAAAACTCTCAAGAAAGATGGCTATAAATTTCTAACCGTGGCTGAACTACTGGGTATTGACCCCTACTTACAGCTCAAATAAATTTTATCTTTTCACGGTTGTGATCATTCTTTTTGTATACTAATATTGGATAATCACATTCAATCAAAGAGGCCTTAGCTATGGATGAAAATCGTAAAAAAGCTCTAACCGCAGCGCTATCCCAAATAGACAAACAATTTGGCAAAGGATCCGTAATGCGCCTAGGAGAATATGAATCCACCAAGGATGTTCAAACGGTATCCACGGGTTCTCTTGGCCTCGATCTAGCTCTGGGCATCGGAGGATTACCAAGGGGTAGAATAGTGGAAATATATGGCCCCGAATCTTCAGGTAAAACTACCCTTACGCTACACATCGTTGCAGAAATCCAAAAAAAGGGAGGCACGGCAGCATTCATAGATGCGGAACACGCCTTGGATCCAATCTATGCAGAAAAATTAGGGGTAAAAGTAGCAGACCTTCTGATTTCCCAACCCGATACTGGAGAGCAGGCATTGGAAATAGCGGATATGCTTGTGAGATCAGGAGCCGTTGATGTTGTCATCATTGATTCCGTTGCCGCCCTTACGCCTAGAGCCGAAATCGAAGGTGAAATGGGAGATCAACACATGGGATTACAGGCACGTTTAATGTCCCAGGCACTGCGCAAACTCACTGCTAACATTAAAAAATCTAATACCTTGGTAATATTTATTAATCAGATTCGCATGAAAATAGGGATTATGTTCGGCAACCCAGAAACCACCACGGGAGGCAATGCACTAAAATTCTATGCCTCCGTAAGACTAGACATTCGTAGAACGGGTGCCATTAAAAAGGGTGACGAAATTATAGGCAATGAAACTAGAGTTAAGGTCGTAAAAAATAAAGTTGCACCACCGTTCAAATCTGCCGACTTCGAAATTCTATATAATAGAGGAATATCCAGGGAGGGAGAAATCATTGAACTCGGCGTAGCCCATGGGCTCGTGGATAAATCCGGAGCATGGTATGATTACCAAGGAAAACACCTAGGTCAAGGAAAGGATAATGCCCGGGAATTCCTTAGAGAACATGGAGAACTAGCACAGCAAATAGAGAGCCAGCTATTGGAAAAAATTATCCCTAAAAAAACGTCAATTCCCAATGAAGAAAATGGTGCCACACAACCTCGGGAAAGAAGAGAAAAAAATTAATATTTAATTGCCAATAACGGTATATATTTTTTAAAAAATATGTTCTAGCATAGCAACCAATCACTAACAATATGGATATGGTGGCATAGAAAATGGGCGATTTAAATAAATTAAACGGTGCTCTAAATTTATTCCAGGAGTTTCAGATCATATGACAGCCAATGTGCGAACCACAGCTATTAGAATGCTAGCTCGAAGGGAACATTCTAAATATGAATTAAAAAATAAATTGCTAAAAAGTGGCTTCGTCCTGGCGGAAATAGAATCGCTGTTGGAAGATCTTAGTTATAAAAAACTGCAAAGCGATGAACGTTTCATTGAAAGTTACATCAACATGCGCTCTCGCCGCGGCTGGGGACCATTAAAAATCATTTTAGAGCTCAAAGCTAGGGGCATTGACCCTAAACTAGGAGAAAAATTTTTAGCACAATCTATCGTACCTTGGCACACCATTGCTTGTAATCAAAAAAATAAAAAATTCGGCCCAGAGCTGACCAAAAATAAGATGGAATTGGCAAAGCAGATACGCCATCTAACGCGCAAAGGTTTTACCGGAGAGCAACTAAAAAAGTGCATAAAATATGAAGAAATTTCTTAGTACCGCCGAAATCCGCTCATCCTTTCTGCAATATTTTGCTAACCAAGGACATAGCGTTGTACCTAGCAGTTCCCTAGTACCACAAAACGACGGGACTCTATTTTTTACCAATGCCGGCATGGTACAGTTCAAGGATAATTTTCTGGGCAAGGAGGAAACGGCACCCTATGTTAGAGCAACTACCGTGCAAAGATGCCTTAGGGTTAGCGGCAAGCACAATGATTTAACAAATGTAGGCTACACCAATCGCCACCATACATTTTTCGAAATGCTCGGAAACTTTAGCTTTGGAGACTATTTTAAAAAGGAAGCCATTCACTATGCCTGGGATTTCCTTACGGAAATCCTCGCTATTCCACCACAGCGCCTATGGATCACAGTTCATAGTAACGATCACGACACGGAAACACTGTGGCAGCATGAGTTTAAACTGAGCAATAAATACCCCCAGGGCCTAAGTTACTGTGGTGATAAAGATAATTTTTGGAGCATGGGAGAAACGGGGCCCTGCGGTTACTGCAGCGAAATTTTCTACGACCACGGTGAGCAATTACCGGGGGATCCACCGGGAGGTAAAGTAGAGGGAGAAAGATATGTGGAAATTTGGAATCTAGTTTTTATGCAATTCGACAGGAACCTCCAGGGACACCTAACTCCTTTGCCTAAACCCTCCGTGGACACGGGCATGGGACTAGAGAGAATTGCCGCCGCCATGCAAGGTACCCATGATAACTATCAAATTGATATTTTCATAGATCTAACCCATAAATTCATGGAGTTGCTGAAGAGATTCCTAGAAAAATCGTACAATTCTTTGGATACTGAAAATATAAAAATTTCCGCCCGGGTTGCCGTTGATCACATTCGCTCCTCTGCATTTCTAATTGCCGACGGCATAGTACCCTCCAACGAAAAAGCTGGCTACGTACTGCGCAGCATTATACGTCGTGCGGTATATTATTTATATCGCTTGGGAATAAAGCAGCCATTTTTCTTTAAACTGGTTGATCCCCTGGTGCAAATCTTTGATCCCATCTATCCTGAAACCAAGCTTCTTAGTACCAAAGATCAAATCATAAAGCTAATAAAATTAGAAGAGATTAAATTTTTAGAGACCCTGGAACGAGGCATAAAGATTCTCGATGGCGAGCTGGCAAAGTTAGATCACAGCATCATTCCAGGAATCGTCGCCTTTACTTTACACGATACCTATGGTCTACCTGTCACTCTAACCGAAGAGATAGCTGAAAAACGTGGCCTAACTTTGGACATGGCTGGCTTCGAACGGGAGATGGAAAAGCAACGCCTAGCATCACGCGGAGCAATGAAGAATGATGGTGCAACAAATATTAAATTTGATATTTACCCACAAACCCATTTCATCGGCTACAGCGACGATCAGACTGAAACCAAAATAGTGGCAATGCTTAATTTTAACGATGGTAAACCAATGGACGCCATCTATCCCGGAGATAGGGCACTATTAATCCTAGAAACAACACCATTCTATGGAGAATCCGGAGGTCAAGTGGGAGATACGGGAGAAATTCGATGCGGAACCAATATTTTTAGGGTAGAAAATACGCAAAAACAATGGGGCGTTTATTTGCACTGCGGTGAATTATTGTCAGGATCCCTAAGCCTCCAAAGTACGGTTATGGCAAAAATTGATGCTACGAGAAGAACAAAAATTAAGTTAATTCATACGGCAACCCATCTACTACATAAAAGTTTACGGCTAGTTGTCGGTGACACTGTAAGCCAAAAAGGATCATTTGTAGATGAAAATCGTCTCCGCTTTGATTTTGCCTATGCTAGTGCTTTAGAGTCCAATGTGCTCATGGAAATAGAAAATTTAATTAATCAGCAAATTAGAAATAACCTCAGCGTGAAAACAGAAATTAAATCCAGGGAGGAGGCAAAAAATAGTGGGGCCTATGCCCTCTTCAATGAAAAATATGGAGCTAATGTCAGAGTTATTAGCATCGATAAATTTTCCCAGGAATTGTGTGGAGGTACTCACGTTAATAGCACTGGAGAAATTGGACTATTTAAAATAGTCAGCGAAGCTAGCATTGCTTCCGGAGTGAGACGCATTGAAGCCCTCACGGGAGAAAATGCTCTAAAACTAATAGAAACCATGGAAAATCAACTAAAAGCTATCGCCCAGATATTAGTAACTTCCACCGAAAATTTAGTTCCAAAAATTAGACAGCTTCTAAATGAAAAAGATCAACAAAAAAAGGAACTAACAAATTTAAAAAATAACCTTGTCGCCAATAGATGTAGTGAATTGATTAATAGCGCAAAAATCGTAGATAACATTAAAATAATAGTAGAACAACTGGAGGAGCTCGAGGACAACAAATCCATACGAGAGATGGTAAATAAAATAAACAATGACACTACCTCCGCTATTATAGTGTTAACTACTTTAGATAATTGCCACCTATTGATTACCGTTGGCGTCACTGATAACTTGACCTCTAAAGTAGAGGCAAACCTATTATTACAACATTTAATTGAGCAGCTAGACCACGGCAAAGGTGGCGGCAGAAAAAATATGGCTCAAGGGGGAGGCGCCATTGGCAAAAATTCTCCTCAGAAAATATTGGAGTCAGTTCTACCTTGGATAAAAAATAAATTAGAATATTTAAGGGTTTCTTAATATTAGAACTATAGACTTCATTCATAAATATAATAGTTTTTAGCATCTATTATATTTGGCTTATTAACAATAATGGAAATATATGGAGAAAAAAAGATGTTAATACTTACAAGAAGGATTGGCGAGTCTCTAATCATTGGAGATCAAATAACAATCACCGTGCTAAATATTAAAGGCAACCAAGTTCGTCTGGGTATTGATGCTCCCAAAGATATATCTGTACACCGTGAAGAGGTATATCAACGTATCCAAGAAGAAAAAAATAAACAAACTACCTAGTGAACATAACTTTTGTATCACACCTATAACCATTATAGTTATAAATATGTAACCTTTTTAACTATGATGGTTATAGTAGCATTTTAAATACCTAATTATAGGGTTTACTTTCGAATCAATTATTAAAACATTAGATCTTCAACTTATTTCTAAAAATAATTAGGTATCGTATCACTAATTCAGACTATTCAATCGGTTTAAAAATTAAAGCTCTACTAATTTTAGTTTAATTCTTCCCATCATCTTTTTTCTTCGCACAATATACGGGTGTCGAACTAAGAAAGCCTTCTAAAGGTATTGCATTTTTTGATAACAGATATAGAGAATTACCTCCATTGATTATATTTGCTAGGTAGTTTTTTTCGCTTTTTATGTTATGCATAATAGTATTCAACTGTTCTGGTGTATTAGCTAGCAAAAAGAAATTACTATTTCGCGCACTACCAACGAAAAAACTTTTGTTTTCCTTAGCATTGACTTCTATGGACCCCACCATTTGCAGGTCCTTAGCTTGGATACGATCTGCCGTACCTGCAAAACCACCTGCCACATCTCTACCCCTAACCTTGGAATTAATTAAAGTGATGTTACGTAGATCGGTATGGGCAGCGAAACCTACGAGACTGCCCACATAGTGATCGCCGGTGATATCGAAGTTTTCTAAGGTTAAATTTTCCACAATATTGTGAGCATGCTCAAAGCTACCACATTTACCAAATAGCCCTACGTCGTCCTCACCGCTACGATTAATGAAGAGACTCTTGATGCCATAGCCATTGCCATCAAAGTTACCGGAAAACGAAAAATTATTTTCTCTTTGCAGTGGCTTAAATCCTTTGCCATCGTTCCAAGTTTTGGTTACCGTGGCATCGATGTCTTGGCTTAGAGCATAATTACCAAAAAGATGAATTTTTATATTTTGTAGATCGTAGATATCATTAATTAGGACATATAGTTCAGTATCGATGCCTTGATTAGTTTTAATATGATCTCTAATGTCAGTAGCTCCGCGATTTATGAAGCGATGCCGCTGTTCTCCTTTAACCGGATTGTAATAAACCTTTACCAAACCATCTCTTTCCATTTCAATCTGCACCCCCTTCTTCCGTTCATTGGGGATGGAGGGATTTTCAAAGATAATGGTACCAGTGTAATCCTCGGTATTTCTATCGCCGGGTTCCATACCGGGTTTAATACTAATGGAGCCATTACTTTTACCAATGAGTTTTGCTCCCTTGGTGAAGACCAGGAGTGCCGCTAACTCGTGAAACGTTTAGGCCATCGTGACCCCTAAACGTACTCGTCTTAACGCAGCAAGTTAATTGGCCTCGGCCGTCCCGCAGCTGGAATACGCTACTATGACTTAACGCTTAGTATAGATTTTTA
>JAVBML010000024.1:0-10688 GCA_031552655.1 Gammaproteobacteria bacterium
TGTTTCTCCCCTACTCTTGGTTCTATAGACAACGTTACCCTCGCTATGAATAGTATAACTCAATGAAATGGCTAGATTCATAGCCTCATTAAATTGTTCCGTTGGCGTTTTGGCGGTGACTATTACACTCATAGTTAATAGACATAGACTTAGCAACCATTTGAAAGATCTCTTCATAAGCTCTTCTCTTCCAGGATTTTCTTGGCAACAGCTGCTACATCTCCACGTTCAGCAATAATTTTTAAAGCCTTCCTAAGTGGAATATTGCCATAAATCACATCATATTTTCCTGCTTGACTAACCACTACTGCAGGCACCGATTGAATCTCATATTGTTTAAACCAGCGGGGATTAATCAATATCCCCCCTCGGTTGCGTTTCTTTACCAACTCAAAAATCTTATTCATGGTCTCCCTAAAAGAATTTCTATACAATCCTCGAATTACCACTGGCACTTCATAGCGTGCTGCATCATGGATGATTTGCTGAAGGCTCCGCTGAGGCATGTCGAGAGAGACAAAGATCATCGCCTGGGGCGTTTGTTTGTTAAATGAATTAAGTCTCATGCGTTTAAAACGCTCTCCATGATTACTTTTGATGTTATCAATTACCTGGATATATTGTTTCGAAGATGCATCTGATAGCTGATTAAGTTTAATAAAATTTTTTGTTTCCTCTTTAACAATCTTATCTCCCTCCGTTCTACAGCGATTAATCACATCATTCACCGTTCCAGCCTGGAGACAAATGGAACTTGATCCTAGAAGAATCATTAGTATCACTATCAATAATCGTTGGTAATATTTCATAAAAATGTGCAATTTCTTTTTTTATAGATTACAAAACCAAAACAATCGCCCGAAGATGGTTTAATCTTTCCGGCCTCCCAAGACATAACATCGTGACCAAATTGATAACATTTATCCGCCGCAGGAACCGTATTAGTCATTTGATATCTATAGCGAGATTTAGGCATAATCGGCTTAAAATGCTGGCTACAAATAGGGCCATCAAAACCACCACCATCTTCGGGACTAGAGTCTTGAATTAGCAGTTGGCGATGTAATTTAAAATTCATCCGCTCGCTTAGTAGCACCGCCGCATTTATGGGGCCTTTTTCATGAGCTACTCTACCAGTGAAAGGATACATACTTCCCTGGGTTCCAGCACACCAAAATAGTTTATCAATAGGCAATCCCACTTGTGCTTTAGCAGCGTCCGCAGCACATGCTGCTTGGGCTATGGGATTACCAAATAGAACAGCTTCAGGATTAATAACGAAACTTAACTCATCGTCATTCCACATGGGATCCAATTCTGTTAGATAGGCAATATCAAAATCTCCTCCGTGCATACATCCCAAAGAGGTAATAATATTTAGCCATAGCATCAAAGGATATTTATACCAATGAACATAGTAAAAAGAACCTGGACTGGCTGAATCTCTAGCTTGTTTTCCTCCATGACCAGCATTACCCACATCCATTTTAAAACCTCCCAGATTTACCATGCAGTATGGTACCGGCGTGACATCCGTCATAGCAAAAGGTTCCCAAAAACCAATATTTAATCCAACCCGCGGTATAACACCTTCCAAACAGATCTCTATGGGTACTGAAGGATTTTTAGTGTCAGGATAATCAGCAGAAACAACATTCATGTTGCCTATAGAAATAGGAAATAGACAATCCCAACAGATATCGGTAATAGGATTAACAAAATTACCTTCACAATTAGCATAGGTACTGCTAAAACCAAGCCAAAGCATTACGCCCAGAGCTAATTTTAACTTACTTAACATCGGCGCCCTCCTCCGGTAAATTGGGCACTTTGCTAGTAATATCTATCCCCATTTTTTTCCCTGCATTAGCTTCTGGCTTTAAAGCATATTCCTCTATTAATAGTCGCTTACCGTCCTGCTTTACTATGCTAGGAACATGTCTGATTCCCAATTTGTTCGAAAGATACCCATCTTGGTCAAAATAGATACGATCCTGTAACAACCTACCTGCCTCCTTAATATTTCCTCGTACTAAAACATATTTAACATAGTCGTACTTTTTAACTTGCTGCAAAGCCCATTTCACTTGCCGACCATCGTCAGCATCGAGGAAAAACAGAACTCCGTGTAAACTAACTGTATCTAAGGGATTGATGGTAGTTCCCCGTTTAACTATTATTCTACCTTTATCATCGGTAATATTTTCAGTTACCACATAGGTAGGATCGTAGTAAAACTGACGTGGTCTATCGGTAGTAGTTAGACCAGCTACAGTAATGGGTCTCAAAACATGAGCTTTAACATTCTTAATAAATCGTTCCTTCAATTTACCCATTTCACCATTACGTTCCATCTCTTTCAACCGCATCTCAATAAATTCTCGTATATCTCGTTCGCCAATCGGGAAAACCGCACCATAGGTACCGAGATTTTTCCCATAGCTAATGTTAGTGACCAAGCACATTAATAGCCAAAGGTAGTTCCTTAGTTTAAATCTACTAACTACTCCCCTATTATTGATGGATTTATTCATGGGTTTCATATCCTTAAATTCCCCCAGTAAATTCTTCGGGGTAGTTCTCCTGGGCAACTTTTAAAATACTCTCCTTAATTGAGTAACCCTGCCGCTGATAAGCCTCCACAGCAGAAAATTCTTTGCCTGCAGAAGAAAACATGACCCTAGCAAAGGGATCGATAAAGAGGCGATAAAACGACTGGATTTTTCCCGTTTGCAACATGAATTCAGAAAAACCATTACTTTTAGCTTCCCGAAACTGCTTAATTAGCGCCACCACATAGGCATCAAAATAACCCTCATGGGACAACATAAAATCATCAAAAGCTTTAGCATTCTGTAGCATAATGATTTTAATGTCCGAGCAGTTCCAACACGCTCTAGCCTCATCACTCTTTTGGAAATCCTCGATGCTTTGTGTAATGGTAATAAAAGAACCCAAATGACGCCGAGCAGTCCTATATCCCTTCTCAATAAATCTCGCTGCAGTTTTATTATCCCCTGCCAATAAACGCCAAGCCTCATCGATCACTACCATCTTCCGTTGATCACGAGGTGATTGATACATTTGTTCTTCAATATTAAGAATTAAGGCAAAAAGCACCGCCTTCATCAAATCCGGCTTATCTTCTAAAGCTCCTAATTCCAAAACTACCAATGAAGCCTCTGGAGCCAAAACTGAGTAGTTATTAAAAATGGTGGGATAGGGCCCCGTGGTACTATATCTACCTAGTAAAATTACTAAATCTTCTAGCCTACCGTCTTGGTTATCTAGATTAAGTTCCTCTAACGCAGCAATAACATCATCTATTTTTGCCTCATTCCGCTTTTTTTCCCAAGCAGCGATGATTGCCAATCTTAAATATTCTTCTTGGACATCCGTAAGACTGCCAGCTGGAGAGGCTAAGACTGAAAATAAATCTCTTATCTTCTCCGATGCCTCGTTAATATCCCTAATATTAGTAAATGGATTAAGATTTAATGACTGGTATTCTAAATAAGTTCCACCAATTATATCGCAAAATTTACGGTAGGAATGACCCAAATCAATTACAAAACATTTTCCTCCCACGGATAAAGTATGGCTTAAAATGTTCTGTACCAAAAAACTCTTCCCCGCTCCGCTAGTGGCAGCTAGGGCAACATTGTAATTAGCTGTGGGTAAGGAATCACTATATATATCAAAATGGGCAATCTGATTACGAAAGGAGCTAAACAGCACTCCCCTACTACCTAATTTAAAATCTGCCACTACGGGTAATAAATTGGCTAAATTCCAAGTGGTAAGAGTTTTTAATCTCCCTCCCTGCTTTAAATCATCATACATCCCCTCGCTCATGACAAAAGGTAAGGAGCCTAAAAAAGACTGGAGCTGCATATACTTAGTATTAAATAGATCTATGCCATTATATCTATAGGAAGATATGGCAGAGGCTTCATCTCTCTTCTCCTCTCCCACTCTAGAAAATAACATCAGATTAAAAAAAACTTTAGCTAGGCGGACTGTATCAGTGTTTAAATCATCCCGGATCTTCTTCCATTCCAAGGCAGTCTCCGTAGTACCAGAAAAGTATTTAGCATAGGGGCTATTAGCCTTACGATCCATACCTAAAAACCTTCGCTGGGCATTACTTTTAGCTGCCTGGGTCGGCTCTAGGCGCAGATGCATACTAATAACGAAAGGACAACGTATTGCCTGACTAGCACGAAATACATTAAAAAAATTATCGGGGCTCTGCCACAGCGCAAACTCACTAGGTAAACCGCGCAAAGACAGGTTAGTAATTTTAGTAGTAACCCTGGATGTTCCGGTAATTTCCTCTGCAGCTGTACCAGCTACGGCTGTGCCAGATGTTTCTATGGTTAATCTATCGGGATCGTTAACCATCTCAAAGGAACTATCTGCTATCTGTTCGTTTAGCGTAGTGTGTTCATCGTGGTGAGCTGAACAATACTTAATATTGTCAACGTTCGGATTAACCCAGGAGCGTAGTAGAGGTAAAAAATTATCTAACCCTAGATCTAAACAACTTACCCCCATAGCTTCCAATTCTATGGTAATATTATCTCTTATTATTTCCATCTCGTTAGCTGCTTGCTCGTTATATTCGGTTTTTCTAGAAACAAAAATAAATGCTCGATAATCACGTAACGTAAGCGGTAAATTAAGCTTATTCTTAAACCCTTTCTTAGTAGCCTGCTTATAATAGTCAACCGATGCTTGAGCTAACTTCGTATAGATTTCTCCAACCGCCAATTGGTGCTGATATGCTCGGTCAATTAATTCACCCACCTGATGGGATCCCCAGAGAACAAACTGTACATCTAGGTCATCCCTAAGTTTATTTTTAATCAAATCTGCGAGACTATTTACTATTTTCTCATCGGCGCCGCTAAAAATCGTAATTTCGAGACCAAAACCCAAGCTATGTTCATTAATAAACAGTCTCTTTTCCTCCCAAAAGTATCTATAGGGCAAAATAGAGGAAAAATTAGGATAATCGACCTGCAGCATTTTGTTCAAAAGCTCATGATCAGCTATCCTATCTGGCCCATTGTTTACTGAGGAAAATACTTTTTTAGCTAGGTCGATTAATTCCATACCAATCACCTAGCTTGAGCAGTAGTCAATGATTCCCATTGCCCTTTTTTAACCACTGTATAAACATAGGCTGGTTCGTGATAATTACCCTGTTTATCCTCATAGGGACCAATCCAAATTTGTTGTACTTTATCATTACTACGCATAGGCATCTCCGCTAAGTTCATCGGAGAATAGCTATATCTCTTGTTATCTATGTAAAGTGAAGCATTGTTAGCATTCTGCTCCTGAAATTCCCCCCGGTCAGCCATTTTATTAATATGGTGCATAGGTGCACATCTGCCTCCAGAACTTACATTACAGTCAAAGTCACCACCCATTCCGATGCAACCGGTCAAACTAGTACAGGCCAAGTTTATTAAGATTATTTTCTGTTTAACTAATCTCAGGTTAATTAGTTTCATAGCCCCTATTTACCTCCGTTCAAACTTACTTCATCGCCTAGCGAAGCATTTCTTATATGGTTAATTATCTCGATACTTGGCTCACCAGCTCCTACCATATCTGGACCATTCTCCTTTTCTTTGGAAGCAGCATTAACAACCAGTCCTTCCAACAACGAAAACCCCTTCAAAAAAACGATATTAACCTTACTGCCAGCATGCAATTGCACCACAGGGTGATACATATCAGCCATCTTGATATAGTAGTCAGCGAGCTTACTAAGAGCTGCGCTGGCTCCATTATATGCTCCATTCTCCATGGTTTTTCCGGATTTAACGCTGCTCGTAATTCCCAGAGGTGAAAGTGCTTGGGTGGTATTCGACTGCTGCATAGCACTCCCAAAGCCAGATAACATTCCCGAAATTCCCGCATTCCAAATCAATTTATTGTTACGCATCACCACATTACCTCGTACTCCATCGGTGCCTCCCATATCATTAATCGTTCCCTCAATGGGAATATCTAAAATCTGTCCTCCTGGTTTCCTAATACAAGCCAGTCTCTGTAACCTAATTTGTCCCCTTTCACTGCTAGCATCACCATAGGCGGCAGCTGTTACAAAGCACCCCTGCAATGATGACTTTTCACCATTGGGCAAAGTGCCATCATCTAAAATCTTCATGGTAATAGGCGTTGTATCTGATTGACCATTGACTCCTGCATTAGTATCAGCACCGCTCAAAAGTACTGCCTGGGCAAAAGTACCCGGTGGCACATAGTTTTTGGCTGTTCTAAGTTCCGATGGAGCTGCACCGTTATTATAGGAAAAATTAGTTACCGCAATCCCTAAACTTCCATCTCCCGTCTCATCTATAGCATAGCCATTTCCACGACCAGCCTGTTGTGATGATAACCTTGCCTCTAACTCCGCAACTCTTGCCTGCAACACCTCACTCGTTCCTTCACCACTATTTTTATCTCCCAGTGACTGCTGCATGGCTAACATCTCTGTATTCATCACGGTCAACTGATCAGTTAACTCCTTAATCTGTCTCTGCTGTGTCTCCAGCGCCTTCTGTGAAGCCTCCATATTAAATTGGCTATCTAAAGTACCTACCATCTCTGATTCCACTACTTCTTCTAACGGCTTTTTAGACGTTTTTGGGCTACATAATATCCAACCAAACACCACCAGAGTCATCACCCCTACTACTATCAGCAGTACTGTCTGCTTTTGCTTCTCTCTTGCCAATTCATTAAGATTCTTAACTCCTGCAAGATTCTTTAAACGTAAAAATTTTTCGAGAATATTCATTTCTATACCTAATTCGCAGTAATAACTTGATATAAAAAAGCTGATTCTTTTGGAGCTAAAGTCTGCTTAGATAGAGCTGCAGCTTTTACTCCTTTGTGATAAAAATAATTGGGCTTTAAAGTGATAGCTTTCCGAGATTTGTTCTCAACTTCTGCTACTACACCAATCAGATTGCCATTACCATAGGACGCCACATGCTTGATACTTGCTACGCCATAAAAATCTACTTTCTTGTTTTTCTTTCCTGGCTTTTGATACGCATATTTGGTTTCATCATTTATCATGCCCGTAATAAAATTTACTAAATCATTTTGATAACCGCCTTCTTCATCTAAACCTTGCGCCAATAACCCTGGCCCCCTTAGCACCACCGTTCTGCCAGAAACTTTCCTAGGAGTAACCAATAGAGAGCAACTGCGACCACTTAACGTAGAAATGAAAACAGTAAAATCCTCCTTGCCATAGGCTGTAATATAAACAGCCCCTGAAAGATCATTTTTTGCCTGATAAAAATTCGTTGGCCCATTAACGCTTTGAATCTTGTCGCCTTTCACAACTATCTTATTAATATCGCGATTACTCAATATCACCTTAATCTGCTCATTATCTGCAAAAAAGATATCTTCCGTTGCCGGGTATTTTTGGTTAAATTCGATTTTAACTTTAGCCACTTCTCCTCTAGTGCCAGGTTCATTGGCCCCTCCCGTTATACAAGGTTCAGCTTCTTGGCTTTTAGCCGCAGAATCTTCTGCCCTAACTACTCCAATCCATAATCCCAGACAGCAGCAACCAATAAGTGCTAGATGTTTTTGTATACACATACTCATTCTCTCTCACTATATATCGCAAAAGAGGCCACTTTTAGCTGGCCACTACGATAGGTAAACTTAATAACATAGCTCTTATCTGACGAAGATAGCGGTGTATTACCCACCCAATGGGCTAACGATCCCTTGATTCTTACCAATAAGTTTTTACTATTCACCAAAACCTCTTGGGGATAAAAGGCAGAAGATATATTTTGCTTAATAACAGTCTCCTTCTCCTTATTAAGAATTTCTACAAATTGGTTATAAAACGCTGGATCAGTATGTTGCAAAATTATGCTATGGCTATGTTCTATATTATGTGGAGTTATATTAAGGCGCTCGCTAGCAAAAAATAGGGCTATCTGGCGCAGATAATTTGCATCTACAGCACTATTTGAAACAGTAAAAGCCTGATTAACCTCCGTCGGAACTACTAAAGTTGTATGGTGCCAAAAAGCCCAACCAGCCAATAACACCAAAAAGATGTTCGCTACCAATAGGCCCATACTCATCACTACCAAATAATGCACTCGATTATTCAGTTGCTCTAATTTCGTTTGTGCTGTTTCAAATTTCATGCCCACCAATCCCAATAAAATTGCAACTACTAACTCCTCTATGACCTTCTTGCTCTCTATCTACCCACTTATCAAGCTAACCAATGCCTAGCCGAAGATGGCGGGGTTTTAATAAAAAGTACCCCCTTTAGATAATGCAAAGGCAAATGCCAATATAGCCAATTAAAAAACCAGCTCTGCCCCTGCCCCTTCTTTAAATGCCTCATAGCCAACAGAAACCCTCCAGATAAAAGCATTCCGATAAAAAGACTAATAAAAATAAAACAAAAACCATTGAGCAAAATCACCGGGATAAATTCATCCAAAGTCAATCCGCAATACATTTTCGGATCATCTAGCTTGCTGCAAATAAAGTATTTATCCTCGTGACTCATTAACTAAAAACCTAACAGAGTTCCCATCGTAAATTTCGTAAACACCAACAAAGGCACAATGCTTACCAAATATAGGGGCTGTTTTGTTATCGTAAATTTATAGCTACCCCAGAGAACACATAGTGCATATAAGCACTTCATTAATATCGATTCAGAGCCAATATTATCCTTCAATACATCTTGCATCTTCGCTAATTGATCAGCCGCTAAGCCAGAACTGCAATACAAAATCCCTCCCAAAGTAAACATCGTAATTCCTAATTTAACCCACCCCTTAGTTGTAAGATTGGTAACAATATTTTTAATTTTACACATGTACTCCTCAGTATTATTTTAATGTAGAGCTCATGGCCCTTGAACCAAACAGCTAATTAGCTAACCTAGATATCGCACTATCGCTTTTTTAAAATAGTATTTTCATCAACCTCCCCTAACCTTGATCACTAAATTTCACTGAGCAAAATAATTTCGCTAGAGATAAGATAACTTTAGAAATGATAGGGCCCACAGTTGTTCGACGATGCAGTATTTTGTCTATTTCGTTAACACTCGTACCAAGCAATTGGGCTAATTCCTGCTTGCTATAAGGCGGTCGCTTAATTTCCGTTGTTTCTAATCTTTCGCATTGTAGAAAACGATTAAGTTGCTTAACAACGGTTTCCTGATTCCACCCATTTCTAATATATTGTCTTCTATTAGGACGACTGGACTCCTTACTATCAGGCCCTCTCCTCTCTTTAATATTTTGACTAGATAAAATAGGAGTGCATTTACTATTAACAGTGGCTTGGTTAGCCAATTGTCGTGGAATTACTGTGTATTCTGCCGCTGTAGATTGTTTTATCCCTAACATATCGCTTCCTTGGTTAGTGCAAATCTAGATAGTCGCAAACAGGCGATATATGGAAACAAAAAACTTTGCAACAAAGGGCTATTACTTACTGTAAAATGGAAAGTACCAAAAAAATTCGATAACAAGCTAGATGACAAATACTTAATTTTATTATATACTGCTATTCGAAGTACGGGGTTCAAATTCAACATTGTGTTCTCCTACTTACATTGTCCTAGTTGAGTTACCGCTCAACTAGGGCCTCTTTTTACTTACTTACTCATTGCTTCATAGACTCAACGTTTATTTTCAAAATTTAACTCTCTCTTAATTTACAGGTATAGCACAAGTTTAAAAAATTGCTGGAAATTTTTTAAATACCTTAATCATTCTCTTCTTGGATAAATGACCTACTATGTAGACCACATTAGTGTTATATCATCGGTATCAGGATTGATGTATATGATAGTTTGTTACCTATTTCTTGTCTACAACTTCCCAAACACCATAGAAAGGTGGATCGGGCTCCACTAATCTCCAAATGCATCCAGAAGCTAATTCTTTAAACCAACGTCCTCCGTAGATCTCACCTCTACCATAAGTCGTATCTGGAGTGATTTCTTCTAAGACATTTGACTCGCATTGCTTTTCAACATACTTAAGAAATCTATTGTATTCTTCTGGAGAAACAAAGCCTTCTATTTTTTCAAAAAATTGTGACATAATTTTTTTAAATACTTATTTTGGGATATAAATCTGGATACTACCTCCAACCAACCCTCGTTGTTGGGATATATATCCAACATAAATCTTAGTACCAACAGCAAATTCTTTTTCAATAACCTTAGTAGCAGTGTTGCCCCAGTTTTGATCCAAACCTAAATCAATAACTGATTGTAATGGACCTTTTGGTTTTACGCTAGTCCAAAAACGGCCTTCAGCTTTTCCACCATCATTGATAACGCGCCAAAATATCGTTGGCTTATCTAAAACCATCTCTGTATAGGTACCACTTCTAAAAGAATTTACTATTTTACTATCTAAAGGGCCTTTATTTATAGGATTATATCTAATAATAGAGCTATATTTTATGGCTTCTTTTTTAAAGCCCAGCTCTTTCATTAATATTGAACCCTGCCTAGCTGCCCTCACCGCCCCGATTGCTCCACCCACCAGGTACCCCACCACTAACCCTTCCATGATTTTCGCCGGGATATTCGCCAACATCTTGCGTGCTGCAGCTGGATCTCTTCGGCTTAATTCCACGTACTCGCGTCC
>JAVBML010000003.1:0-5250 GCA_031552655.1 Gammaproteobacteria bacterium
GAGAAATACTATTCATAGCGACGGTAACGTTGTCAAAATAACCAAGAGTAGGGGAGAAACAGTAACTTTCGATCCCGCAGTTGTTTTTAAAAGTCAACCGGGAGGCTATACCAATAATCCACCGCAAACCAATTATGGTTCCGATGCTAACACTATGAAAAACGCGGCTGAGACAGCAATTACCGAAAATACAACCGGTGGTGACCAGGCAGTAGGTAAGATGGTGGTAGATAATTTCAGAACTCGTCCGGTTTTCAAGATTTCCCAAAACGATGATTTTATCGTTAAAGGAAACAGAGTTATCAACAGCTCGCAAAATATCGTTAAAGGAGAGTCTAGCAATGCTATTAATTGCGAGGAAAAAATAGAGGAGTACCGCAGTACGGAGCACTGCAGTACCATCTTTGAGCGAAAGGTTTGCGATGAAGAGATAAGGACAGTAACTAGAGTCTGTGAACAGGTACCAAAGGTTACTATAACAACCAAGGATGAACTACATCCTCATTGTCGACGTTTGATGCTTAGATACGGCTATCGAACTAGATGTCAATCCGGTGAGCGAGCATTACTTTATCATGATTTTACCCCTGGTAGTGAAGATGACATTCATCTATGTGATCGGCCGGCTCGAGAGGAAGAACATGAATGCTATCTGGGTTATTTTGTCTGTGGATGTCATTTTAAAAAGAATTGGCGCAATGATCACGAGAATGTCTGGGGACAAGGAGTGGTTCCTAAAAATATGCAAGGCTATCTGCGCATAGAAAAAGTATATAGAGGAAAGATGGAGGGTACAATTTTTAATGACACTACCGGAGAAGTGGTAGCAGAAGGATTTTTTAGTGAAAATCAGAGAATCCAACTACCGATATCGCAAACCCATGATCAAGTGTTTAGGTTTAAACCTAAAGGGGACTACAATCAATCTGGTCGAATCCATAACCTTCATTACCATGATTGTTTAGGGATAGTTGTGTTTTATGTGGAGAGAATTAAGCGTCTAAAAGAGGCTCAAATCATTTGGGAGGAGAGCTGCCGTGACATATAAATACAGCTTACTTTTTTGTTCTCTTATTATTAGTAATAGTATTTCTGCTACCATTACCTGCGTGAGTTCTATTGAAGAGTGTGTGGAAGGAAAGGATGAGGTTAGGTATATCGAAAATGTTCCCGTTAATCCTGGTTGTTGGAAAAAAAGAGTAATTCATGAATGCCATGAAGAGGCAACCAATGATTGTCAGCAGCTACGAACTCAAGGTTGTTCTCAAATAAGCGCTAAATGCAGAAGCAAAATTGGTGAAGCTTGCGTAGTTCAAGAGGCAATCTATCAATGTCCCCAACAGAAATGCGAAACAGTAAAAATTCCCTGTGCGAAGAACATTTTTTGTTTGGATGGTAATTGTGCTCCGACCTCAGCAACGCAGAATAATAATTTTGATCAGGCAGTAGCATATTTAGCAGCGGCAGCTGAAGCGGCGCAGGACGTAGCTAGACAAAACAAGGAAAATCCTGCCATTTTTACTGGAAGAGCTATGGAGTGTTCTAGGAATATTGCTAGTGGGATTACTAAAAATTGCTGCAGTATTAGCGGCAGTGGTTTATTAGAGGGAACATTATTAAAGTGCGATGACGAAGAGAGAGAATTAGCTAAAAGGAAGGAGCAGGAAGCCGTTATCTATATTGGTGAATACTGCCATAGCGAGGTTTTAGGAGTATGTACTTCGTATCACAAAGCTTATTGTATTTTTGATAACAAGATAGCTCGTATTGTCCAGCAGGATGGTAGAAGGGGACAGCTAGGTATTGGTTTTGGTCACGTGAGTGGTAATTCAGCCAATCTCAATTGTCGTGGAATTACTCCCGATGAGTTAGCAAGTATGGATTTCAAGCAAATGGATTTTAGTTCTCTCTATAAAGGTATCAAAAGCAATTTGAAAATTCCCAATGCAGCGAATGTGAAACCGATGAAATCTATTAATCTTCAGGATCTTCAAACTAGCGTATTAGCTAAAGAGATAAACAAAGAATCGCCTATGGGTTTAAGGGCAGCGGAAAGAATTAAGGATTTTTATGGAGACCGTACTAAAAAGTGAGGTTTTTATTCTCAAGGTGATAAAAATAATGATGGGGATCACGATAATGGGTATGCATATAACTGGCTTAGCTCAGGAGATAGAGCGGGCTGTTGGCTGGCATTGGTATAACGAGACGCCATTAAAAACCGATAAAGAAAAGGAGATAAATAAGGAAGAGGAAAAAGCCTCATCGGCGGTAGCTCAGATGACGCAATTAAGGCAAGCAGTAGAGGAGGCTAAAGCTCGAGCAATTTTATATCCTACAATAGCAAATATGCGCTCCTATTTGATTTTACAGAATTTTGTTACCAACCAGGCGAGCCTGTTTACCCAAGCTTGGAAAAGAACGCTCTTGGTACATCCAGAATTGGATTACAGCATTTTACATCCAACGCAGAATAGTGCCCAGAGTTTATTATATGCCCAGACTAGTAGTAAAGAAAACGAGGCCATAGCAGCTTATAGTAAAAAATATGGAATGTTTTTCTTCTATCGAGGGAATGAAGCTTTAGATCAAGAGTTAGCTAAAACCATTGATGATTTTAGTAAACAACATAAGATTTCTCTTATTCCTATTTCTATGGATGGTAGACCAATAGAATTGTTTAGAAAAAACCAACTTAACCAAGGACAGGCAGAGCAATTGGGAGTCAAGTATTTTCCAGCTTTAATTCTAGTAGAGCCGAAAAGCAGACGGATAGTACCGCTTAACTATGGGTTTATTTCTGAATCTGGTCTAAGAAGAAGATTTTTGCAGGTGGCGACCAATTTTAAGGATGGAGTTTAGGAACCATGAAACATTTTATTAGAAACATGATGGGGCTAAAAATTATTAATTTGGTATTTTTGTTAATAGCTGGCCTAACCGTGGAGTCTGCTATTTCTGGACCTCTTAGCTATGAATATGAATTGGTGTATTTTTATAGTCATTCTTGTAAGCACTGCCAGATTTTTACTCCTATCTTGGTCGAGTATGCAGAGAATAATCAGCTAAACATAGCTGGTTTTTTACTCGGCGGCATTACTTCGAATAGATCCATTGCTTATGTACCAGGAAGCCTTGAGGCAGATCAAGAAATTATGGAAAAGTTTTTCAATAATGGTATTGGAGTAGGAGTTCCGGCTCTGTTTCTTATTAATAAGAGAACTCTCCATACTTATCCTATATCCCAGGGGGCACTTACCTATCAGGAATTAGATATTAGGGTTAAAAATTTGAGATCACAGATCATGAGACCCATAAGTCTGCAGCAGAGGAACGGCAATGGTATCTAGCAGGCTGACTAGAAATATTCGTTTAATCTCAATACTATTTTTAGCGTGGGGCAGTGCGCACGGAGATGTTTCCGGAGATCTGGGAAGTTTTTTTACCGACTTAGGTTACAATGGCAACATTACTAAACCGATAGCTTATCAAGGCCAGGCAGCCGGTTACTATTCCGGTGGTAGTATCGTATTACGTAACCGAGTTAAGAATATCCAGCTGGTTAATCTTGATACACCTACCTTAAAAACTGGCTGTGGTGGGATTGATCTCTTTGGTGGTGGATTTTCCTTTGTTAATGCCCAAGCTATTACAGAATTTTTTCAAAAAATCATGAGTAATGCCGGCGGCTATATGTTTACTCTAGCTCTGAAGACGGCGGTGCCGGAGATAGAGCATGCGATGCAGCAAATGCAAAAGATAGCTCAGGAGATTAATGCTAGTAATTTTAATTCCTGTGAGATGGCAGAGACTTTGGCAGGTGGTATGTGGCCAAGAATGAAGGCTACTCAGCAGCATATTTGTAAAGATTTAGGCAACCATAGCAATATCTTTTCTGACTGGGCTGAAGCCCGGCAAAAGTGTAGTGAGGGTAAATATAATGAAGTTATGGATAGAGCTGCGAAGGATCCTGCCTATGAGAAGGCAGTAATCGTCAATAAAAACCTCATCTGGGATGCTTTAGTTAAAAATAGCTACGTTGGTAATCTCAAGGAGTTTTTTATGTCTCTTTCGGGAACCATTGTTTATGGTAGCGAAGGGCAGGTAAATATCTTCACTCCTTTAGCCAAAGATCGTAATGTATTAAAGGCTATTTTAGAAGGAGGCAGTGCGGAGACTTATCAATGCAATGAATCAGGGAAATGCCTTAAACCCACTAAGGTTCAGATTACTATTAGCGCAGAAAATGCCCTCTATGCCAAAGTTAATAAGACCATTAATGAGCTGGTTAGTGCGGTACAAGCTGATAATGGGCCATTGGATCCAAAACTAAAGAGCTTCTTGGAGATGGTAAAGATTCCGCTCTTGAAATTTATTAGTGTTCATCTGATGGCTGGGAATGCTGCCATGGCTATGAGTATTGCCAATTACTCCGAGGCTATCTCTAAAAGTCTACTGCTACAATATATGCATGAGGCTCTCCAAGTGGTGGAAAGCAGTCTATCTGGTACCGACTATGCGCCGGAGATTCATAAGCAGCTAACGGATCAGATTCACCAGGCTTTGGTTTTTGTGGAGAAGATTAAGACGGAATCTAGCGATGATATTCGGGAGCTTATGACATTTATCGAAAGCTCGCGGGGTGTAGAACGAGAGGTTACTTCACGGGTTACGGGGCAAGCTAAACCTCATTTAGGAGCTGGCAAATGAGCGCCCCGTTAACTATGTATATTGTCTCCAATGGAGAGTTGGTAAGAGCAGCTTTGAATGCGGTGGTTACCCTAGTGGGGAGTGATACTTTTAGTACCGTTATAAAATTCAGTCTCCTGTTTTCAATATTTGGAGCATCAATTAACTATATTCGTGGTCACGATTTAGCTGCTTTTGGGAAGTGGTTTCTTATTTATTTTGGGATAACCACCATAATGCTGGGGCCTAAAGTTACTGTGGCAATACACGATATTAGTAATGAAGGAAGTATTTACGTAGTGGACAATGTACCCTATGGATTAGCATTTCCAGCTAGTATTATTACATCGGTGTCCTATAGTCTCGTGCAAGCCGTAGAAGAGGCATTCCAAATGCCCGATGATGTTCAATATCATAAAACAGGCATGTTATTTGGGTCTAAATTGTTTAGATTATCTACAGAGTTTAGTGTAGCCAATCCAGCAGTTAAGGCGGAATTGGATGAGTATGTAAAAAGTTGTGTGCTGGGAGATATTTTAGTATCTAAAAAATACTCCATGT
>JAVBML010000033.1:0-14631 GCA_031552655.1 Gammaproteobacteria bacterium
ACCTTCACCACTAGAGGCGTAGATATGAAGGGCATAGCCTATTAGCAGTACCAGGGATATGATTAGAGCAATGACTTTTTTTGCGTGTGACATGGTCAGCACCTCGCGAAGGATTATTTGCTTAGATTATATGGCAATTATGGTAGTTTGTTAATACTGAAAATTACAAATATATTTACTTTGCGTACAATATGTCTTTATGTATAGCTAAATTTTATAGTTGCTTAGCTCAGCTTAGAGCCAAAAGTGATAGAAATTGTCTATTTTTTCAATGGTAAAACCGCATTTTTCATAGAGTTTGCAAGCTATGTGATTGGTTTTTTGGGTGACCACCTGCAGCATCTTACAATTTCGCTGTAAAAAATATCTTTGGGCCGCTAGCACTAATTTACTTCCCCATTGTTTACCGCCATGGTTGCCAGCGATGGCTACGAGCCCAAGATTTCCGCGGCCATTTTTTATTCCCAGGGTTACCATGCCAATGACAGTTCCATGTTCCCGGATAACTAAAACTTCGTCAGCAATGCTACGATTAACCGAATTCTCAATCCAGGTGTGGTACATTTTTTCTAGTAATCTTTGGGAAATTTTGTCGTCGCGGCCAAAGCGCGATAGCTCGCCAATTTTTACTGCGAGGGCATACATTTCAGCCGCAGGTTTTTTTTTACCGTAGGGTTCTACTCGAGAAGTATCCCATGGTTGCAGTTGAATTTTTTCTAGATTTGAAGAATAGATTATTTGTTCGCTGGCTAAAAACCTGCTCAGTTGCTGTGCTGCATACTTAGAAATGCCATTGTCTTGGCTGCATTGCCAGTACACTAGATGCACTTGCATGGATTTGAGCGTTAGTAGCAGCTTTTTTAGTTGCGTAAAGGGGAGTGTAGGCGCAGAAATTTTTGCCACTTTAAAACCAAAGAGCTCGGAATCTAAATTTAGTAATTCAAAGGTCATGGTGGATTTTCCATTGACATTAGTAGTTGTCTTCTCGAATTCTAAAGAGCATGGTGCTACAGATAGTGATGAATGCTAGCAACATAAAAATTAACACCAGATAATTGGGATTTTTGGCTACTCCATATATATAAGTTGCTACGAGTGGTGTAAATGATGCTCCGATGTGGGCAATGTTATAGCTAAATCCTACGCCGGTGTATCTAATGGGGGTCTGAAAGGCTCGGGGCAGTAGAGCAAAGCAACTGGCGGCTATGCCCGAAGTAATTATTTGACTGAAAATTATAAATGCAATCAGAGCTGCTCGAGTTTCATAATTTAGTAGGGAAAATATATAGGGGCCACCGAATAGCATAATTGATGATGAAGCGATAATTAATTGTTTTTTCCCCAGATAGTCAGCTAGAAAACCAAAGCTGGGTTTTAGTACTACGTTGGCTAGCACATAGCCTAGGGTTATGATGAGATAGATGTCAGTCAATTGGAAATGATAATATTCGCGAAGAAATAGGGGTAGTACTAATTTAAAAGTGGAGAATGATGCCGAAAATATTAGCATCCCAATGGCAATGATGGCGGGGCCAATGTGTTTTTTAACTAGATCAGGAGTTAATTTTTCAACGGTTTTTTTCGTCGCAATGAATTTAGGAGTTTCCGGTAACTGATTGCGAAGATAGAATCCTAGAATAGAGAGAATGCCGCCGAGGAGAAAGGGAATTCTAAATCCCCAGGTAGCCATGGCTTGTTCCGATAAAGTTTTTGTTAGTAGCCAGATAATGAACGAACCCAGGGATACTCCTAGGCCCATGGATGAAGCTAGGAAACCAAAGTGTAGACCGTGTTTTTTGCGATCGATGTGTTCCGAAAGCATGGTAAATGCTCCCGGCGATTCGGCGCCAAAGGCCATGGTTTGGGTAAGTCTGCAGAGGCAAAAGAGTAGCGTTGCTCCATAGCCCAGGGTGGCGAAGGGAGGAATAATACCCATGAGCAGAGTAGCCAGGGCCATCCATATCATGGAGTTGGTAAATATTTTTTTCCTGCCAAAGAGATCACCAAGTATTCCCATGGTAATACCACTGATGGGACGTAAAATATTGCCCAGGGTTAACATTGCAAAGGTAGCTAGAATAGCTGCTGTGCGGTGGGTACCGGGAAAAAACTGCTGGCTAATAAAATTAGCTAGGAGACTATAGATAACTAAATCGTAATACTCCAGGGCAGTTCCAATACTTATTAGCAGTGTTATCTTTGACTGTTTCATATTTAGTGATCATAAATTTACCACATGGTAGCACAAATTACTCAAAATATAGCTATGATATTACTAGGGAAAAATAAATTTTGTGACCGCTGGATTAAAAAAAAGATGCTATGTCGATTAGAGGCCTATTTTCGGTAGTCAACGATAGGGTGGACAGTGTTTCTGTTATGGTGGTTAAAGTATTATTATCCCCATGGTATTCCTCCACTGTGGAAGGGGGTAAGTTATCAGTAATATCAAACTGTGTAATATCAAATGGAATAATATCTGCGGAAGAATTAGGTTCCAAGGATTGATAGTGTAGGTCGGTATAATGTGCAAGAAATAATATGGGAGCATTGGTATTCAATCGCCTAAATACTATTGTGGAGCTATTATTACTAACTATAACTAGATGCATATCTAGAACTTGTGCCATAGCTCGTACAATGGCCCCTTCGACAAACTCCCCATCTACTTGCATTCTACTAACAAAATCGTCCACGGTTTCATTATTCATCATATAATTTGCATACCAGTCACGGTGGTCAACGATATGTTGTACCGCTAATCTTCGCAGATCTTGGTGAGTATAATCTTCCACTTTTTTTCCCAATATTTTATCGGCTATTTTTCTGGATTTCTTTAGGAGTTTCAATTGAGCAAGGATGGCATGAAAAAAACAATTACCTTCTCCTCCAGCTTCTACAGCGTTGAAACCATATGTAGTTTTGAATTTTTCCAGTGAATTATTGGGCGGTGATGTGGTGCCAGATGGTGGTGAAATCAGTTGTTGAGGTTGCTTGGCTGGAGGTATGGTTGTTGTGGTTAATTTCATTTTATTAGCCCGATTATCTTCTCCTTCGTCGTCACTGTCGGAACCACTGTCATAGCTTGTTGTATTTCGACCATATTTACAGCTACTAACGGAAGGGGGATAGCAGCAAAGAGATTGCAAGGTGTTTAATGCTATTTCTGATGGTTGGTTATCCATGGTTTCCAGCCAAAAATATCCCGGATGCTGACCAAAACTATCAATGTTTTCACAGTGCATTCTGCTGAAGCAACCCATGCAGGGTCGTTTTTTGCCGCCGATGCATGTGTGAGGTTTTTTCTTGATGTCTTTATAAATATATTCAGCTATATCACATAAAAATTCTTCGGCATGCTTGTTATTTGTACCATGAGTTGGTGGTAGAACTAAATATATTTTGTTGTTCTCTAAATGCAGTACGTCGTTTGCCGATTTTAAGGGTAAAGTACTCCAAGTACCTCCGCGTAGTAATTTAGCAACCATATGTGCTTGTTCGCCATCACTAGTATTTTTACTTGTTGGTAACTGAATATCCGTTCCAAATATGCGTTTTGCTAGTTTTGTAGCGTAGCGACGCGATCGTATCTTTCCTTCAGGATCACGGGATGGTTTATAGGTCTTAGTTAAAAGTTCCCTGAAAGTATTTTTATCTTTTATAAACTTTGCCAACTCATTTGTTACATTACGTTGATTAACTGCAATGAATAGATAGTTATTTTCATCGTGACTAAGATGCATAGCTTGTACTTCTCCTAATTTAGGAAAATTATTTTTTAATGATAGGTACAGTTGAGTAGCTACTTGACGTAATATTTGACGTTCTCGCTCTGCCGCAAAGGATCGGTAGGGGCGAAATGAGTGGGTTTCGCGAAGGATTCTCGATACTCTTCCCTTTGACTTATGCTTTGATATAGGAAATGTAAGTATTCGCGCTAAATTAGGCAGAGTTTTATTTCTTAGAAATTTTGAAGAATGAGTGGTTTCCTCAGCACTTAAATTATTGGCAACGTGGTTAGCCATAAGTTCTAAATGGTTTTGTCGAGCATTTTCCATAGAAATTAGTGGATCGCGCTGATTTACTAAGGAATCCAGGGTGATAATAAGCCAGAGTCCGCAGTCACTTACATGGTCTAGAATTTTAATTCTGGGATTAACAACTTTTGCGTTTGGGTATAAATTTTTTAAAACGTCACTCAGTAACAGTGGTATCTCTTTACCGAAAGGGTCCAGGTATATAATTAGTGGTGGTTGCCCACGGAGAGGATAAATGAAAAAAGTGGTCCAATGGATATTGGAGGTGCCTTTTGGAGAGTGCATGGAACCTACATTGATCGGTAGCACCATAATTGGTGGTTTCGATTTTAAAAGGCGGGTTAAAATTTTTTGTAATTTTGGTTTATCGATGCAAGTTAAATCTATAATTTTTACCAAACCCTTACCTAAATTATTTTTTAAATAATGGTTTAGTAAGATTTTCATAGTGTAATTATTTTCATAGGAGTTAGTGCTGGTTAAAATTTCTCCATACTCCTCTAAAAGAATTTGCATTTCTTGATCACTATGTATTTTTGCATACTTCATTAATTTAGTGAATTGAGCGATAGCTAGGTGGCCTTGACTAAGCCAGGTTTCTAGATGTTCCAGTTTTACCTCATGTTTATCTAAAAACTTTAAAACTGTCCTAAGACTATCCGAATCACCGAATATATTGTCAACTAAATCCATGGCATGGTCATTGAACATTTCCCAATCTTCTCTTTCTATTATGTATTCTAGCATGGTTTCTTCGTCCCAGTAGTCGAATCCTGGGCCGTTCTCGGATAATTTAGCTCTGTGTTTAACAAAAGGTAAAAAATATTCTTCTATCTGAGCACGTAACTGTGTTTTTTGTTTCCATTCTTTTCCAATTACACTTCAACCATAGCCATAGTTTAATAATTCGATTAATTTTAGAATAAATTCTTCAAGTTCGTTAGATGAACGCAGTTGTTGAAATGGGTTATCTAGAAGTTCGGTAATTGAATATCCGCTATGGGATGATAGAAAATTAGCCTCATGTTCAAATAAAACTTTAATCATTGTTAAATTTTGCTGGATTAATGCAATGTGTAGCGGCGATAATTCTTCTTCGTTTAAAATATTGGGATTTCCCCCGTTTTCTAGCAGCAATGTCATGATTTCTGCATTGCCCTTGTAGGCAGCGTTATGCAAAGGGGTTTCTTCTAGGAAATCTCGTTGATTAATCTCCGCTTGAATGTTTGGGTAAGTTGCAATGGATGATGCATCTTCTTCTAGTACCAGGTGGTGGAGTGGAGTCTCCTGTCTATCAGGGTTTGTTAGGTGCCGATATACACCATTAGCATCGTATAGTAGTTGCCAATCTTTATGTGGATTGGAAATAAAAAACTGCAAGGGATTTACCCATTCATCTTCGGCAGATGATGAATATTCTTCGGAATTATTACCTGTGGTAGAGTTACTAGATTCATCATTGGAATCAGTTGATTTATATTTGTCCTCGTCCTCATCGCTGGTATCACCGCCACTACCTCCTCCATACATGGTAGTGGGTGTTCTGGGCTTTAAAGGAAGGTATTTTTTCGCTAGTCTCAGATGTTTGTTCCTGATCGTTTGCATTTTTTCTTTAGTTACCACCTCTTTGCTTAAAGAATTTTGAGTGCTTTGCATAAGGTTTTCTATTACCAAGGGACCACATCCCGTATTATCAGTTTGCAGCATTCCCCGCTTATTAATTATTTTAGTATCTTTGCCATAGATGTGCTGTAAGCGTCTTTTTAATTTTGTGGGAATTTTGGTATGACTTAAGGAGTCAATGTAATTTATTACTTCCACTTGGTTTGAGTCATTGAATTGAATAACAATTCCTACCCAGTGGTGAGCTTTGGTTAAATTTAGCGGAATTAAAATTTTTCTTGAGTGTTGTCGTACTTCTTTTTCCGGCGGCAAATTGGCGTGATGTAATTGCTCAATTCTTAGTTTATCTTCCAATTGATGGGTTATGTCTCCCATGGCAGGGATTAAAATATTTCCATGCAAACTAATTTGCTCTTCCTGGGCACGTAGCCGCAGTAGATGATTTATATCATTTTCTTCGTATCTATATTCCATGTTTGCTATGAAATTTTGATTACTGTGCTGGGCAAAAAAGGAAAATCGCGGTTGGGGAGAGAAGTTTATGGCTAGATTTGAGGATATGAATAGCAGAGATAGAAACATAAGAGTTTTATTGAAAAAACGACTTACATCTTTTAATTTGTGAAGTTCCATAATTTACTCCGTTGTCTTATTTTTTGCTAAAATTTTATGTTTGGCCATGGGATTTGAGGAAGAAAAAACTCTAAGTCCTTTGAAATATATAGTTAATTTTGTAAATTTGCCACGGAAGAAAGTATGAGTTACCTTACTCCCTCGGGCTAGGAAAATCATATTAAATTTTAGTTACTTGCGATGAATAAGACGAAGCAATCATTCTACAATGGTAGTACCATTTTATTTTTGATCATTGGTTTTATTAATGCCATGGGAATGGGCGTGATACAGATGTACTCCCTAATTTATGTCTACGCCATGACCCATGCCAATTTTTACGTTTCACTGCAGGAGGCCTTGGCGTTTGGTTCCTGTGTACTAGCTGGTTATCTATATGTGCTCCATAGAAAAAACTATACTATCCTCGGAAGCATGGTAGGCAGCGAGATAGTAAGACTGGGAGCAGCAATTTTTATAGCGCTATACCAAACGATTACCTCGATGTATCTCAGTGTTATCATGATCTACGTAGCCCATAGTTTTTTTCGTCCATCCTATCAAGTTGCTTTGGCCTACATAGCCGATGGTAATATCACTAAGCGCCTAAATGCCCTAACTTCCATTTTATACAGCCTAGCATTGGTGAGTAGCTGGTTAATTGCGCCCTGGTGTTTTAATCTGTTTAGCTACGGTGGTGTGTTTTTTTTAGTGGCGCTTATGCATTTAGCTAATATTATCATGTTGCTCTTGCTGGGGCAGCAATGGCGCCATCTATTTAGGTTGATGGAGCATGACCCAGCTAATATTTCTACGAAGAAAACATTTAGTTTCCGTGGCAACTTAAGAGCGATGTTTCGTAGGCTTAGGAAACACGAATTGCTATTCTATCTCTTGATATTGGTTGCCAGTATTAATGTTGCTAAGGCAGCAATTGATGCTTTGGAAGTGGGTTTGTTTCGTACGATCTATAATTTTTCAGACTATCTCATCGGGTTTTCCTTTGGTGCTTGGATTATGGGAGGAGTGGTCGCCGGTGTTTTAGTGCAATATTTGTTGCCAAGAATTTCTGGAAATAGTTTCCCAGTGCTATGGATAAATATATTACTTTTTGCTCTAGCGGCGCTACTTTTTGTTAATTTGAGTAATCAATATTTGGGAATTACTATCTATGCTATTTGTGGATTTTTGTACATTTTGTTTGATATCTTATCTAATAATACTATCTACGATGGCCTTGATAAACAGCAGCAAAGCAATGGATTTGGTTTAAAAAACATGGTGATCAATGGGGTTATGCTATTGTGTTTACCGCTGTTTGGTTATTTAGCAGATACTACGTCGTTGGTATTGGTAATATCGGGGGCAGTTACAGTGAGTATCATGCTTTTAGCTATGATTAGTAGATTGTGGATAAAAAATATATCGCTAGGTAGCAATGTTATTTATGGTTTTTCTAAAGCGAGCCATGGCCGTGACAAAAAATATGGCACCGATACTTAAAAGAGCTAAAAATTGCTTCCAAACAATGGCTAAACCAGCACCGCGATAGAGAATAGCTTGGGCCAGGGATACGAAGTGGGTAGTCGGAGCCATGAGCATAATGTTTTGCACAATCATGGGCATGCTTTCGCGGGGTGTCATGGTACCCGAAAGCATTTGCAATGGCAGTAAGGTAAGCATCATTAATAAACCAAACTGGGGCATGGAGCGAGCTATAGTGGCAATGAATATAGCCATGGAAGTGGTGGCGAAGAGATAAAGGAAAGCTCCAAGCAGAAATAATAGTACGGAACCTTCAATGGGAATGTGCAGCCATCCTTGGATAACAAAAATTAGGGAGCAAGCGGCGGCAAATAGTACGATGGTTCCCATGGACCATACCTTGGAGAACATAATTTCCTCCGAGGTAATGGGCATTACCAAAAGATGTTCTATGGTGCCGTGTTCCCTTTCTCTGATGATAGCAGCTCCGGTTAGAATTATGGAAAGCATTGTTATGGCATTAATTAATTCCATTATGGCACCAAACCAGGAATTAGTTAGGGATGGATTGAAGCGTGCTCTAAGTACTAATTCCGCTGGCATGGAATCGTGGCTGCGAAAGCGTTTTACGAATTCATTGATTTCCCCTAGAGCTATTTGTTGCACATAGTTGCTGCCGATAAAAGCTTGACTCATGCGCGTGGCATCTACGTTGAGTTGAATGGTAGGGGAGCGTTTTGCAAGTACATCCCGGGCAAAATTGGGTGGAATATCCAGGACAAAGGTGTATTTGCCACTATCCATGCCGGCGTCCATGGTCTCCATGGAGATAACTTTGGTTGGCATGAAATGAGGTGGATAGAAAGCATCTATAATGCGTATCGATAGATTGGATTGATCTTCATCGACCACGGCAACTACTGCTTTGTGAAGTGATTCGGGCATGGCCGTTGCTGCCATGTAGATAGCAGCGGTAAAAATATAAATAATGAGGAGTACTAACATGGGATCACGCCGTAAACTCCAAAATTCTTTGATCCCCAGGCGATAGATATTTGAAAGGTTAACCATGGTTAATTTTCCCGTTTTTTTAGTAAGCTAATTGCGAGGGTAAAAATTACCGGAACGGCAATTACTATTGCCATGAATGGGTAGCGTAAACTGGAGAGGTTAAGGGCTTTATTGAATATTCCTCTACTGATGGTAAAAAAATGAGTAGCAGGATAGATCTCTCCGATTATTCTATTAATTCCCTCCAGAGAGGTTATGGGGTTGAGTAGACCGGCAAATTGAATGGAGGGTAACATGGTGCCGATAATGGTTAGAAACATGGCCGCCGTTTGACTCTGAGTGAAGACAGAGGCAAAGAGACCAAAACCCGTAGAAAATGTGATAAAAACCAGGGCCGTTAAAGTTAAAGCCATGAAACTTCCCTTCACGGGTATGCCAAAAATAACCAATGCTGCCAGGACCATTAGTAAAAAATTAATCATCCCCAGGGCAATGTAGGGCAGCTGCTTTCCCATGAGAAATTCCGTCTTTGTGACGGGGGTAACATAGAAATTCATGATGGACCCCAGTTCTTTTTCGCGCACTATGGCGAGCGCCGTCATCATGGCGGGAATCATGAGTAACATAATGGGGATGATTGCAGGTACCATGGCTGGTAGGCTTTTTACATCCGGATTATAGCGAAAACGTGTTTCGATTTTGGCAGAGCTACTTTGAATATTTTTACCAAAGTGCTTAGTGGCAATGTTGCTAAGCCATTCGTAGTGCATGGCCTGGGCATAGCCTAGAACAGTTTCGGCGCGCTGGGGCATGGCTCCGTCAATCCAAGCACCAATTTCCGCTACCTTACCTCCCTTTAAATTGCGAGCGAACCCGGATGGTATCTCAATGGCCAAAGAGAGTTCTCCGCTGCGCATTCTATGGTCAAGGTCACTGTAGTTCCTAAGGGCGCTACGTTGAATGAAGTAGCGGGAACCAGAAAGGTTTAGGGCATAGTCACGGCTTAGGGCAGTTTGGTCATGGTCTAAAACCGCGAAGCTAAGGTTCTCCACGTCCATGCTAATGCCGAAACCCATAATTAGCATTAAGATGAGGCTGCCAAATAGCGCTAAAGTTCCTCGCACGGGATCATGTAATAGCTCCTTGGTTTCTCTCTCTGCGTAGCTAACTAAACGACCTAGACTAAATTTTTTATGTTTATGCGGAGTTTGGGATAGTTGCAAAGTATCCGAAGCTACAAATACATTACCCTCCTTTTTGTTTTCCCTATCTTCGGCTTCCCTGAGGTAACTTATAAAGGCTTGCTCCAAAGTAGAAGTTTTTCTGTCGGCGATTATTTCACTGGGCACATCACTAACTAGTACTTTTCCTGCGTGCATCAGGGATATGCGATCGCAGCGCATGGCTTCATTCATAAAGTGAGTGGAAATAAAGATCGTTACTTGGTCTTTTCTAGCGAGCTCAATGATTAGATACCAGAAGTTGTCACGGGCAATGGGGTCAACTCCCGAAGTGGGTTCATCGAGAATTAACAATTCCGGCTTATGAATCATTGCCACTGCCAAAGATAGGCGTTGACGTATACCCAGGGGCAAATTATCCGGCAGCTCATCTAAAAGACCTTCGAGGCCGAACCGATTCACCGCATCCCTAACCAAGGAGGGAATATCCTCCTTTGGCATGTGGAATAGGCGGGCATGCAATTCTAGATTTTGACGTATGGATAATTCAGAATAGAGAGAAAATCCCTGGGACATATAGCCAACACGTCTACGCGTAGTGATATCATTGGCATCCACGGCATGGCCAAAGAGCCAAGCTGATCCTTCACTGGCAGGAATGAGGCCCGTTAGCATTTTCATGGTGGTAGACTTCCCGCAACCATTGGAACCTAGAAAGCCAAATATTTCACCGCGCCGAATTTTGAAACTTACGCAATCTACGGCAGTAAAATCACCGAATTTTTTGGTTAAATTTTGGGCTTCAATGGCGATTTCTTCTTTTATATCGCCGTTAGCCAGCGTGGGTATGGAAATTTCCTGGTGCTGAATACCATGTTCCTTGGTTAGTAATTTTGTAAAGGCGGTTTCCAAGGATGAAGTATTTGTAAGAGTAAGTAATTCTTTGGGAGTGGCGGTGGCAAGTATTTTCCCTCCATTCATGGCCACTAGCCAGTCGAATTGTTCCGCTTCGTCCATGTAGGCGGTGGAGACGATGATGCTTATCTGTGGTAGTGCATGGCGCACATCATCTATGAGTTCCCAGAATTGAGTGCGCGAAAGGGGGTCCACCCCCGTAGTTGGTTCATCGAGTATCAAAAGGGTTGGATTGTGAATTAGAGCGCAACATAATCCTAATTTTTGCTTCATTCCTCCGGACAATTTACCGGCGGGACGATCAAGAAATTTATGGAGGTGGGTAGCCTGAGTGAGTACTTTGATGCGCTTTTTACACTCCGCTTTATCATGGCCAAAGAGGCGGCCAAAGAATTGTAAATTTTCCTCCACGCTAAGGGTATGGTAGAGATTTTTTCCCAGTCCCTGGGGCATATAGGCTATTTGGGAGCAAATTTCATTGCGCCAACCATCGTTGGCAATGTTACCACCTAGAGTTTCCACGGTGCCTTGATTTGCTACCAGTACTCCGGATATGAGGGATAGGAGCGTTGATTTACCAACGCCATCGGGGCCGATTAAACCAGCTACAATATTAGTGGGAATGGCCAAGGAAATGTTATCCAGAGCTATTTTCTTTTTATAGCGAAGAGTAACATTGGTTAATTGGGAGACATAGGTTGGTGTTTTAGTACTAGCCATTTTTTTCTGTCTGTAACATTAACTCCCTGGGCCACGGGGTTTGGGGATTTAACTTAATGAAAGCTTCTCCGGGAACTCCAGTTTTTACCTGGTCTAGGTTACGTTCCACGAGGGTCTGGTCTATCCTAGCTTTTACGCGAAACATAAGTTTTTGTCTTTCGCTAGCGGTTTCCACAGTTTTAGGGGTGAATTGGGCTACGCTGGATATAAAAGATACCTTGGCTGGAATAACATGGTTGGTTGCTGCATCCAGTACAATGCGCACCTCGGTACCCATGGCTATTTTCCCCGCCACGGTTTCCGGTAGGAAAAAGGTCATGTGAATATTACGTAAATCTACCAGGCTGAGTACTTTTCCTCCCGCTCCTAGTGTTTCTCCCGGCTGGGCAATTCGATATTGTACCTTAGCCGTGCAGGGGGCTTTTAATTGACTGTCGTTAATTTCAACGGTAATGCGCTTGATATTAGCCAGGTACGCTTCTACCGTAGCGTGGGCTCCATTTAATTCAGCTTTGGTGGCGGCAATGGTTGCTTCACTGGCGGCACTTTGTGCTTCCGCTGCTTGGAGCGCAGCTGCGGCACTTTTGGCTTGGGCGCGGTCATCGTCGAGTATCTGTTTGGAAATGGCATCGGATTTTGCTAGGTGCTGAGAACGAGCCAAGCGTTTATTGGCAACATCTAATTCAGCTTCCCTTTGCTTTGCTATCGATTTCATTGCCGCTGAATTATTTTCCGCTACAATAATCTGAGCCATGACAGTATCAACCATTTTTGCGGCTTGTCTGTATTTTGCCTTCACTTCCTCCAACTGAGCTTCTAAAATATCCGTTTGCATTTGCGCTAATATTTGATCCTTTTTTACTAGTTCCCCCTCTTCGACAAACACATCAATTAATCTTCCTCCTAGTTTAGTGGCAAGATCAATTTCATTGGCTTCAATGCGGCCGTTACCACTAACGAAATCCTTAGATAGACCATTGGGTTGTAGGATTTGCCAGGAAATTAATCCAATGAGACAACCTAGGATAGCTACAATAAAGATGATGTTTTTGTTTTTCTTAAAAAAATTTTTCATGAAATACCCCTTGCGAATTATCTTAAGTTCTTTGATTACCTATTACCATGGATGATGATATTTTGTTCTCCGCCACCCAGCGCGGCATATAAATGAACGCGACTTGCTAAAAGTTTACCATGGGCAGTTACTAGTTGTTGCTCCGCGGCAATGGTGTCTTTTTTTGCTGCCAATAGTTCTAGCTGGGAAATAGAGCCGGCATGGTAACGTAGAGCGGTGAGCTTTTCCTGTTCCCGGATAGTTTTTAATTTTTGCTTTTGTAGCCCTAAAGATTCTCTGGCATTCCGGTGATTTGCTAGGGCATCGGATACTTCGCGAAAGGCTTTTTGTATAGTCTTTTCATAGTTGGCAATGGCTATTTTTTGTTTAATTTTTGCTACTTTTAGTGAATTGTAGCTATGGCCAGCATTAAATATGGGTAGGGATACCTGGGGAGAAAATAGCCACTGAATTTTATCACCATCGAGTAATTGGTCTAGTTCTTTGCTCGTGGATCCCCACATGCTGGTTAGGCTGATTTTGGGTAAGAAAGCTACTCGGGCGACTCCAATGTTGGCGCCAGCAGCTTTTAATTGGTGTTCCGAGGCAATGATGTCCGGTCGCTTGGTTAGTAAATCAGAGGGTAACCCAGCCCATAGATCATGGAGTATAATATTTTCTTTGCCAAAGGTGGCGTTGGTAGCTAGAGGTGGTAATGCAGCTCCAACTAGTAATGTCAGAGCGTGGCGATGTTTAGCAAGTTGCTCCTCAACGTTGGTTAGATCTATGCTAGCGTCGGCTAACGATTGCTGGGAATTGGCTAGGGTTATTTTTGAAATGGTTCCAGCTTGGAATTGTTTGGTTAATATGTCTAAGTGTTTACGTCGATTGACAATATTTTTTTTAGCCAGTGCTAGGGTAGCTTCGGATTCTCGCAGGGCAATATAGTTATTGGCCACCTGGGCTATGATGCTTAGCTGCATTGCGCGACTTGCCGCAGCGCTGGCGAGATAATTTTCCAAGGCTGCCTCTTTCAGGTTTTTTATTCGGCCCCAAAAATCTAATTCCCATGATAGTAGGCTTACACCAACCTGGTAATTATTTTCTATGGCTGTGCCACTATTTATTCTACCATTGCCGGCGCTGAGATTAGCTCGGGGAAAAAGCTCTGCAAATTGAATATTGTGAACCGCCCTTGCTTGTTCTAAATTTAGAAGAGCTATTTTTAGGTCACGATTATGGCTAAGAGCCATGGTGATTAACTGTCGCAATTGGGGATCTTGAAAATAGTTATTCCAATCCATGGTCGCCGTTGGAAGTTTTTTATTTTGCTGCCAATGTGAGGTTGCATAGTGGCTATCAATGGGTAGCTTGGGTTGTTGATATTTTGGTGCCAGGGAACAACCGCCGAGTGACGTAAGTACTAAGGCAAGCGAAAGATTTAAAAATATACCTATTTTATGAGAGGACATATTGCTTTTCTGTGTTGTAATTTACTACGGGTTGATGAATTACCTATTTTCTCTCTGCCGACGATGCCGAAAAAAATTATATCCGCTATCTTCCTAACGTAATCTTCTACGCGTTCCCTATATTTTATTTCGTTTTCATTCATTAACCAATGGATTTCAAATCCCTTGAGCGCATAGATAATGGTTTTTGTTACGAGATTGAGATTGACAATGGCAAAGGTGCCATCTTTTATTCCCAGATTCAAAATGGATTTTACTAGCACAAACTCCTGTCTCAGATACTCTCGCCATATGACCTCTCCCTGGGGTAGGGTTTGAAAAATTTTATTTCTATCCAGGTTACATAGATTGGATGCTTGGCGTAGGCAGCGGAATTTGATACTGATAAGGATTCTTAGCTTATCCAGTGGAGTATTCACCCGGGCTATGGCGACGGATATTTGGCTAAGAATCGCCTGGGCCTCTTCCTGGAGAACAGCTAGGTAGATCTGATCCTTGGTTTCAAAGTAATTATAAACAGT
>JAVBML010000086.1:0-6414 GCA_031552655.1 Gammaproteobacteria bacterium
AGAGTTTAACGCTAAACTGACTGCTTCTTGTTTAAACTCTTTTGGATAACTTCTCTGTGTTTTTTTTAACATATTTGACACCTCTTTGGTAGTTCACAAATTCTAACAATTTAGTGTCCGGTAAAATAGGGTAAGATCACACCATCTCCATCCCCCCAGTTTTCTCAATGAAATTCATATCTCATTTCGAACATTTATGCACCATATCTCTCCCTAGCTACCATATACTAAACCAATGACTTTATATGCTCGAATTGAGACCAACCTATGATCCTTATCTCTTGTCATGATAATATTATAATGTGGATAGGGAGGCCACCTAAATAGATATTTGGAGTAATAATCACAGTACAGCGTATTGCCACGCATGGCACAGCGTTCTGCCCCATCGCCACAACCGGTTTCAAAAAAATTACTACATCCTAGTCGTTTTAATTCCGCCAGCACCTCCTCCATGGTAGTGCCCGAAGAAAAATATTCCTGAATAGCTGCATCTACCGTTCTACTTGATTTGTAATTTTCGAAGATAAAGGCACGGCGGTCACACAGTTGAATTAATATAGATTTTATAACTATGTATAGTAGCCAAATCCAAAATAAATATTTAAATATTTTCCCTATTTTTTTCACCATAGATTTATTTCCACAATAAAATTGTAATCACAGTGCTACCAGAACCCCAAAACCAGATCTACGTATACCACTACCTGTAACAACTCTATCATCTTGATCTAAATATACCCAAACTTCATACTCCTCCAGGGGATGTAACGAAAAGATACTGGTCGTGTAGTTACATGATAATAGACACAGAGAAGGATAAGAATGCCCTGTCCCAAAGGAGCAATCGGCCCTAGATTTTTCTAAATCATCCAGTACTTGCTGAAAATGCGTGCCCGGTGGAAATCTAGTTCTTACGCCCTCCGCCAATTCCTCCGTTGTCCTATATCTCTCGAAAATAAATGGGCGATGATCCAATGCATCCTGGAGAATAATTTTAACTATAAATAACCCCAGTAGTATCCACTTTAGATGTTTTTTTCTAATTTTTTTACACCACTGCCATGAACCCATCTTTATCCCCAAACACATTAAATTGGTAATTGTTGAGGGTCCTGCATTGCTTCCAGTACCTTGATTCCCAACTCTTTCACGATGTCATCCATGGGACCACAATAAAATTTGCCATCGATACCCGGCATATTTTCATCTCTAACACTCTCATCAATATCTAAATCCATGGCCTGGTAGATCTCCCGCTGCACCGTATTACTATTTTCCCCCCAGCATCTTTTAGTAAGACACAAATCATAGTCATATCTTTTCCCTTCGTTACCGGTCTCCATGCGCTTAACCGCCACCCTAGCTTTAGCTAGATAACCCTCCAATTCCTCATCGCTACTAAACTCCTTTTGATAAATTACTTTATACCTATTACCCAATTGGTTTTTTTCAATCCAATCTCTACCTATAATCCCACTATTTTCTTCCACATAGGGTAATTCCACAATTTGCAAATTCCGAAGAAAATTGTGTCTCTCGGGATAGCCCGCAATTATTATCCGGCGTCCATCACTAAAAGTAAATACGGTAAACCCATGTTTAAAATTTAGAAACTTAATCTCACTAATGGTTTCTTCACCAAATACATTCCTAATCACTAATTCAATGGTTGGTTTGCTTGATTTTGGTAGATAAGTATTGGTACCATCCCAGCACATTAATCGACCATCAATGGCACACGTTCCGCCGAAATTGTAATTTCCCTGGAAAGCTAATTCATGCCACTGTAGAGGAGAATCCAAAAGTTCTCTAAACAACTGTACTACAATCGGCCTTGTTTCAAACTTAGAAATCAACTCATCTTCTCTGGCCGGAACCACCAAAGAAATACCAGGAAAAATTAAATTTCTATCCCCTATGGTGGGATTTAATTGCAAAAGCTCATCCACGGAAACAGGACGCTCCACTATTTTACTCCTCATTGCCGCTATGCCCAGTAACGTATCGCCAGGCTGCGTAATATATTGATTCTTCGCCACGGTGGTTTTAGGCTCAGTCGCACCATCATTAGCTTTTCCCTGGCATTCATCGGGCTCTTTAGTTTCGTAAACGGTAACTTCTTCGCTCCCCCTTGGGGCAAAATCAGTGACCGCTTTTTTTCTCATGTGGTAGATAATATCATCGATCCTATCATCTAGAGATTTTATCAACGAAGCAGACCATTGGTTTCCCGCAAAATTAGCTCCTCGCTGCAACATACTCTTTTGTATATCACCTTTGGCTTTTACAATACCAGCCACAAACCTCTCCCGTAGCTCTTTAAAATTTCCGAAATTAATTAACCGTTGCTGCACCCTCCTACATATTTCCACTATCCCATCACCAACTTGGTAACTAGCGTAATGTCCGTGGAATTTTACCGTTGCCATTTTGGTACAATTATAATGACCGTCAATGGTTATCTTCAACAATTTCAACTCCCGCGCCACACCTTTACCATCACCTCCTACTTCCGCCACAAATTCCCGCTCAAATAGCGCATTACCCGACAAAGCCAGAGCACCTCTACCATAAATAGCTGCCTCCACGTCGCGCACAATGTTATCCAAAATCTTTCTATTTTTCATACTATCCACCAGGGTACGCGTTAGCACATTGGCATAGCTACCCCAGCCACCGGTGACCATATCCAGGGCATTCGTACCTATCTCCATAGCTGCTTGGATACTGGTACTCCAGTGGCTTCTATGGTTATCAATGATACTATCTACTTCCTCATAGAATTTCTCCAATAATCCCTCCTTGGTAGCACCCAAACGAGCTAATATATCGCCATGTTTGCGAATAATATCTTCAATGGCTCTGCGAGCACTTACTGCAATTTTATCTCCGTCCCGCAGCATTCTATCACCCAGCGCCATGGTAATGCGGCTAATACCCCGGGATGCTAAATCCCTGCGAAAGGTATCAAAAACCCATTTTTTTCTATGGTCACAGCTAAGTTTTTCCAACTTCTTCACGCGACTCTTAATGCGCCCATTGATAGCCTTGGCTAGTTTACTGCTATGTTGGTAATATTCCGTTACCTTTTGTACTAAAAACAGTGTCCCAGCACTCAGCGCAGCTATGGCAAGGGAGAACCCCTTTGAGCTAATATATTTACCAAAATCCACGGGTGTTTTTTTCAAAACTGCCATGGTCGAGGAAAGAATATCGGAAATTCCATTACTAACTAGGGAAGCACCAAAGACACTAAAGAATACTCCTCCACCGCCCAAAGCCATGAGCCCTATGCCAGTAGCCATCGAGACTACTCCCAAAATTGTGGTACAGAATGTTCCCCACCATTTCCTACGCTTCTCCTGCAAAAGTCCCACATGCATCTTAAACAAATACCCTCCATATTGCTCAATCTCTTCGATTATCATTTTCTGAGTTTTTCGATCCACATATATCTGTTCAGAATGATCCATCCTGTTAACTTCCTTAAATAACGTTCCAATCCCGGTACTACCTTTAGTTACATTTAACCACCTATGCACAATGGCAGTCACATTAAGCCCATCTATCACCTCCTCCAGAGCCAAACTGCAATCTATGTCCAATTTCCCTCGGGCATGGTTTGCCGCCGCCAGAGCTATGCTAATATTTTCATTATAAATCTCCACAATGCGTTCATACATTGCGATAGTTAAACTTTGCTTCTTCATCTCTTCGCTATCGGGAGATAACCCATGCTTTAGGGCAAAAAGCAACTGAGCTTCTAAGTGAGGAAGATTAATTGTCTCGATGGCACGAATAGCCTCCTGGAATTCTCCAATGGCAGCGCGAATGGCATTAATAGCTTCGGTGCGCTGTCTCACATGATTAATCTCATTGGCTGCGCGCACCGTAATCAGCGTGGCCTTGGCACCATGGGCTGCCCAGGCACCAAAATTGGTTGCATCCAAAGCTAAAGCTTGCTCACAATATGTGATACCATCATCCAGTAAAGTGGCCGATCGAAAATTTTTTTTGTCCCAGGAAATTCGATGCACGGCGGAATGAATTACTACTTCCGATGGCATCTTTTGCTCCTCCGTTTCCAGCGAAAAAAACTGATTCCATAAAGCGCCCAAAGCCCCATCATAAAATTCATTGCATCGCTTGGAATCACATCCATCCCTATCCATGCGCCCATCCCGTAGCAACCATAACCCTCTCCAGGCATCGTTAACTAAATAGGCCGGATTGCGCACCAAAGTATCGTTCATATCTCGAGTCACTATCTCTTCCCTAAACGCCGTAAAATTTTGCCTCAATTCCATTGCAAAATTATCCATCACTACTTTAGCTTGTCCTTTCTCCAGATTGAAACCAAACTGCTTTCTATCGTAGCTAGGTAATTCTTGCTGCTGCTTCAACCACAATCCAAAATTTTCTCTAACTTGGCTCCCTCTAGCTTTTTTGCTAGATAACTCTACCATTTTCTCCCAGAGGAAAAATTTCCTCCTTAGCTCCACACGCGCTAAGATAATACCTTCCTCGGCAACCACTGTTTGGCATAAATCAGCGTAGTTGGGGTCGTGGTACAAAAACCACCGAAGATAGCCACTCTTGCCCCCGCCATAGTTACGCGCTCGATTTCGCATACTCTCTTTCTCCAATGAAGCATTAAAATCATGGAGTATCTGCTCATAGATCTCTGGAGATCTACCATAGCCAAAAATAACAGCAATAAAATGCACAACCATAAACTCACCGTAACTTAGGTTAGCTGCGCTAACATCGCTGCGGCGTAAAACGCTCAGTAATCTCCTAGCCATGGCAGGATAAATGCTATTTACCGCGGAGGTAATATCCACGGTAACAATGGCGGGAACCTTTTGCTGATCAACGATTCTAAGTTTTAATTTATCTCGCCATCCATAGAGATTTAAAGTTAGATCTTCCATTTCATCACAATTTTTCTTCACCAATAATTTATAGCCCGAAGGTGATGCAAACTCTCTTTGTAGCACAAGAAAGCCAAGGTATAATTCATCGCGAAGCAACATAGCGGGAGCTCGAATTAGTTCATCATATAAAAGATCGCGCTTGTTTTTTTCATTGCGCTCAACGCCAAGACATTTTTCTAGAGCGAACCTTCCTTGGCCATCGCATTGTTCTTGTAGACACCGCTGCTTTTCCACGCACTCAGTTTCTAAATATCGTAAATTAATGATTAACTGACTGGAGCCTGGCTCTCCTCTACGAGCAGCTCGACCAAAAACCTGCTCCTCTACGCGCATACTCCTGGGAAAAAAAGTTAAAATAACATGTAGGCCGCCGTTGCTTTTCACCGAAGCATCAATCTTTAAATCCATACCACGCCCTCCCAAGGTGGTGGCAACTATCACATCTCCCGATCGCAGTAGTTTTTTAATGGCAGTATTTTCCTCCCTATCCCCCAAACCATAGGTAGCTATGGCCAAGTTCGTATGCCGCTGGCGCAAGAGCTTCGCCAACTCATCCACTTCCCTAATGCTCTCCATGACAATTAGTGTAGCCCGCAAATTATGGTAGCTATTGGCATAGGTACTCTCCATAATTTTTTCATGCCACTGCTCCCTCGAAGCAACAAATGCCGTGGGAAATTTCACTAAATCTCTCGTAGCAAATGGCGGCATAATAATTGCTTCCATACCATAGACATGCTTTAAAAATCGTCGGTGGGCCTCATCACCTATGGTCCCCGTTAATCCATAAATTCCCCCGTGGCTCCTAAAAAAACTACCCTGGGATTTAAAAATACTTACGATGCTTTCTGCCGTAACTACAAGGCCATTGGTCAATTGCAAAAATTGGTGCAATCCATCTTCCCAGTGCAAATCATGCATTATCGTTCCCGTATGCTGATTATCCACAATTTCTAGGGTCCCGTGGCCATCCACCTCATCCACTGCATCGCCATGCCTCCTAATCACATAGTGAACCCTAGATTTTAAACCCAGGGATAACAGCAGCGACCCTACCCAATTATTCATTTGACTCTCAGCAAATGTTTCCAGATAGGGCGGTAAGTTGATAAGCCGATCCTCCCGAAGTTGGTTTAATCCCAATATGCGGCGACCATAGTCTTGCATGTATTCCTCCATGAAACTATGGCAATTGTCACCCAATCGCAGCTTCACCAGCTCCGCTTCCCCCAAAATTTCATCCTCTTTGTTCCTAGATCGCAATAATACCGCCAAAGAGGCGACTAACTCTCTCTCAGGAGTATCTTCGGTTAGCGCTTTATTAAATAAATCTCTTTTAAAATAGCAACCTCCTTCTTTATTTTCCGGAACCAACCCGCTACGATCCTCCACCATGGCCGCTAGATTTCTTAGAGTTCCATGGAGGTAGCCGAAAAACCTCCTGAACACTTCAAAGCCTGGGGTACCATGGGCT
>JAVBML010000051.1:0-5975 GCA_031552655.1 Gammaproteobacteria bacterium
CCGTTCCTCCAAACTTACTCGATAGCACCACCGTCAATGCCGCCGTCAACGTCGTCTTACCATGATCCACGTGACCTATCGTCCCTATATTTATATGTGGTTTCGTCCTCTCAAATCTCTCCGCCATTTTCTCTTGCCCTCTTCAAATTAAAATTAAATGCCAATTCTAAAATACTCCAAACTCATGGAGCCCACAACCGGAATCGAACCGGTGACCTCTTCCTTACCAAGGAAGTGCTCTACCGACTAAGCTATATGGGCACTTAACTTTCTCCGCCATAACTAAGCGGGTGATGGGAATCGAACCCACGCTATCAGCTTGGAAGGCTGAAGTTCTACCATTGAACTACACCCGCAATATAAATGGAGGGGGTAGGATTTGAACCTACGAAGACGTAAGTCGGCAGATTTACAGTCTGCTCCCTTTGGCCACTCGGGAACCCCTCCTGAAATAGAGGCTAATTATTCTCTACAATTATCTTTACAATGTCAATAATATCTCCCACCATAATCATTTTTTACCTTTAAATGGGATCATTAAATAGCTATGAATGCTTTCCGCCATTTTATCCACTATCTTATCCTGATAGGAACTTTGATTTAATTTTTTCTCCTCGGACCCATGGGACAAAAAACCAATCTCCACTAGCAACGATGGAACATAGGGAGATTTCAATATAACGAAAGCCGCCTGCTCCACCTTAGGAGAATGAAGAATTGCCACCTGGGAAAATGCCTCCAACATTTTCTTTCCCAAATCTAAACTCGCGTTAACCGTGGCAGTCTGTGAAAGATCAATTAAAACGGAGCGTAGTAATCTATTTTTATCTACCATGGCCTGACCCAGCTCCGAAGCATTCTCTTTTTCTGCTAGCCAGCGAGCTGCTTCGCTGGTGGCACCTTTCTGGGATAGAGCAAATATGGAAATACCGCAAGCCTCTCTCCTTTTATAAGCATCGGCATGAATGGAGATGAATAGATCGGCATTATAGCTATGGACTATTTTCAAACGTCCCCGGAGAGATACATAGTAATCTCCATTTCTGGTTAAAATTGCTCGAACCCCCTTGGTATTATTTAGAATACGCTGCAATTTCCTCGCCACAACCAGGGTGATATTTTTTTCCCGGGTAGCCCGAGAACCAATGGCTCCGGGATCTTTTCCGCCATGCCCTGGATCAATGACTATAACTGTATCACGTGAATTTTGGGATATTTTAGCTGCGCCATCATGGTATAGCTGATCAATGATTTTTCTTTCCATTCTATCAATGGATTCCATGGCATCTAAATAGGCTGTACTAATTTCAGCAACCTCCAATTTTGCTACATCCTTCATAGTTGTAATATCAATTACTAAGCGCGGAGGTCTAGCTAAAAGAAAATGCTTGACCTGGATTTGATCTTTTAAAAACATCGTAATTTGCAAATTATCGCCGCGGTACTTCGACACCAAGGAACTCACAACTCCCTTGGTTAGATCTAATTTTGCCAAATTGGTCGCTAACTTAGCATGTTTTAGAGTAATAATTATTTTTTTCTCTGCGGTTTCTATGCCATAGTCAATTTTTTCTTGATTTAAATCCAAAACTAAGCGCGTATGATTAACCGTTGCGGATAGACGCATGCCATGAACCCTGGCGACCTGAGCCCAGCTAATCCACGGCAGCATAAAAAATAAAACAAATGATAGTGCTCCCAACCAAACTTTCATATATCTAAACATTACTAAGTATTTTATAGCCACGAACGGTACAGGCAACTAATTTTACGAGTCTTTCACTGTCATTTAGAGTAAAATCAAATTTACAATTAATGTCCGGGGAAGGTAAAAATCCCACACCTCGCTGGGGCCACTCAATTAGACAAATATTCTTTCCATTAAAATAATCGGATATTCCAATGTATTCTAACTCCTCAATATTGGCTATGCGATATAAATCAAAATGCACAATGGTCATCGATGCTAAGCTATAAAATTCAAAGATATTAAATGTGGGACTGCGCACATTACCCTGGTAATTTTCCCCCCGTAAAAACCCCCTTACAAAGGTAGTCTTTCCCGCTCCTAGTTCACCGCACAAATAAACAATGGCCCCCGCTTCGCAAGATTTTGCTATCCTAGCACCTAGATCTTCCATAGCCTGAGCCGTGGCTAATATTAATTTTACCATATGGTAATTCTCTCTTCGACGGGCGCAACCATGGTATCTCCTATTTTACAACCATAGGCCTCCTGAAAACCCCTTTGTTGCCTAAGTGATTCATTGGCCCGTGCCCATCCCAAAGCATGGGGATCATTTTTTAATCTCAATTTCGTAAAATGCTCCCTTTCCACCTCACACCAAATTCTCGCATATTGTAAAAAAAATTCTCTCCCTAATTCTCCATGGCCATCGGAACCAGAGAACGCAGCACGATAAGCTGCCGTTAACCCCACAAGATCAGCAATATTTTCACCCAAGGTAAACTCCCCATTGTGACCAATTTTATTAAATCGTTTTACCAAATATGCCGTTCTAAGTTTAAATTCCCTCCGATCTGCGCCACTAACCCATTCTTTAAAAATGCCGTCGGCGGTATAGTTATTCCCATGATTATCAATTGCATGGCTAAGTTCGTGGCCAATAACTGCCCCGATGGCACCCAAATTAATTTCGTCGGGAGCATCGATATCATAGAAGGGATATTGGAGTATGCCCACGGGAAACACAACCTTATTGTGAGATGGCTCATAGTAAGCATTTACCACCAGGGGGCCTATTTCCCAGCGATTTCTATTCACCGGTCCTTTTAATTCTTCGAGAGCTTTATTTAATAGTAACTGTTGCAATTCTCGGCCATTGGCTAGAGGAGCATCAGCAACATAGTTACCCAGAGGATTAAAATTCCACTCCGCCACATCGTTGGGACTAACCAACGCGAGCTTAGCTTGCGCTATCTTGCGCAGAGCTTCCTGCTTTGCCACAGCAGTTAGCCAATGATTTTGTTCTAACTGCTGCAAAAGTGCGGCCCTAATCTTTTCGATGGATTTAATAAATCTTTCCCGGGGGAAATTAGGAAACACCTTCGGTAGCAAAATGTAATCCACCTCCTTTGCAAAAGCCTCCATGGTAACCTTAGCGCAGCGTTCATCCCTCGCTGACCTTTTCATGGGACCACCGAAATACTTTCGATTAAATTCAAAGCGCTTGTCAAAAAATTGAGGGTAAGCATCATCCAACAACGGGGATAATTGAAAATAGAGGTAAATACTTTTTAACTCTTCCAATGAAGCTTTTTCCAGTTTTTCATTGAGAAACTTAAATACCTCATCTCCCACCACATCTCTAATAACTGTATGTGCAGGAATGGAAGCAAAAATTTTTTCAAGGCGCAGTTGGGGGTATTTTTTGATTAATTGTTCCCGAGCGATGGCAACAGCTTTACCAAAAATTTTCTCCTGATATTCCGATGGCGTTGGATAAATTTGGGATAGATTTTTTTCAAAATCAATGACAAATTGTGCCCGCAGCTTTGGTTGGTCACTGCCAATGGTTAGAAAAAACTCCTCCATCAATTTTTGTAAATCCTGTACTAAACCCTGATTACTGTAGTAACTTTTTTCGGGCAAGCTCATCAAATCGGTATCAAAAAAAATATCATTAAAAGCTGGGCGCTCCTGATTAGCCACGGAAGCACTCAAGGTAACAAAACTAAGCATACCGGCCCTTGCCACATTGGCAGCTACTAAATCTATAAGTGCTTCGCGACTATTAATTGCTCCTAGCACTTGTCCAATGTACGCAACAAATGCTAATTCCTCCCGTTTACGCGCCTCCACATCCATGCAAGCCACGTAGTATTTCTTTAGATCTCCTTCCATCGATGATGTCGGCGACTTCGATAGCAGTTCCCGGAAGTAATTTTTTTTCACTTCCAATAATCTCTCCTGGGCATCACTAAAGGAAAAAACATGGCGTGATCTATCGGGACGCAATTGAAAGCTATGAATAACTTTTGTGCAAGCATGGCCATAGAAATCATGACAGGGATTAATGGAGTCATCAGTGGGATATTCTCGTCGAGTAGGTATTTTTGAACTACCGAACTCACTGGCTAAAAACGACCTGGATTTACTGATCCAGGGAGCAAAATAGAGCAATAAAAAGATCAGCGATGCACCAACTAGTATAAACAAAATTTTTTTATGCATGGGATAAATATTTACCCTCGATTAATTATTTACCACGGCGCACTATGCTATGGCTCTTTAAAATTTGCAGTGCTTCATAGACTTGATAATCTTCCTGGGCCAGTTTAATATTGGCATTGGCAGGTTGTTGATAGTTAGAAACCGCTCCGGAGGAATTCTTGGAATTACTATTTTTAGATTCGCCATTCTGAATAGCTCCCAGCAAAGCCCCTTCATCTACTCTAGGGATACCATCGTTATCTTCAACAACGCGCAGGGATTCCACATAAACATCGGGCTCTATGCCTCGAATTTGAATGGAGCGTCCCAGGGGCGTATAGTAGGTTGCCGTGGTTATTTTTATGGCGCTGCTATCATCAATGGGAATTACGGTTTGCACCGATCCTTTACCGAAGCTACGGGTGCCAACAATTATGGCACGTCCATGATCCTGTAGAGCTCCGGCAACGATCTCAGCGGCCGAAGCTGATCCCTCATTAATTAGCACTACCAGGGGTTTACCTCGAAGAATATCTCCCGATGTTGCCTTGGCAATAATTTTAGTTTCCTCAACCCTACCCTTGGTATAAACAATTAACCCTTCCTTCTTTAAATTATCCCCATCGAGAAAATAGTCCGCCACTTGGATAGATGATTCCAACAATCCTCCCGGATTATTACGTAGATCTAGAATTACTCCGCGAAGACCGCTTTTCCCTGCCCCCTGTTCCAATTTTTTTACCGCCCGTTCAACATCCAGAGCCGTTGGCTCTTGGAATAGAGCCACCCGCAAATAGCCATAGACTCCGTCCAAAATGCGCTCCTTCACCGTTTTGATTTTAATAACTTCCCGCCGCAGATTAAAAACTAAGGGTTTATTTTGTTTACTGCGAACAATGGTTAGGTTAATTTTACTTCCGGGTTTACCACGCATCATATTAATTGCATCTTTGAAATTCAAATTACGTACAAATTTACCATCAACCTGCATGATGAGATCCCCTGCCTGGATACCAGCCCTACTTGCCGGAGTATCATCCAGAGGCGTTAGCACCCTAAGAAATCCATTTTCGGGAAATATTTCCACGCCAATGCCACCAAATAGACCCGTCGTCTCCATGCGCAGATTTTTGAAATCACCTTGATCTAGGTAGGCCGAATGGGGATCTAAATCAGCCAGCATGCCGCTAATGGCATGGCTAAATAGCTTAATTTTATCAATATCTTTATAGTAATATTTCTTTACATTACTGATAATACTATTGAATTTTTGTAATTCGTCGCTGGAAAGCTCTAGTTCTTCGCCGGCAACAGCAAAGGATGCTAGGAGACAAAAAACCAACCCCCAGCAAATTTTTAAACATTTCATATGGCTATCTCTCATAGTCCCAAATCATTACAATGGTAGTTTAGCTCGCTTGCGAAGCTAACACATCGACTAATTTATGGCATGATTATAGCATATCAAATGTGACAAGCGAGTGATGAAATACTTTTTTTATCAATGTCTAGCTACCTTCCAAACTGCCCACGACATTTTCAAAAATTAGATCCTTTTTTCGCAGTACCTATTTCTTCCATGGCAAATATTAGTCCATCGAAAAATCCTATCTTGCAATGAACATAGGATAGCTCTAAATGATGATGACTTTTTAAGCCGACGCTGCTAGCCAAGGAGAACGAAGTGTAGGCTAGAAGTCCGAGGTAGGTGAGGGTTTTTAGTAGAGCAAAGCGAGTGCTAAAAATCTATACTCAGCGTTAAGTCATAGTAGCGTATTCCAGCTGCGGGACGGCCGAGGCG
>JAVBML010000062.1:0-15710 GCA_031552655.1 Gammaproteobacteria bacterium
ATGGTGATGCCTGGAGACAATATAAAGATGGAGGTGACATTGATAGTTCCGGTGGCTATGGAGGCTGGGGTGAGGTTTGCCATTCGCGAGGGTGGTAGAACCGTCGGGGCCGGGGTCGTTTCTAAAATTTATGAGTAGGTAAAGAGTAGGTCAGTAGCTCAATTTGTAGAGTGGCGGTCTCCAAAACCGTAGGTTGGGGGTTCGATTCCCTCCTGGCCTGCCAGTAATTTTTGTAGTTTTGTAAAAAAACAAGTGGTGAAAGTGGCGATGGAAGAAAAAAAAATTATACCGAATGTCAAAAAAGATAGGCTATGCTGGCTGTTGATTTTTTTGTTAGTGGCTCTCGGCGTAGTTACCAGTTATTACATCAGAGAATATACCTGGTCTCTGAAGTTTATTTTCTGGCTATTACTAACAGCGGCAGTGGCAACCTTGGCTTTTATTACTAGCCAAGGGCGTAAATTTTTGATATTTATTAACGGCGCTACCATGGAGCTACGCAAAGTTGTGTGGCCAACGCGCGATGAAACCACGAAAATTACAGCCATCGTTGCGGCCTTGGTTTTTACCATGTCTATTATTTTGTGGATTCTTGATACATTTTTGCTGTGGATTTTTAGGTGGTTTACCAAGTAGCGGAATGTAGAATATAAATTTTTTGAGATATCTATGAGTGCTGATGCCAAAATACAAAAAGGAGATGCAGATGCTCCACATACTAGGTGGTACATAGTGCAGGCTTACTCTGGAAAGGAATTAGTGGTGATGGCGGGTCTCAGGGAGAGGATTAAATTTAGTGCCATGGCGGATAAATTTGGTAATATTATTGTCCCCACCGAAGAGGTTATGGAAATGCGAGGAGGACAAAAGTGTCGCAGTAAGAGAAAATTTTTTCCGGGCTATGTGCTTATTCAGATGGAAATGAATGAACAGACCTGGCATTTAGTGCGCAATACTCCATGGGTTATGGGGTTTGTTGGGGGTACCAGTGATCGTCCCACTCCCATAGCTGATAAGGAAATTGAAGATATTCTCTACCGCGTGCAAGAAGGGGCAGAGAAACCAAGGCCCAAGGTATTATTTGCTCCGGGAGAGGTAGTAAGAGTTATTGGTGGGCCCTTTGCAGATTTTGATGGAGTAGTAGATGATGTTAACTACGAGAAAAATCGTCTCGTAGTGTCAGTTTTGATTTTTGGTAGATCTACGCCGGTGGAACTTGAATTTAGCCAGGTACAGAAAGCATAGATTTTAGTTATTAATTAAGTTGGGGAGCCGAATTTATTATGTAGGCGTAAATACCCGGAGGATTTTAAAATGGCAGTAAAGAAAAAGAAGGCAGTAACAAAGATAAAATTGCAGGTGAAAGCCGCCGAGGCTAACCCTGCTCCCCCCATTGGTCCAGCTCTTGGTCAACATGGGGTAAACATTATGGAATTTTGTAAAGCCTTTAATGCCCAGACACAAAAAATAGAGAAGGGATTGCCTTTACCAGTGGTTATTGATGTCTATGCGGACAAGAGTTTTTCTTTTATTATAAAAACTCCGCCAGCTTCAGTATTGATATTAAAAGCACTGGGTTTAGCAAAGGGTAGCCCCACTCCTCATAATAAAAAAGTTGGAAAATTAACTTTGCAGCAGGTAGAGGATATTGCAAAAATTAAAACTCCCGATCTAACGGCAAAGGATTTACCCGCGGCCATGCGTACTATTATGGGGACAGCTAAAAACATGGGCATCGAAGTAGCGGGAGGTGAAAATGTCTAAACTCACAAAGCGTCAAAAGTTTATTGATGAAAAAATTACGAGGGGAAAGCAGTATACTCTACGGGAAGCCATCACCCTTTTACAGTCTCTGCCACCACTTAAATTCAATGAAAGCATCGATGTAAGCGTTAACCTAGGGATAGATCCTACCAAATCTGATCAAACGGTTCGTGGTGCGGTAGTCTTACCCCATGGCACTGGTAAAACGGTGAAAGTTGCTGTTTTTGCTCAGGGAGAATACGCAACCATGGCCAGGGAAGCGGGAGCTGACATCGTAGGATTTGAGGATTTAGCTGATAGCATCAGACAAGGTACCATGGATTTTAATCTTCTCATTGCTACACCAGATGCTATGAAAATTGTAGGTCAGTTGGGGCAAATCTTGGGTCCGCGGGGTTTAATGCCCAATCCTAAAATTGGTACCGTTACCCAGGATATAGCCACGGCAGTCAAGAATGCAAAGGGTGGGCAGGTAGCCTATAGAGCAGACAAGGGAGGAGTGGTGCATAGTTCCCTCGGTAAATTAAATTTTTCCTTTGATGGTATTAGGGAAAATTTAGTTGTTTTTTTGAATGATCTGCGGAGAGTAAAACCCCCTACTTCCAAGGGCGTATACATAAAAAAGATTGTTTTATCTAGCACCATGGGACCAGGCTTAGTCATTGACCCGATGAGCTTAGAGGGTAATTAGTAATTTAATTAAAAAGTAGTTGCAGTGTTATACTCTTATAGTATATAAAATTATCGTTATTAAATACTTGTTTTTTTAGACAAAAGATATATCATGTTCCATCTTTATTTGGATTGTGAACAATTATTAGTTTGGTGGTAGTGTTTGCGGCTGGAAGGGTTAATTTTTAATTCTTTGCCGTTATAGACCGTAGATCCCGGGATTGAAGCGGGTTAATTGGAAAATATTCTCCATTTTAATCGCCAGTTTATTATGAGAAAGGCTGTGAATGAGAGAGTTAGTCAGTCTACGTAGACGGTGCCGTATCTTTGTTGTAACGGCATTTCTTAGGAATGAGTGGTAATATTAGTTTATTTTGTGTCACTTGGCATAGGGTAATCGAATTTTTATCATTCATTTGTGGATCTTCTAAAAAATTATCCCGTGGGGGATAGGAGGTATAGTTTAGTGGCATTAAAACTAGAAGATAAAAAAGCAATTGTTAATGAAGTGGCTGCCGTTGCTTCCCATGCTGTTTCCGCTGGTGTAGCTGATTATCGTGGTTTGACCGTAGCTGAAATGACTGCTCTGCGTAGTAAAGCTGATAGTGCCGGAATATATCTTAGGGTAGTACGCAATACTTTGGCTAGGAGAGCTGTGGAAAATACTGATTTTGCCTGCCTTCAAGAAGTACTGGGGGGATCCGTATTGCTGGCTTTTTCTAAGGATGATCCCGGGGCCGTGGCTCGTTTACTCAGAGATTTCATAAAAGAGTATGAGAAACTAACCGTGTGTGGATTGTCACTGAGCGGTAAGCTTCTATCGGGTAGTGATCTGGAGATGGTAGCCAGATTACCAACGCGAGACCAAGCTCTAGCTATGTTTATGTTAGTGATGCTAGCTCCGATAACGAAGCTTGTGCGTACCATGGTAGAACCCTACGCAATGTTAGTGCGTGCAGTTGCAGCGGTGCGTGACAGTAGAAGCGCCTAATTTTTAACAAAATAAATTAAAATTTTTTCTTGGGAGAAAATAAAAATGACCGTTACTAAAGAACAGATTTTGGAAGCCATTGCCACCATGAGTATTATGGATGTGGTTGATTTGGTTAAGCAGATGGAGGAAAAATTTGGAGTTTCCGCTGCTGCCACCGTTGCCGTTGCTGCGCCGACTGCTGGTGCCGCCGAAGCCGTGGAAGAAAAAACCTCGTTTAATGTTACCATGACAAGCTTTGGTGCCAATAAGATTAATGTTATTAAAGTTATTCGTGAAATTACGGGGCTCGGTTTGAAGGAAGCTAAGGACATGGTGGAGGGAGTGCCCGCTCTAGTAAAAGAGGGAGTTTCCAAGGAAGATGCTGGTAATATTAAGAAAAAACTTGAGGAGGCGGGGGCAACCGTTGAGGTTAAATAACTAGATGGTAGATTTTTCGAGAAAACCGCCGCAGCGGTCTTGCAAAGGGCGGTTTCGATAGTTTAAACCATGGAAGATTCCCACTGAAGGTCCATTGCCATTGGGAATCTTGCCATGAAAATTAAAGCAAAAGTTCTAATTTTACTAATTAGAGATGAGGGTAGTTGATGAGCCATATTCAGCAATCGAGAACTAGAAATGTTAGCGTACGGACCTCCTTTTCATATAATGAGAAAAAACGCATACGAAAAAGTTTTGCTAAGCATTTTACAGGTATAGAAGCTCCCTATCTTTTGATGGCCCAGGTAGATTCCTATCGCACTTTTCTGCAAAATGATATAGGTAACAGCAATGTATCCGATATTGGTCTACATGCAGTTTTTAAAAGTGTATTTCCCCTCGTAAGCTATTCGAATAATGCCCAGCTAGATTACATTAACTATACCTTGGGAGAACCTGTTTTTAGCATTCGTGAATGCAAGATAAGGGGACTAAGCTATGCGGCGGCACTGCGCCTAAAGTTACGTTTGACTTTGTATGAAAAGGATGCTTCAGGTAATCGAAAAGTCAAGGATACCAAGGAACAGGAAATTTTCATGTGCGATCTTCCCCTCATGACTGATACTGGTAGTTTTGTTATTAATGGTATTGAAAGAGTTATTGTATCTCAATTACATCGTTCTCCCGGTGTGTTTTTCGATCACGATAAGGGTAAAACCCATTCCTCGGGGAAATTACTTTTTTCCGCTAGAATTATTCCCTATCGAGGGTCTTGGCTAGATTTTGAATTTGATCCAAAGGATTGTCTATTTGTGAGAATAGATCGGCGTCGTAAATTGCCAGCAACGGTGCTATTACGTGCTTTGGGACTTACCACGGAACAAATTTTGGAAGAATTTTTTGAGACCAATAGGATCTATTTAGAAGGTGAAGAAATCATTTTAGATCTTAACCCTGAACGCTTACGGGGAGAGTTAGCTAGTTTTGACATTAGGGATAGCGCGGGAAATATCATCGTGGAGCAGGGTAGAAGAGTATCCCAAAAACATGTACTTCAAATTCAAAAAGCCGGCATCAATAAATTGGCCGTGCCCTTTGAATATATGTTGGATAAGGTAATTGCGCAGCCGGTTATCAATAAACACACGGGAGAAGTATTAGCCCAGGCCAATGCGGAGTTTTCCGTGGAATTGTTGGCTACTTTTCGCAAAGCAGGCATCAAGTCATTCGAAATTTTATATGTCAATGAATTAGATAGAGGGTTGTATATTTCCGATACTCTTCGTCTGGATACCTCTTCTAATCAGCTGGAAGCTCTAGTGGAAATCTATAGAATTATGCGACCCGGGGAGCCACCAACGAAGGATACAGCGGAAAATCTTTTTCGTAATCTATTTTTTAATCAGGAACGCTATGATTTGTCCAATGTGGGAAGGATGAAATTTAATCGTCGCTTGGGACGAAGTGATCTTGTGGGTTCCGGTGTACTAACGTCGGAAGATATCGTGGATGTGATAAAATTACTGGTTGATATTAGAAATAGTAAAGCCGAAGTGGATGACATTGACCATCTAGGTAATAGGAGAATTCGCAGCGTTGGAGAGATGATTGAAAATCAATTTCGCATTGGTTTGGCTAGGGTAGACCGAGTGGTTAAGGAGCGCCTTTGTTTTGCGGATACGGAAAATTTAATGCCCCAGGATATTTTTAACACCAAACCCGTGGCCGCGACTGTTAAGGAGTTTTTCTGTTCCGGTCAATTGTCACAATTTATGGATCAAAATAATCCTCTAACGGCAATTACCCATAAGAGAAGAATTTCAGCTCTTGGTCCCGGCGGTCTTACCAGAGAAAGGGCAGGCTTTGAGGTACGCGATGTGCACCCTACTCACTATGGACGTTTGTGTCCCATAGAAACTCCCGAGGGGCCAAATATTGGATTAATTAATTCCCTCGCAGTCTACGCCCGTATTAATGAATATGGGTTTATTGAAAGTCCCTATTTTAAGGTTGTTGATGGTAAAGTAACCGAGGAGATTGAATTTCTGTCTGCCATTGAGGATGGTAATTTTCACATTGCCCAGGCCAATGTAACCATAGACAAAAATGGACGATTGGTAGATGAATTGGTGCAGTGTAGGTATCGAGGAGAGTCTACATTTACCAGTGTGGAAAATGTAAGTTATATAGATGTTTCTCCTAGTCAGATGGTGTCCGTGGCAACAGCACTGATTCCATTTTTAGAGCATGATGATACCAGTCGTGCTCTCATGGGATCTAACATGCAACGCCAAGCAGTGCCCACCATAAAATCAGAAAAACCCTTAGTTGGTACGGGAATGGAAAGAAAAGTAGCCGTCGATTCTGGAGTTACCATTGTGGCTCAGAGGGGAGGAATAGTGGATTTTGTAGATGCTTCACGCATCGTTGTTAAGGTGGACAGTGATAATCTAGCGAAGGAAGATGAAGTTGGTGTTGATATCTATGATTTGATTAAATATACGCGATCCAATCAAAATACTTGCATTACTCAGCGCCCATTGGTGGAAATTGGAGATCACATAAATTGTGGTGATGTACTAGCAGATGGGCCCAGTACGGATTTTGGGGAGCTAGCCCTGGGACAGAATCTTCTCGTGGCATTTATGCCGTGGAATGGCTATAACTTTGAGGATTCCATTATCATATCGGAGCGCGTAGCGGAGGAGGAGCGGTTTACTACCATCCACATCCAGGAATTAACTTGCATAGCTCGGGATACTAAGTTGGGACCCGAAGAGATAACCGCTGATATTCCAAATATCGGAGAGCGAGCTCTAGCAAAATTAGATAGCAGTGGTATTGTGCATATTGGTGCCGAAGTTACGGTGGGTGATATTTTAGTTGGTAAGGTTACACCTAAGGGAGAAACACAGCTTACACCAGAAGAGAAATTGCTGCGTGCAATCTTTGGTGAGAAAGCTTCGGATATCAAGGATAGTTCGCTGCGTGTGCCTTCGGGTACCAGCGGTACCATTGTGGATGTGCAGATATTTACAAGGGATGGGGTGGAAAAAGACGAGAGAGCTAAGGAGAGCGAAAAAGCTGCTTTTGCAAAAATTAAAAAAAATCTAGCCGATGAATTGCGCATTAAGCTCGATGTTATCTATAAAGCTACGAAAACTCTTCTCCTGGGTAAAAAGAGCGATGGTGGCATTCGGGGATTGAAAGCGGGAGTAGCTATTACGGAAGCTATGTTAACAGAAATTCCCCGGGAAAAGTGGTTTGAAATTGCTCTGACTAAGGGAGAAAATGCCGAAAAATTGGAGTTATTGGCTAAGCAGGTGAAGAAAATCATGAAGGATCATGATAAAAAGGTGGAATTTGAAAGAAAAAAACTTGCCCACGGTGATGATCTAGCGCCGGGAGTGTTAAAGGTTGTAAAGGTATCTCTGGCAGTTAAGAGACGCATTCAAGCAGGGGATAAGATGGCAGGAAGACATGGTAATAAAGGTGTAATTTCCATCATTGCACCCGTTGAGGATATGCCATTTATGGAGGATGGAACCCCCGTGGATATTATTTTAAACCCCCTAGGTGTGCCATCGCGTATGAACATTGGCCAGGTGTTGGAAACGCACCTGGGATGGGCAGCGAAGAGTTTGGGAGTTAAAATCCAGCAGATGCTTGATGATAAGCGCAAGATAAGTGATATTCGCGAATTTTTACAGAGAATCTATGGTCTTGGTCAGGGGCAGAAAATTAAGCTCGACGAATTAGCGGACTCGGAAGTTATGGTTCTAGCCAAAAATTTAAGCGATGGTGTTCCTATGGCTACCCCAGTGTTTGATGGTGCCAAGGAGAGTGAAGTTCGTGCCATGTTAAAACTAGCCGAGTTACCTGAAAGTGGCAAAGCTATTCTCTATGATGGGCGCAGTGGTAATCAGTTTGATCAACCGGTGGCTGTTGGCTATATGTATATGCTAAAGCTGAATCATCTCGTCGATGATAAGATGCATGCAAGATCAACGGGATCCTATAGTTTGGTGACTCAGCAGCCGCTGGGTGGTAAGGCACAATTCGGTGGCCAACGTTTTGGAGAAATGGAAGTATGGGCTTTGGAGGCTTATGGTGCTGCCTACACTCTCCAGGAGATGTTAACCGTTAAATCCGATGATGTGGCTGGTAGAACTAAGATTTACAAGAGAATCGTTGATGGTGATCATGGCATGGAAGCTGGTATGCCGGAATCATTTAATGTTTTAGTAAAGGAGATTAGGTCGCTGGGCATTGATGTGGAATTGGAAAGTGACTAGGGGTAACCAATTGTGGCTTTATACAATGTTTTCTATAGAGGGTTAGAATTTGAAAAATTTATTTAATTTAATAAAAAAAGGACAACCTGAAGAATTTGATGCAATTCGTATTAGCATTGCATCTCCCGATACCATTCGTTCCTGGTCCTACGGGGAAGTTAGAAAACCGGAAACTATTAACTATCGCACATTTAAACCCGAAAGAGAGGGATTGTTTTGCGCTAAAATATTTGGTCCCGTAAAGGATTACGAATGTCTCTGTGGCAAATATAAACGCCTAAAGCACCGCGGTGTTATTTGCGAAAAATGTGGTGTCGAAGTAACGGTATCAAAGGTACGTCGTGAACGCATGGGTCACATCGAGCTTGCCTGTCCCGTGGCTCACATTTGGTACCTAAAGTCATTACCATCGCGCATTGGAATTCTTCTTGATATAAGCTTACGCGACATTGAGCGTATTTTATATTTTGAATCCTATATTGTGGTTAATCCTGGAATGACACCTCTGGAAAAGGGTGCTTTGCTTACGGATGAGGAATATCAGGAAGCGCTGGAGCAATATGGCAATGATTTTGAAGCCATGATGGGAGCAGAAGCCATTCAAAAGTTACTGCAGCAAATTGATTTGGTAGAGGAAATTGCCTCTTTAAGTGAGGAATTGGCGACCACGTCCTACGATACTAAATTTAAGAAGCTTAGTAAGCGTCTACGAGTATTGGAAGCCTTCCGGGAATCTGGTAATAAACCGGAATGGATGATTTTAACCGTATTACCGGTTTTACCACCGGATTTACGCCCCTTGGTACCTCTAGATGGCGGAAGATTTGCAACTTCCGATTTAAATGATCTCTATCGCAGAGTAATTAATCGCAATAATCGACTAAGGAGACTATTAGATCTCAGTGCTCCAGATATTATTGTACGCAATGAAAAAAGAATGCTACAGGAAGCGGTGGATGCTCTGCTGGATAATGGACGTCGAGGTAAAGCCATTACGGGTGCTAATAAGCGGCCACTGAAGTCCCTGGCCGATGTCATAAAGGGAAAACAGGGACGCTTTAGACAAAATTTGCTAGGTAAGCGCGTGGATTATTCGGGAAGGTCAGTTATTGTTGTCGGTCCAACTCTTAAATTGCACCAGTGCGGTTTACCAAAGAAAATGGCTCTGGAGTTATTTAAGCCATTTATTTATAGCAAATTGCAGTTTCGAGGTTTAGCTACGACGATTAAGGCAGCTAAGAAAATGGTGGATAGTGAGGTAGCTGAGGTTTGGGATATTCTCGAAGAGGTGATTCGGGAACATCCCGTACTGCTCAATCGAGCTCCAACATTACACCGCCTTGGAATTCAGGCCTTTGAACCGGTTCTTATCGAAGGTAAAGCAATTCAATTGCATCCCCTGGTATGTACTGCCTATAATGCTGATTTTGATGGAGATCAAATGGCAGTTCACGTACCATTGACCGTGGAGGCTCAGCTGGAGGCGCGGGTGCTCATGATGTCAACAAACAATATTTTATCTCCAGCCAATGGGGAGCCCATCATTGTGGCAACCCAGGACATAGTTTTGGGTTTATATTACATGACCAGGGAAAGAATTAATGCCCCGGGGGAGGGCAGTCTTTTCGCTGATATTGCAGAGGCTGTGCGCGGCTATGAAACGGAGAGAGTGGCTCTGCAGGCCAAAGTTAAGGTGAGAATTCAGGAGGTAACTCTTGATGCACAGGGACAGGAAGTTTCGGAGAGAAAGTTGGTTGATACCACCGTCGGTAGAGCGATTCTTTGGAGCATCGTTCCCCGGGGGCTATCATTTAGCTTAATTGACCGTCCTCTCACTAAAAAAGCTATTTCTAGTTTGCTGAGTCATTGCTACCGTATTTTAGGTACGAAAGCTACCGTTATCTTTGCCGATCAACTTATGTATATGGGATTTAGATATGCTACCAAGGCAGCTATATCTATAGGATTGGATGATATCGTGGTGCCCGAAAGAAAACAGGAAATAATCGCAAAGGCTGAAAAAGAAGTTTCAAGTATAGAAAAACAATATGTTTCAGGATTTGTGACTCACGGTGAGCGCTATAATAAAGTTATTGATATTTGGTCCCGCACTAATGATCAGGTAGCGAAGGCAATGATGGAAAATCTTTCCACGGAAACAGTGGTTGATCGCAGTGGTAAAACAGTATCCCAGGGGTCATTTAATCCCATATTTATGATGGCAGATTCTGGAGCTCGTGGTTCCGCAGCTCAAATTAGGCAGCTTGCTGGTATGCGTGGCTTAATGTCTAAGCCCGACGGCACTATTATGGAAACCCCCATTACGGCAAATTTTAGGGAAGGGCTCAGTGTATTGCAGTATTTTACTTCAACTCATGGAGCGCGTAAAGGATTAGCGGATACCGCTTTGAAGACTGCCAATTCAGGCTATTTAACACGTCGTCTGGTGGACGTTGCCCAGGATTTAGTAGTGCGGGAATTTGACTGTGGCACGGCGGATTGTATTATTATGAAACCCCTCATTGAAGGAGGGGATGTGGTGGAGTCTTTACACGATAGAGTGTTGGGCAGAGTTTGCGCCGAGGATATTATGGATCCCATCAATGGCCAAATTTTAATACCCGTTAATACATTATTGGATGAAGTTAAAATAAAGGTCATTGAGGCGCATGCCATAGATCAAATTAAGGTTCGTTCACCCATAACTTGTGACACATCACATGGAGTCTGTGCCATGTGCTATGGTAGAGATCTATCGCGGGGACATTTAGTTAACATTGGGGAAGCCATAGGTACCATGGCTGCGCAATCCATAGGTGAGCCGGGAACTCAGTTGACCATGCGTACTTTCCACATTGGAGGTGCGGCATCGCGTACTACGGCAATTAATAGTATTCAGGTAAAATCCCATGGTCGCATACGCTTGCTTAATACGAAGACTGTTAAGCAAACCGATGGTAAATTAATTGTTGTATCGCGTTCGGGAGAATTATCCGTGGTGGATACCTCGGGAAGAGAGAAGGAACGCTATAAAATTCCCTACGGCGCTGCCCTAGTCATGGATAGCAATGATGCTTGTAAAGCGGGACAAATAATTGCCGAGTGGGATCCCCATACGCACCCCATTATTACAGAAGTTAAAGGTATGGTGCGCTTCGTTGATTTGGTTGAAGGAATTAGCATGCGAAGACAGACGGATGAACTTACGGGATTGAGTACCATTGTGGTGGTCAATACTGCTCAGCGCAGTGGTAATGTTGGCCGCGAACTTAGGCCCATGGTAAAGTTGGTTGACAATGCTGGAAAGGATCTTTATTTAAGTGGTACCAACGTTGCAGCTCAGTATTTTTTACCCCTTGGGGCTATTTTGCACATAGAAGATGGTTCCATAGTTGATGCCGGTGATGTGGTAGCTCGTATTCCCCAGGGTGTTTCTAAAACCCGAGATATTACCGGTGGTTTACCCAGGGTAGCAGATCTTTTTGAAGCTCGTAAGCCGAAGGATCCTGCGATTTTAGCGGAGATTTCTGGCATAGTAAGTTTCGGTAAAGAGACCAAGGGTAAGAGAAGATTAGTTATTACGGGAACGGATGGAGTAGTACATGAGGAGTTAATTAATAAGTGGTGCAATGTGGGGATATTTGAAGGAGAATATGTGGAAAAGGGAGAAATGATCTCCGATGGTCCTGCGGATCCCCAGGATGTGCTACGGTTACTGGGAGTAAACGCTCTTTCAAACTATATAATTAATGAAGTGCAAGATGTTTATCGTTTGCAGGGAGTAAAAATTAATGATAAGCACATAGAGGTTATTTTACGCCAGATGCTAAAAAGGGTTATCATTACTGAGCCCGGTAATACTAAGTTTCTTAAAGATGAGCAAGTAGATAAAGCTGTGGTTCTGGAAGCAAATAGATTGATGGTGGAAGAAAATAAGGTTCCCGCTAAATTTGATCTAATGTTATTTGGTATTACTAAAGCATCTCTAGCTACGGAATCTTTCTTTTCGGCAGCGTCTTTCCAGGAAACCACCAGAGTATTGACCGAGGCATCAATTAATGGCAAGAAAGATCATCTACGAGGCTTGAAAGAGAATGTTATCGTTGGTCGCCTGATTTCAGCGGGTACTGGTTTTGCCTACCACACCGAGAGGCTTAAAAAGAAAGTTGCTGAGGCAAAGTCGGAGGAGACCATAAAGGAGGAGACGGAAATGGCTGTGAAAAAAGCTGAGCAAGCTCTAGGTGATGCTTTGAGATCCTATGAGAATGCCAATGCGGGGTAATTTAATTTAGATAATTGAGATCATTTTGCTTGACATACTGTGTTTAGCTAATTAGAATCGCGCCTCCACACCGTAAATTTTAGTGTTTAGTGCATGTGTTCATTTTGTAAGTGGGTATAAGATAATGGCTACTATTAATCAATTAGTAAAAAGTCCTAGGAAGATTAGGTCAATAAAAAATCCCGTGCCAGCCCTTGAGGGTTGTCCTCAAAAACGGGGAGTATGTACCCGCGTATATACCACCACGCCGAAAAAACCTAACTCGGCTTTGCGCAAGGTAGCTCGAGTTCGCCTAACCAATGGTATGGAAGTGACCAGTTACATCGGTGGCGAAGGACATAATTTGCAGGAGCACTCCGTAATTCTAATTCGCGGTGGCCGTGTTAAGGATTTACCAGGGGTACGCTATCACATTGTACGTGGTAGTTTAGATACCACCGGCGTTGAGGGTAGAAAACAGGGTAGATCTAAATATGGTGCTAAAAAAGCTAAAAAATAATTAGCATATAATTTGATCATTTGAAATGAATTAATTTTGTATGTAGAAAAAACTATGGCTAGAAGAAAAGCAGCGGCAAAGAGAACTATATTACCTGATCCAATGTTTGGCAGTGATTTACTTGCTAGATTTATTAATGTTTTAATGTGTAACGGTAAGAAATCGGTGGCCGAAAAGATTGTATATGGTGCCTTGCAAAAAGTGGTGGAACAAAAAAATAAAGCTACAAATCAACAGAATTCTGCTTTGGAGTTATTTGAGAAAGCACTGGATATTTTAAAGCCCACGGTGGAAGTAAGATCGTGTCGCGTGGGAGGAGCTACCTACCAGGTACCCGTTGAAGTGCAACCCAATCGAGGAGTTGCCTTGGCCATGAGGTGGTTGGTAAAGGCAGCTAATGCGCGCTCGGAAAAGGGTATGGTTTTACGTCTTGCGGGGGAATTTTTAGATATCTACGATGGCAAGGGTGGCGCGGTTAGAAAGAGAGAAGATGTGCATAAAATGGCAAAAGCAAATCAAGCTTTTGCACACTATAGGTGGTAGCGGTTTATGGCTAGAACGCATGCATTAAAATATTATAGAAACATTGGCATAGCAGCCCACATTGATGCCGGGAAAACGACGACCACGGAGCGCATTTTATTTTACACTGGCGTATCCCATAGAATGGGTGAAGTGCATGATGGAACCGCAGTGATGGATTGGATGGAACAGGAGCGAGAGCGAGGAATTACCATTACAGCGGCGGCCACTACTTGCCAATGGAGTGGTATGAATAAGCAATATCCGGAGCATAGAATTAATATTATTGATACTCCAGGACACGTTGATTTTACCGTGGAAGTGGAACGTTCTTTGAGAGTATTAGATGGGGCCATAGTGGTTTTCTGCGCCGTAGGTGGGGTGGAGCCGCAGTCGGAGACGGTGTGGCGCCAGGCAAATAAATACCAAGTACCAAGAGTTTGTTTTGTTAATAAGATGGATAGAGCGGGAGCTGATTTTTTTAGAGTAGCTAAGCAAATTAGAGATAGACTAAGTGGTAATCCCGTTGTTATGCAAGTGCCCATTGGCAGGGAAGAAAATTTTGCTGGAGTAGTTGATTTAGTAGGTATGAGAGCTATTTATTGGAATGATAGCGATAAGGGGATGACCTATAGAGAAGAGCCCATTCCTGAAGATCTAAAGGATATTTGCCATGAGTGGCATGATAAATTGGTTGAACAAGCAGCGGAAGCTAATGAAGAATTGATGAATAAATACTTAGAAGGTAATACCCTAAGTATTGATGAGATTAAAATCGGCATTAGAACTTTGACCATAGCTAATAGTATTATTCCAGTATTCTGTGGTTCGGCATTTAAAAACAGAGGAGTGCAAGCAGTTCTAGACGCGGTGATTGATTACTTACCTGCTCCCCACGAGGTTGCAGCGATAAAAGGTGTTTTAGAGGATGGCAGCGATGCCGTTCGCAATTCATCAGATAGTGAACCATTCTCAGCTTTGGCTTTTAAAATTGCGACGGATCCCTTTGTGGGAGCTTTAACATTTTTTAGAGTTTATTCTGGAATATTAAAATCCGGTGACAGTGTCTATAATCCAGTTAAATGTAAACGGGAACGCATTGGCCGTATTGTTCAATTGCATGCGAATTCAAGATCAGAAATTAAGGAAGTTTATGCCGGTGATATTGCAGCGGCCGTTGGTTTAAAAAATGTTTCCACGGGTGATACTCTCTGCGATGAAAGCCAGATAATTACCCTTGAAAAAATGGAATTTCCCGAACCAGTTATTTCTGTGGCCGTTGAACCTAAGACTAAGGCTGATCAGGAAAAGATGGGAATAGCTTTAAACAAATTAGCGCAGGAGGACCCATCATTTAGAGTGCATACGGATGAGGAGTCAGGGCAGACAATCATCGAGGGCATGGGGGAACTGCACCTAGAGATCATTGTGGACAGAATGAAGCGAGAGTTTAATGTCGATGCCAATGTAGGTAAACCACAAGTTGCCTACCGCGAAACCATTAAAAAGACGATTGAGCAGGAAGGAAAGTATATTAGACAATCTGGTGGTAGGGGACAATATGGCCATGTTTGGATTAAGTTGGAACCGCTAGAGAGAGGAGCCGGCTATGAATTTGTAAACAACATTGTGGGTGGTGTAATTCCCAGAGAATATATTCCCGCCGTTGACAAAGGTGTCAAGGGACAAATGGAAAATGGAGTGTTGGCCGGATATCCCGTAGTTGATGTTAGAGTAAGTTTATTTGATGGTTCCTATCATGACGTTGATTCCAGTGAAATGGCGTTTAAGATAGCTGGTTCCCAAGCTTTTAAGGAAGGTGCTCTGAGGGCAGGAGCGGTTATTTTAGAGCCCATAGTAAATGTTGAAGTTGTTACTCCCGAGGAATATATGGGGGATATAGTTGGTGACTTAAGTCGTCGCCGTGGTATTATTCAAGCCATGGATACCAGTCCATCGGGCAGGGTTATAAAAGCTCAGGTTCCCCTGGGTGAAATGTTTGGCTATGCAACCGATGTTAGGTCCATGAGTCAGGGGCGCGCTACATATACTATGGAGTTTGCAAAATACAGTGAAGCACCGGCAAATATTGCCGAAGCTATTATTAAAAAACAGTAACAAATTGAGGGCAAGAGAAAATGGCGGAGAGATTTGAGAGGACGAAACCACATATAAATATAGGGACGATAGGTCACGTGGATCATGGTAAGACGACGTTGACGGCGGCATTGACGGTGGTGCTATCGAGTAAGTTTGGAGGAACGG